>NZ_RAWK01000117.1 GCF_003612165.1 Corallococcus aberystwythensis | reverse complement strand
CCTCCGGCATCCCCGCCCCCGCGGCACGCGCCTGCCTGGCGGGGGCGGGCCCAAGGGCCTGGACTGGGTGGCCATGCAGTCCAGGGTGACGCGGGCCTCCGCCAGGCAGGCGCGTGCCGCGGGGGCGGGGATGCCGGAGGATTGCTTCCACACCGAGGCTCCCGCAGCGGCGGCAGCCTGGAGGCGTGCGTCCGGGGCTTGCAGGATGCCGGACAGCAAGTGCCGCCGGTCTTCGGGGGGGAGGTTCCGCTCCGCGACGTTCCTGACGCGCGCGGCGGAAGGCGTGCCCTTGAGGGCCTCGGCCATCACGAAGAGGAGGGCGTCGTAGGTCGGGGCGATGCGCGGGCTCCGCTGCCAATCCAGCAGCAGGTCGAGGACGGCCTCGCGTCCGCCCAGCCGGTTCGCGTGGGGTGGGGTGAGCAGCTTCGCCACGACGGCGGGCGTGGCGGCCAGTCCGTCGAGCAGGCCGGGGTCGCGCTCCATCACCCAGTCGAATAGGGCCTCGGCGCGCGCGGGGGCGCCGAGGCCCAACTCATTGCGCAGCATGCCGATCCGCGCCACGGGCAGCGGCCTGAGCACGTCGATGAGCTCCCCAGGCGGCAGCTGCGCGACGTGGCGGGACAGGATGTAGAGGGACTCTGCCGGGCAGCGAACCTCCGTGTTGGCGATGGCGAGCAGCCGCGTTGCGGACAGGGCCATGTCGTTGGCGTGGGTGAGCTCGGAGCAGGGAGTGGCTTCGGTCCAGCGCTTGAACGCCGCGGTGCTGGCGGTGCCTTGTTCCTGGAGCTCAAGGACGATGTCCTGCAGCGTGGAGAGGCCGGGATGCTCACGGCGGACCTGGTCGAACCACGCGTTCTCCAGCGAGGTGAACAGGGTCCCCTGGAAGGACTGGATGCTCGGCCATTCACCCTTGCGCAGGCGCAGGAGTGCGTCGATCCGGTCGGAGGGAAGGCCCGCGGCCTGTGACAGGAAGTCGCGCTGCACGGCGGCGGGCTGGCCCCACAGCCATTGGGCCAGGGGCCCCGCGCGGCCTTCCAGGATGCCGGTCCGCTCTGGCAGGCGGATTCGCTGGGCCAGGGACATCAATGCCAGACACTGGGGACCCGGGCAGGCGCCCTCCTGGAACAGGCGGGGGAGGGCCACGCGCAGGCCTTCCGGCTGGCAGTGGAGCGCGAGGACCGCGTCCAGCAGCTGCTTCTGCCGTGCGAGGCGTTCCACGAGCTGGCCGCGCTGCTGGGGCGTGGCGGTGACGCCGCAGAGAAGCATGGCGGGGGTGGGGGGACTCAGCGGGTACAGCTCGCGCGCGGTGGGATGCGCGGCGTATTCCATTCGCGCGACACCCACGCCTTCGCGCGCGAGGCCCGTCAGTTGGGTGAGGGCCTCGGTGCACGGGTGCTTTGGGGCGTAGGGGCCGCCAATGCAATCGAACTCGCTGACGATGGCGTGATAGCGGAAGAGTGGGTCGGCTTGCTTCGCCCAGGCCTCACAGTCCACCGGCTCCACGCGAGCCTCGGAGCCCGCGCGGGTGATGATGGCGTCGCGGCCATCCAGGAGGAAGCGCAGGTCCTGCGTGTCGGGCGTCATGCCCCGGGCTTCGAGCCTCAGGACCGGATCCGGGACGCCGCTCGCCTCCAGGACGGTGAAGAGGAACTGGCAGCCGCCAACGGAGTTGGATTCTGGGGAGGGTGGCCGGGTGCCGTCGGTGCAGGGGAGGGGAAGGAAGCCGACAGCCGCGGGGCGCAGGTCATGGCGATCCTTCTCTCCGAAGAAGGCGCGCTCGGCGGTGTAGAGCGCGGTGAGGCCGCACACGGCTTCGGCGGAAGGGTCCGGAGGCGCGCCGGAGGCCATGGCCAGGACGACCCATAACCACCCCGTGGCGATGCCCATGCGGTTGTTCCCCTCTCCAGGAAGAGAGCCTGGGCGACCTGGGCTGCTGACCGCAAGCCCCTGGGGCGTTCGGTGACCCGGCTTTCGTCGCACCCCGTGATCCTCTATGTCCGCATGCCGCGCGCATCGCGAGCGATGCCTGCGATTGAGGGCCTTCATGGGAAGAGGCCCGTGTCTTGGAATGGAGCAATGGGATGAAGCTTGGGGCTTTGGGGCTGCTGGCGGTGTTGGGTGTGTCCGCGGGTTGCGCGTCGGGGAAGCCCACCGCGCTGGATCGGCGGCAGGCGGTTCGCGACGCGCAGGACAAGACCTACCGGAGCACGGAGGGGTTCCAGACGGTCCGCTGGGGGATGACGCCGGACGAGGTGCGCGCGGAGCTGCCCGAGGCGGCCGTGGGCCCGGATGGAACCCTGCGGATGAAGGCCACCATCGCGGAGGTGCCGGCGGAGGTGTCGCTGGGCTTCCTGGACAACCGGCTGGCGGCGGTGGACGTGTTCTTCCCGGACGTGGCGGATCCGCGCACCTTCCACTCGCTGATGCGGGACCTGCTCACGCGCAAGTATGGCGAGCCGAAGGCACCCATCGAGGTGGCGCGAGCGCTGAAGTGGGAGAAGCTGCCCATCCGCTTCGCCGCGGACCTGGCGCCCATCGAGAACGTGGAGGCCTCCGCGACCGTCCAGACGACAGAGAGCATGCTGTCCTCCCAGTCACGTCCCAAGCTGCTCAACCGCTGGACCACGCTGGAAAGCCACGTGAACCTGACGCAGTGGTCACTGCTGTCCCGGAGCATCATGGCCATCCAGTACGAGTCCGCGAAGTACGCACCCAGACGCGCGGACCTCATCGGGCGCTACAGCACGAAGGCGCGGCAGGACCTGGTGAAGGACCTCTGAGCCGTCCCAAGCCGTTGGACGTGAAACCTCTCCCGACCGATGAGAAGGGGAGAGCCCGGCGGGGGCTGCCCTGTCGGCGGCGCACTTCCCGAACTGGTCCGACTGTCGGACCAGTTGGGACCGCGCCGGTCCGGAAGGGCGCCTAGCGGGGCGCCGCCGCGCGGGAGAGCCGGTCTCGCACGGCGATGCCCAGGCCGCTCGCGGCGGGCAGACAGGCCACGAGCACGTCGTGGCCCTGTTCGTCGGCTTCGCGCAGCCGCGCATAGAGGACCCGCGCGGCCTGCGCCGGTTCTCCAGGGACGTCGAAGCGCTGCACATCGTCAGGCAATGACAGCGACGCGGGCCCCAGGACTCCGACTCGCAACCCCTGTGCACGCAGGGCTTCCACGCGTTGCACGACTTCATCCGGCTCCGCGAGCACCACGCCTGCCCTGGGGGCGTAGTGCGACGCCAGCGATCCAGACACGCGCACCGTGGTGGATGTACGCACCGGCACCGTACGACCCAGCACGCGCTCCACGTCCTCTGTCGCCAGACCTCCGGGCCTGAGAATCGCGGGCGCTCCGGAGGACAGGTCCACGATGGTCGACTCCACGCCCACCGTGGACGGACCTCCGTCCAGCACCAGGTCCACTTCGCTGCCCAGGTCGCGCTGCACGTGCTCCGCCGTCGTCGGACTCACCCGGCCGAAGCGGTTGGCGCTTGGAGCCGCCACGCCTCCGCCCAGCCGCTCCAGCACCTCCATCGCCACGGAGTGGCCGGGCACTCGCAAGGCCACCGTGTCCTGACCTCCCGTCACGGCGTCCGTGGCCTTTGACGTGCGCGGCAGCACCAGCGTCAGCGGCCCCGGCCAGAAGGCCTTGGCCAGCGCCCTCGCTTCGTCCGGTACCACCCGGGCCCACTCCGGCAGGTACTCCTCGTCCGGGATGTGGACGATGAGCGGGTGGGTCGCCGGACGGCCCTTGATGGCGAAGACGCGACGCACGGCCAACTCGTCCTCGGCGTTGGCCGCGAGTCCGTAGACCGTCTCTGTTGGCAGGGCGATGACACCGCCGCGTCGCAGCAATTCAACTGCACGGTCGAGAAGGTCGGGAGTAAGCATGCTCGGGCCGCACTGTCTCCCCAGGAGAAACCATGGGCAAGTCGCACGTCTTCGATGCGCGCAGCCAGATGCCAGTCCCCGCCGCCGACCTCTTCTCCTGGCACACCCGCGAGGGAGCTTTCGAACGCCTGTCGCCCCCCTGGGAGACGGCGGAGGTCGTGGACCGCACCGGCGACGGCATCCGCCCCGGCGCCCGCGTCGTGGTGAAGCTCCACCTGGGCCCCATCCCCCAGCGCCTGGTCGCGGAGCACACCGCCTACGTGGAGGGGTCCTCCTTCCAGGACACCCAGCGTGAAGGCCCGTTCGCGAAGTGGATCCACGACCACCGCATGAACCCCTCGGGGCCCCAGGCCTCCGTCCTGGAGGACGCCATCCAGTATGAGCTGCCCGTGGGGACGCTCGGGGACACCTTCGGCGGCGGCTATGCGCGCAAGCGCCTGGAGCGCGTGTTCGCGTACCGCCATGCGCTCACCCGCGCGGACCTGCGCCGCCATGCCGCGTTCGCATCCCAGGGGCCGCTCACCGTAGCCATTGGCGGCGCGTCCGGCATGCTGGGCTCCGCGCTGTCGGCGTTCCTCACCACCGGCGGCCACCGCGTGAAGCGGCTGGTGCGCGGCCGTGCGAACCCCGCGCGCGGGGACATCGCCTGGGCTCCCGACAAGGGCACCATCGACGCGGCGGGGCTGGAGGACGTGGACGCCGTGGTGCACCTGTCCGGCGCCAACGTGGGCGAGGGCCGGTGGACCGACGCGCGCAAGCAGGAGCTCCTCAAGAGCCGCACGGAGACCACCCGCCTGCTGTCGGAGACCTTGGCCCGTGCTACCCGCAAGCCTCGCGTGTTCATCTGCGCGTCCGCTGTCGGCTACTACGGCAACCGGGGCGACGAGGAGCTCACCGAAGCTTCGTCCTGCGGCGATGGCTTCCTCGCGGACGTCACGCGCCAGTGGGAGGCTTCCACCGCGCCCGCGGAAGCCGCGGGCATCCGCGTGGTGCACCTGCGCATCGGCGTGGTGCTGGACGCGCGTGGTGGGGCGCTGGCGAAGCTGGCGCTCGCGACCCAGGCGGGCGGCGGCGGGCCCGTGGCCTCCGGACGCCAGTGGATGAGCTGGGTGTCCCTGGAGGACGTGCTGGGCCTCATCCAGTTCTCCCTCTTCACCCCGTCCATCCAGGGGCCCGTCAACGCCGTGTCTCCGAACGCGGTGCGGCAGGGGGAGCTGGCGAAGGTGCTCGGCAGGGTGCTCCACCGGCCCGCCGTGTTCCCGCTGCCGGCTGCCGTGGTGAAGACCCTGTTCGGGCAGATGGGCGAGGAGACCCTGCTGTCCAGCACCCATGCCCTGCCCACGGTGGCCCAGGCGCACGGGTTCCCCTTCCTCCTGCCCGACCTGGAGGCCGCGCTGCGCTTCACGCTGGGCCGGACCACCGACGGCGCGGAATACCGCCACGGGTAGGCCCCAGGCTTGACACTCCTCGGGAGGGGCGACAGAAGTGCGCCGCTTCCCCCTCGCTTCGAGGAGTCCTGATGATCCAGGTCGAAGGGCTGACGAAGTTCTACGGCGAGCACGCGGCCATCCGGGACCTGGCCTTCACCATCGGCCAGGGCGAGGTCATCGGCTTCCTGGGCCTCAATGGCGCCGGCAAGTCGACGACGCTCAAGATTCTCGGGTGCGTGCTGCTGCCCACCTCGGGCCGCGTCGTCATCGACGGGCACGACGTGGTGAGCCAGTCCCATGAGGTGCGCCAGCGCATCGGCTACCTGCCGGACGTGCCCCCTGTCTACGAGGAGATGACGGTGGGCGAGTACCTGGCCTACGTCGCCCGGCTGCGCGACGTGCCCGCGAAGGCCACCGCGTCCCACGTGGGCGAGGCCGAGGAGAAGACCGGCCTGCGCGACGTGCACGGCGAGGTCATCTCCACGCTGAGCCACGGCTACCGCCAGCGCGTGGGGCTGGCGCAGGCCCTGGTGCACAAGCCCTCGCTGCTCATCCTCGACGAGCCGACCAGCGGCCTGGATCCGCTTCAAATCGTGGAGATGCGCGACGTCATCCGCGGCCTCAAGGGCGCGCACACGGTGCTCGTGTCCAGCCACATCCTCCCGGAGATTTCGCAGACGTGTGACCGGCTGCTCATCATCCACAAGGGCACGCTGCTGGCGCAGGGCAGTGAAGAGGAGCTGTCGCGAAGCCTGGGCGGTCCGTCCATCATGCTGGAGGTGCGGGGTGACCGGGCTCGGGCGCTCGAAGTGCTCCAGGGCTTCGGCGCGGTGGAGGTGCTGGAAGGAACGGGCGGGGTGCTGGAAATGAAGGTCGCGGCGGCGCCGGACCTGCGGCCCCAGGTGGCGCGGGCGGTGGTGGGCGCGGGCCTGGAGTTACTGCGATTGGACGCGAACGAGGGACAGCTGGAGGCGCTCTTCCTGCGCCTGACGCACGGGCAGGAGGTGCGGGCGTGAAGGCGCTCCTGATTGCTCGCCGCGAGCTGGCCGGCTACCTGCGCACGCTCAGCGGCTACGTCATCCTGGCCATCCTCCTCGCGGTGAACGGGCTGTTCTTCAACGCGTACGCCCTGGGTGGCGCGAGCAAGCGCTCCGCGGAGGTGCTGTCCGGGTTCTTCTACTACTCGAGCGGCTTCACCATCGTGGCGGCCATCCTCGTGTCCATGCGGCTGCTGGCGGAGGAGCGCCAGACGGGCACGCTGCCGCTCTTGTACGCGTCGCCGGTGCGGGACCGGGACATCGTGCTGGGCAAGTTCCTGGCGGGGCTCGCGTTCCTGGCGCTGTACCTGTTGCTCACGCTCTACATGCCGCTGCTGGTGCTGGTGAACGGCAAGGTGTCCTTCGGGCACGTGGCGGCGGGCTACCTGGGGTTGCTGCTGTTGGGCAGCGCGTCGCTGGCGGTGGGTACGTTCGGGTCGTCGCTCGCGAAGAACCAGCTGCTCGCGGCCATCTTCTCCGCGGTGATGCTGGTGGCGCTCATCCTGTGCTGGCTGCTGGCGCGCATCACCGAACAGCCGCTGTCGGACGTCTTCAGCGCCATGTCGCTGTGGAACCAGCACTTCCCCCCGTTCCAGGCAGGGCTCATCCACGTGCGGGACGTCGTCTACTACCTCGTCGTCACCTACGTGGCGCTGTTCGCGGCGACACGGGTGCTGGAAGCGCGGAGGTGGCGATGAGCACGCCGGCCTCTTTCGGGACGGGGCTTGCCGCGACGGGTGCGTTCGTCGCGGGGCTCATGGCTGTATTCCTCGCGGAGCGGGTGCTGGGCGTGGGCTCCGGCCGCGTAGCGCTGGCCGCGCTGGGCACCGCCGTGGTGGTGGCCGCGACCGCGTGGCGCGCGGTGCGGATGATTGCCGCGCCCACCGAGCGGCGCGCGCTGGAGCGGTGGGTGCTCACGCTGTACGTCGTGGGGCTGGCCGCGCTGGTGCTCTACTTCGTGAAGGGGGACGTGGGGACGGCGCTCCTCGGTGAGCCGCTGTCGCGCTCCGCTCCGAAGCTGTCGGCGGTGCTGGCGGTGTTGTTCCCGGCGCTGCTCCTGTGCTCGCTCGTGCCGCTGGCGATGGTGGAGGCCGCGCTCGTGGCGATGGCGCGGGCACCGGTGCCGGAGACGGGCCGGGTGAAGAGCGCGCTGTTCTCCGGTCTGGGCGTGGCGTTCGTCGTCGTGTTCGCGTTCGCGGCGACGTACGTGGCCACGCAGGCGGATGCGACGTGGGACCTGTCGTACTTCCGGACCGCGAAGCCGGGCGATGCGACGCGCAAGCTGGTGCGCGGCCTCAACGAGCCCTTGCAGGTGACGCTCTTCTTCCCGCCCGCGAACGAAGTGGGAGAGGCGGCGCGGCAGTACTTCCGCGACCTGGAGCCGGAGAGTCCGCAACTGGGCGTGGAGGCGTTGGACCAGGCGGTGGAGCCCGCCCGCGGCAAGGCGCTGGGGGTCAGCAGCAACGGCTCCGTGGTGCTGTCGCGGGGCGACCGCAAGGAAGTCCTCACGCTGGGCCTGGATCCGGAGCGTGCGCGCGGTCAGCTCCAGCGGCTGGACGCGGAGGTGCAGCGGCGGTTGCTGGCGGTGGCGAAGCCCCGGCGCATCGTCTACCTCACGGGAGGCCATGGGGAGCGCGCCGACACGCGGCCCGTTCCGGGTGAAGCGGCCCGGCCTTCGGTGGCGCAGTTCAAGGAGCTGCTGCGCGCGCAGAACGTGGACGTGCGCACGCTCACGGTGGCGGAAGGGTTGGGCACGGCGGTGCCGGGTGACGCGGCGATGGTGGCGGTGCTGGGGCCCACGCGGGAGCTGCTGCCGGAGGAGGCCACCGCGCTGCGCGAGTACTGGGAGCGGGGCGGGCGGCTGTGGATTGCGCTGGAGCCGGATGGCGCGGCGCTGGAGCCGCTGCTCCAGCCGATGGGGCTCAAGTCGCTGCGCGTGCCGCTGGCGAATGACCGTGTGTACTTCCGCACCACGCGCCAGCAGAGCGACCGGGGCAACCTGGGCACGGCGAGCTTCTCCTCGCATCCGTCGGTGACGTCGCTGTCCGCGCTGGGCTCGCAGGGCGCGGTGGCGTTCCCGGGAGCGACGGCGCTGGAGCAGGTGTCCCCGCCGGTGCCCGGCGTGCTGCTGGACACGAGCGTGCGCGCGCACGGGGAGACGTTCGCGGACCGCAATGGTGACTTCGAGCCGGAGACCGGCGAGGTCACGAAGGCGTGGCCGCTGGTGGTGGCGGTGGAGCGGCCGGTGGGGGAGGGGAAGCCCGCGCCACGCGCGGTGGTGATGGCGGACGCGGATGCGCTGGGTGACGGCATCCTGGGCAACGTGGGCAATGCGTATCTCGCGGTGGACACGCTGCGCTGGCTCTCTGGCGAGGAGGCGCTCTCCGGCGCGACGTCGAGCGAGGAGGACGTGCCGTTGCAGCACACGCGCTCGCAGGACGTCGTGTGGTTCTACGCGACGGTCTTCGGGATGCCGGTGGTGGTGCTGGCGGTGGGCTTCTTCGTGACGCGGCGGCGCGGACGGCGCGCGCCCCGGAGCACCGTGGTGGCGGGAGGTGCGCGATGAAGGCGCGCGATGTGGCGGTGCAGGGAGTGCTGGCGGGCGTGGCCCTCGTGGCCGCGTTCTTCGTGTGGCAGCGCGAGCCTTCGCGTGCGCCGGGCGAGGTGACGGTGGAGGACGCGCAGGCGAGCGCGCTCGACCGGATCCGCTACGACGAGGAGACGCGCTTCGTGGAGCTGTTCCGCGACGCACAGGACCGCGACACCGTCTGGGTCCGTCTGGGCAACAAGCCCGCGAAGCCGGGCGCTGAATCCGTGATGGATGCAGGCGTTCTCGCCCGTGCATCCGATGACGCGGGAAGTGCCACGCTCGACGCGGGAGCGCTGGGCCGCGCGACGTCCGACGCAGGCTCCGATGGAGGGGCGCTCGCAAACGCCCCCACCGACGCGGGGACTTCCGCCCCCGTGCCTCCGCCCCGCGAGCTGCGTGGCAACGACGTGGCGCGGAAGCTGTTCGCCCGCTTCGCTCCACTGCGCGCGCAGCGGGACCTGGGCGTCCTGGACGACACGAAGCTGGCCGAAATCGGCCTCGCGAAGACGGAGCGCGGCCTGACGCTTACTTTCGATGGAACACCCAGGACGTTCCGCCTCGCCGCGCCCGCTTCGGGCTGGGGCGCGCCCTACCTCCAGCGCACGTCCGACGGGCACGTCTTCCTCCTTGGCCCCGCGCTGCTCACGGACCTGGAGGCCGCCGCCAGCCGGCTCGTGGACCGGCGCCTGCACACCTTCGACGTGGACGGCTTCGACCGCGTCGTCATCTCCACCGGCACCCCGTCCCGCGCCTTCGTCGCCAGCGGCAAGCCCCCCGGCGCCGTGCAGCTGGCGCCCGTGGACGCCCCGGGCACTCCGGACGACTTCGCCCGCAACTGGCATGACCGGTTGTGGCGCCTCACACCCGTGGACTTCCTGGGCCGGGGCGAGGCCCCTCCAGGCCCGGCCCCCACGCCCTCCTTCCGCGTGGAGTACCAGCGCGGCGGCAAGACCGTGGGCGAGCTCTCCATGGCGAAGGCGTCCGACAACTCGTGGTACGCGCGCACGGAGTACACCCCCGGCTGGGCGCGCATGGGCGGCGGTCTGGAACTGCTGGCCGAGGACGCCGTGAAGCTCACCGCGCCGCGCTGACGCTCACGGCGTGACGGACTCCGGCGGCTCCACGTCCAGCCGCACGTCCACGAAGCTGTACGCCGGCCACGGCCCCGTGAACCGGAACGTGTACGCGTCCAGCCGCGCCACCAGCGCCGTCAGCCGCGCCTCGAACGCGGCCACCCGCGTGCGGTCCACCAGCCAGGCCGCGTTGAGCAGCATCCGCTCACCCAGCGGCGGCGCCTCGTGCGTGGCCTCCGCCAGCGGCCGCAGGCCGGCTTTCAGCCCGCCCAGGTCCCGGGTGTTGCAGTCGCGCAGCGCCACCTCCAGCCGCGCCTCGTGGTCCTCCTCGGGTTCGGAGGCGCCTCGCTCCAGCGCCGGCTGTTCCTCCACCAACCGGCGCGTCAGCGCGTCGCCGTGGCAGTACACCTTCAGCCCCAGCTCCACCCGCCCCTCCAGCTCCGCCAGGGCCCGGGTCAACGGCGCGCGCGCCACGCGCAAGAGCTCCCGCACGCGCTCCTCCGACGGCAGCACCGTCCCGAAGGCCACCGGCACCAGCGTGTGCTCGCGCACCACGGCCTCCGTGACGCGCTGGTGCATCAAGAGGTGCGCCCGCGTGGGCACCACCCGCGGGCCCGCCACGTCGGACACCAGCGCCGTGAGGCCTCCCTCGCGCACCGTGCGCACCGGGGCCTCGCCCAGCCCCGCGACGTCCGGCTTCCATCCGCCGTCCTCGCGCATGACGCCGTAGAGGTAGTGCGCCTGTCCGTCCCGCGAGGACTCCGCCTGGGTCTTCGTCGTCATGACGTGCCCCCTCCGTGCAGACAACGGCGTTCAGCGCGTGGAGGCTGCCTCGCGCCGGGCAATCATCTTCTTCACCTGGTCCACCAGCGCGTCCGGCAGGCACGGCTTGGTGACGTACGCGTCACACCCGGCCTCGTTCGCGTCCTCCGAGTGGCCCTTCAGCGCATGCCCCGTGAGCGCCACCACGGGGATGCCCTTCGTGCGCGCGTCGCCCTTGAGCCGGCGCGTCGCCTCCCAGCCGTCCATCACCGGCAGGGACAGGTCCATCAGGATGACGTCCGGCACCAGCTCGAAGGCCTTGTCCAACGCCTCCTGGCCGTTCTTCGCCTCCGCCACGCGGAAGCCGGAGAACTCCAGGTACTCCGCGTACATCTCCCGGGCATCCTGGTAGTCGTCCACCACCAGCACGAGCGGTTTGGGTTTTTCCGGGGTGCTTGTCATGTCCGTCTCGCGCGTCTTGGAAAGTGCAGGGTGAAGGTCGAACCCTGGCCCGGGGCGCTCTGGAGGGAGACGCGCCCCCCCAGCATCGCGGCCAGCCGGCGGCAGATGGACAGGCCCAGGCCCGTGCCCCCATAGGCCCGCGTGGGCGAGCTGTCCACCTGCTGGAAGTCCTCGAAGATCTTCTCCTGGTTCGACACGTCGATTCCAATCCCCGTGTCCTTCACCGAGATGGCCACGGTGCCGGTGGCATTCTGATACTCCACCGCCACGTGCACGCCGCCCTCGTGCGTGAACTTCAGCGCGTTGGACAACAGGTTGAGGACGATCTGCTTCACCTTCTGTCGGTCGCTCCACACGCCCGGCAGCCCTTCATCCAGCTGCGTGTCCACCGTCAGCTTGCTGCGCGCGATGATGGGGTCCATCTCCGCCATCACCTCCTGGAGCAGCTCCGGGATGCCGAAGTCCGACAGGTGCAGCGGCATCCGCCCCGCTTCAATGCGGGTGATGTCCAGGATTTCATTGATGACCTCCAACAGGTGCCGCCCGTTGGAGTCGATGCGCGTGAGGTTCCTGCGCTGCGGCGGCGTCATCTCCCCGGACACGCCCTGCAGGAGCATGTTCGTGTAGCCGAGGATGGCGTTGAGCGGCGTGCGGAACTCGTGCGACATGTTGGCCAGGAACTGCGACTTGGCCGCGCTCGCCTGCTCCAGCTGGATGGCCTGCCGGCGCAGCTTCTCGTTCTGCTCCGCCAGTTCCGCGGTGGCGGACTGCACGCGCGCCTCCAGCTCGCTGGAGACCTCCTTCACGCGCTCCAGCAGCCGCGCCCGCTCCAGCACCTCCGTGCGGTCGTGGAAGACGGTGACGATGCCCGTCAATTCGCCCCCGTCGCCCAGCACCTTGTTGGCCATGGCCTCCATGGGCACGGGCGTGCCGGTGGCGGGGTCGTCCAGCGTCAGCTGGCTCTTCCAGCGCGACACGCCCGCGTTCACCGGGCCCAGCAGGTTGGCGAGGAAGGACGCGAAGAGGGCGTCGTTGGAGCGCACCCGGCGCAGCGTGGGCTCGTCCGCCGTGCCCTCGCCTCCCGTGCCCTGTTCATGGGGCCACGCGAAGAGGCGCTCGGCCGGGTCGTTCATCATCACCATGCCGCCCGTGGGGTCGGTCAGGATGATGGGGTCCGCCACCGAGTCCAGCACCCGGTCCAGGCGGTGGCGGTCGCTGCGGGCCTCGCGCTCCGTGGCGCGCAGCTGCCGGTAGCTTTCGCCCAGCGCCTGCGTGGCGCGGCCCAGGTCCGTCAGGTTGCGCAGCACGCTCACCACCACGGACGGCCCGTCCGGGGCCAGCACCGGCGTGGTGGTCAGCTCGAAGAGCAGGTCCATGCCCTCCAGCGGATCCACCAGCGGCACCTCGCGCCGGTGCACCGCCGTCCCGCCCTGCGCGAGCGTCTCCCGGAACAGCCGCTGGTTGAGCTCCACCGCGCGCGTGCGGCCGGGGCTCGCGTCCGGGCCCGCCACCAGCAGTCCTTCCGCGCGGCCGTTGGCGAAGAGCAGCGTGCCCTCCGTGTCCGTGAGCAGCACTGGATCCGACACCGCGTTGATGACCCGGCGCAGCAGCCGGTCCGGCTCCGGACGGCGCGGTGCCCGCGCATCGGAGGCCAGCTGGCGGGCCAGGGGCGGGCCCAGGCACGACGCCGCCCACACCACGTCCTCCGGGACCGCGGGACCGGGCAGCCCCACCACCAGCAGCGCGGCCGAGGGCGCTCCGGAGCGGCCCAGCGGCACCGCCAGGAAACCGCCCGGCATCAGCGCGCCCTCCACCGCGTCCGCAGTCAGCCAGCGCGCCCCGGGGCGGGTGCGGAAGGCGGAGAGCGGCGAGCCCGGCGCATCCCAGGCGCGGGCCAGCGCGGTCTGCTGCACGCCCGTCAGCCCTTCGCTGGCCAGGCACACGGAGGCGCCAGCGCCATCCCCTGGCGCCACACAGGCGGCTGGAGCGCCATGTCTTCGCGCGAGCCACTCCACGACCGCTCGCGCACAGGCGACGGCGGACTCGCAGGCGAGCAGGTGCTCTGTGAGCACGAGGCGGGCCCCGGGATCTGCTTCGGCAGGGGGCAGCGGGGCTGGAGACGCCACGACCTTACGCTCCGGGTGAAGGGGGACGCGGGGAACGGCCGCGTTCCAGCGAGTCTGCGGTGCGGACCTCCGAAAATGCCACCACGATGCGCGCCTCCCCGTCGCGGGGCGTCGCGCGGCCCAGGGCCTCCTGGGCCGGCGGGTCGAAGCGCAAGCCCCTGTCCAGCAGGCGGTCCAGCACGTCCACCAGGCTGGCCCCACCAGCCACGCGTTCCACGGGCATTCGGCGCATGCTCCTTGGGTCCGCCCGGCGCGGACCTTCGGGTCCAGGGACCGTTCTAACGCGCGGGCGTCCCCGCACCCCAGCACCGTTCGCGCCCGCCCCCTGTCTGACCAACACCCGGAGCGGGACTCTGTTGGGTCGCGTACACCCGTCGAGCTGGGCAGCCGGCCGGGCGGGGCTCGGCAGGCGTGGCTTATGCCCTGGGAGGCGGATTCCTAGCCTTCCGTCATGAACGACGAGCGCCAGCACAAATCCCTCTGGACCGTGACGACGCCGCCCCGGGACTTCCCCTCCCTGCCAGGCGACCTGGACGTGGATGTAGCCATCATCGGCGGCGGCATCGCGGGCCTGACGACCGCCTGGCTGCTGAAGCGTGCCGGCAAGAGGGTGGCCGTGCTGGAGATGCACCGCGTCCTCTCAGGTCAGACGGGACAGACGACGGCGCACCTCACGGAGCTGCTGGACACGCCGTACACCACGCTCCTGAAGGACTTCGGGGAGAAGGGCGCCCACTTGGCCGCGTCCTCCAGCCGGGCCGCCATTGAACAGATTGCGTCGCTGGTGGAGACGCTCTCCATCGACTGCGGCTTCACCCGCGTGCCGGGCTACCGCTACGCGGAGACGGAGTCCGAGCTGCGGGAGCTGCTCCATGAGGTGTCCGCCGCGCGGCAGGCGGGGCTCCTGGCCTCCTTCACCAAGGAGGTGCCGCTGCCCTTCCCGGTGAAGGGCGCGCTGCGCGTGGAGGACCAGGCGCTGTTCCACCCGCGCGAGTACCTCCTCGCGCTCGTGGACCGCATCCCGGGGGACGGCTGCCACCTCTTCGAGAACACCAAGGTCGTGGACATCCACGACGGCACGCCCTGCCGCGTCGTCACGGAGCGGGGCACCGTGACGGCCCGGGCCGTGGTGGAGGCCACCACCACGCCGCTCAACCGCGTGGCCATGCACACGAAGCTCTACCCCTACCGCACCTACGCGGTGGCGGCGCCGCTGGAGGGCCCGCTGGAGCCGGGCCAGTACTACGACAGCCGCGACCCGTATCACTACATCCGCACGCAGCAGGTGGACCGCGTGGCCTACGTCATCGTGGGCGGCGAGGACCACAAGGTCGGCGGCGAGGAGGACACCGCCTCCTGCTTCGCCGCGCTGGAGGCGTACACGCGCGAGCGCCTGCCGGTGAAGCGCATCACCCACCGCTGGTCCGGCCAGGTTATCGAGCCCGCGGACGGGCTGCCCTATATCGGCCGCAACGTGGGCAGCCGCCACGTGTACGTGGCCACGGGCTTCTCCGGCACGGGCATGACGTTCGGCACGCTCGCGGGCATGGTGGTGTCGGACCTCATCCTCGGAAACCAGACCCCCTACGCCGCGCTGTACGACGCGGGCCGCGTGAAGCCCAAGGCGGGCGCCAAGGACTTCATCCAGGAGAACGCGGAGGTGGCCTTCCGCTTCGTCGCGGACCGGCTGTCCAAGCCGGACGGACACCACCTGGCGGACGTCAAGCCGGGCGAGGCGAAGATATTGGAGGTAGATGGCCGCAAGGTGGCCGTGTACCGCGAGGAGGACGGCACCGCGCACGCGGTGTCCCCGGTGTGCACGCACCTGGGCTGCCACGTGCACTGGAACAACGCGGAGCGCACCTGGGACTGCCCCTGCCACGGCGGCCGCTTCAGCCCCACCGGCCGCGTGCTCAACGGCCCCGCCGTGAAGGACCTGTCGTCCGTCAAACTTCCGGTGAAGTGAAAAGTGCGCCGGGGTGGGGCTTCCATTCGGTCGAGCCCACACCCATCTATCAGCACGTCCATTTCATTCACGGGGGCACGAATGAACGCGCTGGAGCTGATCAAGCAGCAGCATGAAGAGGTGTCCAAGCTCTTCAAGAAGTACGAGAAGCTGGCGGATCACGACGACGAGCAGCGCCAGGAACTCTTCGAGCAGATCGCCGACCGGCTGGGGGCGCACGCGAAGATTGAAGAGCTGTACCTGTATCCGGCCATCAAGAAGGACGACACGGAGGACGACCTGCGCGAGGCCGTGGAGGAGCACCTCTCCGTCAAGCGCCTCATCGCGGACCTCCTGTCCATGGACGCCGCCGACGAGGAGTTCGACGCGAAGATGAAGGTCCTCCAGGAGCAGGTGGAGCACCACGTCGAGGAGGAGGAGAAGGACCTCTTCAAGGCCGCGCGGAAGATCCTCACCAAGGATCAGCTCGATGACCTGGGCGTCCAGCTGGAGGAGGAATACGACGCGCTGATGGAGGGCGAGCCGCGCAACGACGTGCCCGAGGAGACGGAGCACGCCGCGCCCATCTAGCGCGCCGGTTCCAGGCAAGACAGGGGTTGCGCGTGGCACGGGGCCGGGCAGCATGCGGCCCATGCCGCGCGCTCCTGTTTCCACCCCCGTGTTGCTGCCGGATGCCTTCACGCCCGCCGTGCGCCGCGCCCTCGTGCGCGCGGACCCCACGCTGGGCACGCTGTTCAAGACGGTGGGCCCGTTCCGCTTCGAACGGAGCCCGCTGCACAGCCCCTTCGAGGCGCTGGCGCACTCCATCGTCTACCAGCAGCTGCACGGCCGCGCGGCGGCGACCATCTTCGGGCGCGTCTGCGAGCGGGTGGGGAAGGGCAAGGCCTTCACTCCGGAGAAGCTGCTCGCGCTGCCGGACACCACGCTGCGCGAGGCCGGGCTGTCCGCGAACAAGCTGTTGGCCATCCAGGACCTGGCGCGCAAGACGGTGGACGGCACGGTGCCGACGCTCGCGCGCGTGTGCCGCATGTCCGACGCGGACCTCATTGAACACCTCACGCAGGTGCGCGGCATTGGCCAGTGGACCGTGGAGATGCTGCTCATCTTCCGCCTGGGCCGGCCGGACATCCTCCCCGTGGACGACTTCGGCGTGCGCAAGGGCTTCATGGTGCTCAACGGCCTGAAGGAACAGCCCAAGCCCAAGGCGCTCCTCGCGTATGGCGAGCGCTGGCGCCCGTATCGCAGCGTGGTGAGCTGGTACCTGTGGCGCGCGGCGGACCTGCCCGTGGGAACTTTCGCCCCGCCGGAGGGCAGCTAGCCGGGCGAGGGCCGGGAGCGCACCGTCCCTTGCCTGACCGCGCGGGCGTCCTCATTCGTAAGGGAGGAAGAAAACAGGAGGCACGGGATGCCCCAGAAGACACCGCAGAGACAGCACCGCGCGAAGAACGGCACCGCGAAGCCGCGAGCCAGGGCCAAGGCGAAGTCAGCGCAGGTCGTGGAGTTGGTTCCTCCCGACCACGGCCCGGGCGCCTCCATGGAGACGGCGTCCCAGCCGCTGGCGCGCGTGCGCATGGCCATCGCGCTCCACCCCCCGGAAGTGCCGGTGTTCAGCACCGCCCAGCCTCCGAAGGGGCTGAGCGGCTGGATCCAAAAGGCGGCCTCCGCCAGACCGAACCACACGCCAGGGCACTGGAGGCTGCTGCGTCTGGCGGACCGGGTGGACGCCTGGGCGCAGCGGTTGCGGAAGTCGCTTCCCTGGGCCGCGCCTTCCGCGGCGGCCCTCGTCGCTGGCGGCCTGGTGTGGCGCGCCCGGAGGGCCTAGGCGTCCCGGCCGTTGTAGGCGTAGGGCTGGAGCGTGGACAGGTCCACGCCGTCCACGCAGCGCAGGTTGACGGCGAACATCTCCTTGCCGTCCGGGCCCTTGCCGGTGGCGTAGGACTCCACGCCGCAGGTGGGGCAGTGCAGGTGGTTGATGACCTTCTTGTTGAACTGGTAGGTCTTCACCACGTCCGCGCCGGAAAGGGACTTGAACTGCTCCGGCGGGACGAACGTCAGCACCGAGCCCAGCTTGTGGCAGAGGGAACAGTTGCAGGTGATGACCTGCGCCAGGTCCGTGGTCGCCTCGTAGCGGACCTGTCCACAGTGGCAACCGCCCGTATACGTCTTCATCTCCGCCATGGTGCGCTCTCCCGTTGCTGCGTGAAGCCCGGGCCGGAAGCGTGCGCTTCCGCCCACCCGGTGCGTGTGACGCGCATCAATGAACGGAGGCGGCGGGAACCGCAAGCGACCCGGTGAATGCCCGGGGCGCTTGCGGCGGTGCGTCACGTCAGTCCGCGTACGTCGTCACGGAAATCATCCGCACGAAGCGGCGGTCCGTGCTGACGGCCGCGATGGCGAAGCCCTGCGTGTAGCCCGGCGCGCCGCACCCGCGGCAGCTCCAGCCCGTCCTGTAGAGCCGGTTGCTGTTGCGCGAAATCTGCGTGATGTAGGCCACCGCGCCCGCCACCTCATCCTCGTTGTAGCTGTAGGCGCTGAGCTGCCCGATGAGCTCCCGCACGGTGATGGGCTCGAAGATGCTGGCCTGCGGACCGAAGGCGTTGCTGAACGCCTCGCCCAGCGTCTGCTGGTTGGCGACGCCCTGGCCGTTGGGGATGTAGCCCTCGTAGATGCGCGCGTAAGAGAACGAGCCGGTGGCGCCGAACAGCACCGCGGGCGTCTGGGCGACGGGGTACAGGTTCAGCGGGTAGCCCGTGACGAGCGTGTCGTTCACCTCGTAGAAGTCCGCGAAGTACTTCGCCGCGGTGCCCGTCATGGACTGCTGGAAGGACGTGTCGCCGAGGCGGGTGGTGAGGTGGGCGCGCTCGGCGCTGTCCACGCCATAGCCGACGTCGTTGAAGAACGCGTCCAGCGCGTTCCGGATCTCCGAGCGGAGGATGGTCGTTCCGCCGGGGCTGCTGGCGCTCTTCGCGGTGGTGATGGCCGCCTCGAAGGCGGGGATGCTGGTGGTGGAATCGGCGAACGCCGGAGCGGCGAGCAGCATCAGACCGCCCAGGAGCGACTTCATCGACAGGGTCTTCATGGGGAACCTCGTTCAAAGGGGGGAGAACCACGGACCGTGACACGCCCGGGATGGCGCGTGTCACGGGCCTGCAATCGTTCACGGCGGCGGTGCTTCAGTGCTTCAGGCTCAGTTGGAGGCGGTCATCACGTTGACCATCCGCACGAAGCGGCGGTCGGTGCTCACCGCCGCGACGACGTAGCCGGCCGTGTAGCCCGGCGCGCCGCAGCCCCGGCAGCTCCAGCGGGTGTAATAGAGGCGGTTGCTGTTGCGCGAGATCGCCGTGATGTACGCCAGGGCGCCCTCCACCTCATCCGCCGTCGGCGTGCCGAACACGGCGGGGCTGCTCAGCAGCGCGAGGAGCTCCTTCACGATGATGGGCTCGAAGGTGCCGCTCTGCGGACCGAAGCTGCCGAATGCCTCCATCAGGATGGCCTGGTTGGCCACCACCCCCTGGTTGTTGGGGATGAAGCCCTCACGGATGGTGGAGGAAGAGGCCAGCGGACCGGTGGCGCCGTACAGCGACGCGGGCGTCTGGGCGACGGGGTTCATGGACCACTGGGCGTAAGGCGTGGTGGCGTCGTTCACCTCGTAGAAGTCCGCGAAGTACTTCGCCGCGGTGCCCGTCATGGACTGCTGGAAGGACGTGTCGCCGAGGCGCGTGGTGAGGTAGGCGCGCTCGGTGGTGTCCACGCCCGTGGGGCCGCCGGTGTTGGTGAGGAACGCGTTCAGCGCGGTCCGGATCTCCGAGCGGAGGATGGTCGTGCCGCCAGGGCTGCTGGGGCTCTTCGCGGTGGTGATGCTCGCCTCGAAGGCGGAGATGCTGGTGGAGTCGGCGAACGCCGGAGCGGAGAGCAGCATCAGCGCGCCCACCAGCGACTTCATGGACAGGGTCTTCATGCGGAACCTCTTCATTCAAGGGGGGAGAACCGCGAACGACGGCGTGGCGAGTACCACGCCCCCCTGACACGACGCGCGCGAGGTTCCAGTGACACGCGCGGCCCGTGACACAGCCGTGATGGACCGTGTCGCGAGCCTGGAATGTTTCACGGGGCGGGCTGCGCGACGGTGCGTCGCATCAGTCGTTCCCGAAGTCCGCCGTCCACACGGAGACCATGCGCACGAAGCGGCGGTCCGTGCTCACCGCCGCGATGACATAGCCCCGCGTGTTCCACGGCGAGAAGCTGCACCGGCGGCAGGTCCAGTCCGCGACGTAGAGCCGGTTGCTGTTGCGTGAAATCTGGGTGATGTACGCCACGGCCCCCTCCACCTCGTCCACGCTGGGGGTGCTGCCCTTGATGGAGGTGGTGCCGAGCCGCTCGATGAGCTCCTTCACGGTGATGGGCTGGAAGGGGCCGACGGGCGGTTCGAAGAAGGTGGTGAACGCGGTGGCCAGCGTGGTCTGGTTGGCGATGCCCTGGCCGTTGGGGATGTAGCCCTCCCGGATGTCCGCGTTGGACGCCAGCGGCCCCGTGGCGCCAAACAGCGACGCGGGCGTCTGGGCGACGGAGCCCTGGTACAGCGGATGGCTTGTGAAGGTCGCGTCGTTCAGTTCGTAGAAGTCCGCGAAGTACTTCGCCGCGGTGCCCGTCAGCGACTGCTGGAAGGACGTGTCGTTGAGGCGGGTGGTGAGATGGCCGCGCTCGGTGCTGTCCACGCCCATGGGGCCCGTGTCGTAGATGAACGCCTCCAGCGCGGCCCGGATCTCCGAGCGGACGAGGGTCGCGCCGCCAGGGCTGTTGGGGCCTTGCGCCGTGGTGATGCTCGCCTCGAAGGCGGGGATGCTGGTGGTGGACGTGGCGAACGCCGGAGCGGCGAACAGCACGAGACCGCTCAGCAGCGACGTCATCGACAGGGTCTTCATGGGCAACCTCTTCCTTCGCGGCCCGTGGCACGGGCGCGTGTTCAGGGGGAGAACCGCGGACGACGCGGTGGCCAGTACCACGGTTCCCTGACACGCCTGGCGTGAGGTCCTGATGACGCACGCCCCCGTGACACGCCCGGGTTGGAACGTGTCACGAGGCTGGAAACCTTCACGAAGCGGGCTGTGCGGCCGTGGGCGTGGGCGCGCTGCGGCGCAGGGGCGCGAGCAGCGCGAGGAACGCGGCGGACAGCGCGACGCCCAACAGGAACACGTTCGCGTAGCCCAGGTTGCCGTACCTCGGATCCGCGAGCACCCCCGCTAGAGGACCCGCGGGGGCCTTGCCCGCGACCTCCACGCTGGCCAGCAGCGTGAAGTGCGTGGCGCCGATGCGCCGGTCCGTGCGCGACATCATGAACGCGAACATCACCGTGGTGAGCGCGCCGCCGAAGAACTCCTCGGTGAGGGTGACGCCCAGCACGCCCGCGTCGCTGACGCCCGCCCGGGTGAGCAGCCACCGCCCCGCGAGCGGCAACAGGCGCAGCGCGCCGGTAATGGCCACCGCCCGGAGCAGCGGCAGGCGCGCGGCGAGCAGCCCTCCGCACGTGGACCCCAGGAGTGACGCGGCCGTTCCCCACGTGCCCACCCACAGGCCAATCTGGCCGGCCGTGTAGCCCGCGTCCACGAGGAAGGGCTTGTAGAGGACGTCGGACATCGTCTCGCCCAGCTTGTACGTGCCGATGAAGAGCAGCAGCCACCCGGTGCCCGGCACGGTGAGCGCGCCCTTGATGCGGGCCCAGAGCGCGGGCCAGTCCAGCTTCGGTGACTCCGGGCCTTCGGTTTCGCGCGGGGGCGGCTCGCGCACGAACAGGACGACGGTGAAGACGCTCAGGCACAGCGCCGCCATGACGAGGAACAGCCCGGACCAGCCGATGCTCGCGCTGGCCCACACGAGCAGCCCGCCGCCGGTGAGCATGCCCAGCTTGTAGCCCACGACCTGCGCGGTGTTGCCCGGGCCCAGCTCGTCCGGACGCAGCAGGTCCACCGCGAAGCCGTCCACCGCGATGTCCTGCGTCGCGGCGAAGAGGTTCATCACGAAGATGAGGCCCAACAGCAGCGGCAGTGAGTCCCGGTTCGCGGCGAAGGCCGCCCCGACGCACGCGAGCGCGAGCCCCGCCTGCATGGGCAATATCCACGAACGCCTGCGCCCCACGCGCGCGGAGCCGTAGCGGTCCACCAGCGGCGCCCACAGGGCCTTGAGCATCCACGGCAGGGACAGCGCGCCCGCGAAGCCCAGCGCGGCCAGCGACACGCCTTGCGAGCGCAGGTAGACGGGGAGCGCCGTCACCTGGAAGCCGAAGGGCAGCCCCTGCACGAAGTACAGCGCGCACAACAGCCACAGCCGGGACGGGATGCGTCGCATGGTCGTGGCGCGAGCATAGGCACGCCGTCCGGTGTCCGTCGTGGGCCTATACTCGCCGTTCCAGTCACGCCCAGGGAGACGCATGCCGGAGCGAGCCGCAACCGAGTCGGGGATCATCGTCGTGGAGCTGTCCGCCGAGCACGAACTGGAGGCGGACCACGTGGACGCGGTGGTGGACGTGAAGGCGTCCTCGTTCTTCACCGGCAACGCGGCCTTCACCAACGCTCGCGAGGTGGCCGCGCTGGTGCGCCTCATGGAGGACCTGAGCGTGCCGGCCACGGCCTTCACCCTCCAGTCCGTGCAGGCGGAGACGACGGAGGGGCTGCTCACGCGCTCCTCGTCCGCCCTCTACACGGTGCGCATCCGCCTGGTGGACATGGCACGGGTGGGGGACGTGCTCGCGGCGCTGTCCGGCCTGAAGCAGGCGACGCTGCGCGAGATGCGGTGGGGCTACACGCACGAGCCAGAGGCCCGGCAGGACTGGCTGGAGGCGCTGGCCCGCGAGTCGGTGAAGAAGGCGCGCCGCGTGGCGGCTGGGCTGGGCGTGACGCTGGCAGGGCTGCACCGCTTCTCCGAGCGCACCTGGGAGTCGCGGGCCCTGGGGCCCCACGGTGGCGGCTACGGCGGCGGGAACGAGGACGTGATGCCCATGGCCCCGTCGGGCAGCTACAGCGTGAAGCGGACGGCCGCGCTGGGCTTCCCCGTGTCCCACCGCAAGAAGGTGCACGTGATGGCCACCGCGGAGTTCCAGTCGCACCCGGCCCCGGAGTCCTGAGGCTTCCGGGGGCGGGCCCGCCGTTACGGCGCGGCGGGCGTGTGCTTGAGCACGAGCGCTTCCAGCCGGTTGAGCGCCTTGTCCAGCGTCTCCCACGAAGGGCCGAAGGACAGGCGCACGTAGCTGCGGAAGCGCGAGGCCCGCGCGCGGCGCTTGCCCGGGTTCACGTCGAAGAACTCACCCGGCACGGTGATGACCTGATGCTCCAGCGCGGCGCGGAAGAAGGCCATGCCGTCGTTGAGCGGCGCGGGCAGTCCGGACAGGTTGCCCCAGACGTAGAACGTCCCGTCCGGCGCCCGGTCCGTGCGGATGCCCAGCCGCTCCAGCCGCGAGTGGAACCTGTCCCGCTTCTCCCGGAACGTGGAGTGGATGGCGCGCGTCTCCGCCACCACCGTGTCCTCCTGGAGCAGGGGAATCGCCGCGCGCTGCAGGGGCCGGCTGCCTCCGCCGTCCAGGAAGCTGCCCGCGCTGGAGACCGTGTCGATGACCTGCTTGGGCCCCACCGTCCACGTCATGCGCCAGCCCGGGTAGCGCCAGTTCTTGGTGAGCCCGTCGAAGAGCACCACCGGGTCGCGGTTCACGTCCTCCACGTACCGCGCGGCGCTCTCCACCGGCAGCACGCCCGGGCGGCCCGTCCAGATGTAGTGCGAATAGAACTCGTCGATGAGCAGCGTGCACTCCAGCTCGCGCGCCACGCCCACCCACCGCGCCAGCTCCTCCCCCTGCACCAGCTTGCCGGTGGGGTTGCACGGGTTGGAGAAGAGCAGGGCGGACAGCCCGCGCCCTTGAATCTCCCGGCGCAGGTCGTCGTGCGTGAAGGCGTAGCCGCGCTCGCCCTCCAGCAGGATGGGGATGGCGGTGAACGCCTTGAAGACGTCCAGCAGCTCTTCGTAGGCGGTGTAGTCCGGCAGGAAGTGGCCCAGGTTCACCTGGCCCAGGCTGGCCGCGGCGCGGGTGAGGGCCGCGCGGCCGCCGCCGGACAGGCACACGTTCTCCGCGCTGTACTGGTTGGACATGCCCTTGCGGTAGAGCCGGTTGTAGAGCCCCGCGATGGCCTCGCGCACCTCCCAGAGGCCCGCGACGGGCGCGTACTCCTGGTCCGCCATGTCCACCGTCACCGCGTTCACACGCGGCGGAGCACCGGGCAGATCCCCCGTCTCCGGCTGCCCCTGGCCCAGGTTGCACCAGTCCGGGTCGCCGGGACGGTAGCCGCGGCGCGTGGCCTCGGCGGTGACGAAGATGACGCCCGTGCGGGGCACGGTGCGAAACGCATGCAGGGGGACGCTGTCGCTCACGAACAGCACGCTAGCGCGCCCCTGCTTTACGTGCAGCCCCTGGCCTTCGCCTTAGCCCTCCAGGGAGGCCCTGAGGAACCAGGCGTGCTTCTCGAACTCGGTGATGATGCCCGTGAAGAGGTCCACCGTGTCGGTGTCCTTGAGGCCTTCCACCGCCGTGCGGCTCTCGCGCAGGCCGGCGAGGTACACCTCGATGCGCTCGGCCAGGAGCTTCACGTGCTCCAGGTCGCGGGACGTCTCCTGCGGGTACTCCGGCAGGCGGCTGTTCTTGCCCACGTGGCGGCTGGTGCCGTACGCGCGCCCGCCCAGCGTCACCGCGCGCTCCGCGATGGAGTCGTTGTGGTTGGCCAGGCTCACCGCGAAGGTTTCGAACAGCGGGTGCAGCGCGGCGAACTGCGGGCCCTTGATGTTCCAGTGGGCGACCTTGATCTGCGAGTGCAGATCCAACCCGTCCGACAGCCGCTCATTGAGGGTGGCGGCGATGGCGGTGCGGGCCTGCTCGGAGAGGGGACTCGGGCTCTTGTAGAGGGCCATGACGGACACATGCCTTTCGGGTGAGAGGAAAAGACAGCGCCCCCCGGTGTCATCCACCGGAGGGCGCAATCACAGCTCAGAGATAACGACGAGGGGGCTAGGACTCCAGCCCGACCGCCGCCGCGTGGATGACGCTCGCGATGCGGACCGCATCGTGCACGTGCTCCTCGCTCAGGCCGCCTTCCAGCACGACCTTCTCATGCGACTGGATGCACATCTCGCAGCCATTGATGGCGCTGACCGCGAGGCAGACCAGCTCGAAGTCCACCTTGTTGGTCAGCACCTGGGCCAGCCGGTTCATCCGCAGACCGGCGCGCTTGGTCGCGTACGACTCCTTCCCGACCATGTGACGGAATCGGTAGAAGACGTTGTTCATCGCCATCAGCGAGGCCGCTGCACGCGCGTCCTCGAGGACCGGCGTGGCCTTGTCACCCAGTGCCTGCTTCGCCTCGTTGAGGATGGCTTCCTTCAGCCGCTCGTTCCGGGCGGCGAAGGCGCATGCCACGGCCGTCCCCCAACGCTGCTCGGGGGTGAGGCTGCCTCCCTCCAACACGGAGGAGAGGTTGAGGCGGGTGTCCTTGTGGGCGTCCGCGAGCTCGTTGCGGACGACTTCGAGCGAAGCCATGGTGCCTTACCCCGCCTTCTGCAGCTTCGTGGTGAGGGTCTCCTCACCCTTCTGCCAGTTGCACGGGCACAGCTCGTCGGTCTGGAGCGCGTCCAGCGTGCGGACGGTCTCCTTGACGTTGCGGCCCACGGACAGGTCGTTCACGGACACGTGGCGGATGATGCCCTCGGGGTCCGCGATGAACGTGGCGCGCAGGGCCACGCCCTCTTCCTTGTGCAGGATGCCCAGCGCGCTGGACAGCTCGCGCTTGATGTCCGCCAGCATGGGGAAGGGCAGGTTCTTCAGGTCCGGGTGGTGCGTGCGCCACGCGTGGTGCACGAACTCGCTGTCGGTGGACAGACCCAGCACCTGCGCGTCGCGGTCCTGGAAGTCCTTGTTGTGCTTGCCGAACTCCGCGATCTCCGTCGGGCAGATGAACGTGAAGTCCTTCGGCCACGCGAACAGGACGGTCCACTTGCCCTTGTACGTGTCGTTGGAGATGTCCTGGAACTCCTTGTTCTTCTCCAGGCTCACGGTGCCCTTCAGCTTGAAGTTCGGAAGCTTGTCGCCAACGGTCAGCATGGGTTTCGACTCCTTGGGGATGGGGGGCGGGCCACCGTGGTCCACCCCAGAGGTTGTGAGTTGCTACCGGGTAAAGCATCCACCGTGCCAGTGCTTCAATTGCCCTGATGTCAGGGGGTTACGTCCTCCCCGGACATCAGCACCGGCAGTTCGGTGGCGCCGGGACGGTGAATAACGAAATCCCGGTGCCTTTCGCCACTGCAATTTCGGTGGGCGGCTATTATCGCTAACACATGCCGGATGAACTGATGGGGCGCCACCCGGAAGTGACGCAGGATGCTCGGGAGCTGGTCGAGCTGGCAACCACCGAAGAAGGGGTGGGGGAGCTGCTCCGTCGGGGATTGGACTGGCTGACGCGCGTGGTGCCCTTCGACCTGGCCACGCTGTTCCTCCTCAAGGAGGGGCGGCTGGAGGCGGTGGCGGCGCGAGGCCCGCTCGCCAACCAGGCCGTGCGCAAGCATTCACTGCAGCTGGCGGACTTCCCCTCCTTGAAGCAGGCGCTGGAGACGCGGCGCGCGCGGGCCTTCACGGAGGAGGACCACTCGCACGGGGACGGTGACCCGTTCGACGGGGTGCTGGATCTCCCCGCGGGGCATGCGTGCATGGTGGTGCCCTTGTGCGCGGGGGAGCGCTGCTACGGCGTGCTGACGCTGGACCGCGCGCAGTGTGAAACGTACGCGCAGCCGGTGGTGGACCTGGTGGAGGTCTACGGGCAGATGCTGGCCACGGCGCTCCAGGGCGCGGAGCAGCGCGCGACGGCAGAGCGGCTGCACCGCCAGGACCACGAGCACGCGAAGCTCCTGGAGTCGCAGCTGGGCGGGGACTCCGAGGGCATCCTGGAGACGTCACTCAGTCCGGTGATGCGCGACCTGTCCCGCCGCGCGCGGCAGGTGGCGGAGACGGACACGCCGGTCTTGATTACCGGCGAGACGGGCACGGGCAAGGAGCGGCTGGCGCGGGCCATCCACCGGTGGAGTTCGCGGGCGGATCAACCCTTCGTGTCGCTCAACTGCGCGGCGATTCCGGCGGGCCTCCTGGAGAGCGAGCTGTTCGGCCACGTGAAGGGGGCCTTCACCGGCGCGAACCGCGACCGGGCGGGCCGCTTCCAGATGGCGCACGGGGGCACGCTGCTGCTGGATGAGATTGGCGAACTGCCGGTGGAGCTGCAGGCGAAGCTGTTGCGCGCGCTCCAGGAGAAGGCGTTCGAGCCGGTGGGCAGTGACAAGACGGTGCGCGCGGACGTGCGCATCCTCGCGGCGACGCACGTGGACCTGCACCAGGCCATCGCGCAGAAGCGCTTCCGCGAGGACCTCTTCTACCGCTTGAGCGTCTTCCCCCTGCGGCTGCCGCCCCTGCGCGAGCGGCGCGAGGACCTGCCGCAGCTCACCGTGTTCCTCCTGGAGGAGCAGGCGAAGCGCACGGGCCGCCGGGGCATGCGGGTGTCCACGTCAGGGCTGGCGCGGCTGGCGTCGTACGAGTGGCCCGGCAACCTGCGCGAGCTGGCGAACGCGCTGGAGCGCGCCACCATCCTCACGCGGGGCCAGGAGCTGACGGCGCAGTCCTTCGATCTGCCGGGCGGGGAGCGCGCGCGGGAGGCGTCGGGCCCGGCGCCGGTGGAGGAGACGCCGGCGCCGCTGCCCGCCGGGGCGAAGGTGCCCACGCTGGCGGCGGTGCAGCGCGAGCACATCCTGCGGGTGCTCACGCTCACCCGGGGCCGCGTCTACGGCGAGGGCGGCGCGGCGGCGCTCCTGGGGCTCAAGCCGTCCACGCTGCAGAGCCGGATGAAGAAGCTGGGCATCGCGCGGCTGGAGGGCTTCACCGCCGCCGAGGACGCGTGACGCGCCGTCAGTGCCAGCCGCTGTCCTCGCGGGCCTCGCGGCGGTCCTCGCGGACTTCCTGGCGGTTCTGCGACTGCTCGGCGCGAGCGAGCTGGACCAGGTCCGCGATGAGCATCCGCTTGCGCGAGAGGCTGCCGCTGTCCAGACGGCCGTAGAGGCCGTGGAGCTCCTGGGAGATGGAGCGCGTCTGCTGGAGGGTGCGGGACTCCTGGCGGGCGTCGCGCACGTCGTCGCGGTGGTCCTGACGGTCGTCGCGGCGGTTGCCGTCGTAGCGCACCTCGCGGGCGCTGGTGCGCGCCTCCTTCTTGTCCTGGGACAGCTCGCGGCGGGACTCGCTCAGCTCCGACGCCACGTAGCCGCGCAGCTCCTCTTCCACCTGGAGCAGGTCGCGGCGCGCGGAGCGGCCGCGGGCGGAGTCATACCGGGCGAGCAGCGACTCCAGCTGACGCAGGTCGTGATGATCATCGCGGGTCTCGCGCGCGTCCTGCCGCAGCTCCTGCCGGTCACGGGTCTGCTCCCCGTGGTGGTTGTTGCCGCGGGGACCGCCTGCGTGAGCCAGGGCCGGGAGGGACAGCGCCATCGTTGCCAGCAGCCACTTCGCCATGGGGGGGCTCCTTCAAGTGCGTCGGATGCCAGGATGGACGCAGCTTGCCGCCGCGCATTCACGGCCCGGAGCCTTCCCCAGGGGTGGGAGCGGCGCCTACGACACCGCGGGTGCGGCCTGGCGCTTCGTGGAGGGCGCCACGGGGTAGTGGGCCTCCTTGCCGAAGGGCTGGTCGAACAGGTGCGGATCCGACTGGCGCGAGCGGAAGAGGTCCACGATGTAGTTCATCCGCTGGTCCAGCTTGCTCCAGTCCTTCGCGGCGGTGCCCTTGAGGCTGTCGGGCGTCTTGTCCATGCGGGCCAGCAGCGCCTTCAGCTTCGGGTCCTCGATGGTGCGCAGGTGCGGCGGGAAGAGCGTGGACTCCATGCCCGGAGGGGGCGGCAGGTCGTTGCCCAGCTTCAGCGCGCCGCCGGGCACCGCGAGCTTCATCATGTGCTCGGTGGCGATGCCCCGGAACGTGCCGGCCAGCGCGTCCACCAGCGGCTTCGTCGCCAGGTCCACCGCGCCCGTCTTGATGGCGGCCTTGGCGGCGAGGTTGGCGGGGAAGGGCAGCGCGTTGGCGGCCGTCTCGATGCTCTTCTTGAGGACGTTGGCGAAGACCTCCTTCACCGGCGCGTTGAGCGCCTTCTCCACGTAGCCCTGGAGCTGGGTCTGCTCGTGCAGGCCCACGGTGTCGTTGGCCAGGAGCATGAGCTCCGCCTTCTTGTTCGGGTCCTTCTCGAACATGGCCTTCGCGTAGTTGCCGAAGGCGTCCTTGAGCAGCGGCTTGTCCTTGGGGAAGCCGTCCAGGTACTTCTGGAGCTTGGCGGGGTCCATCTGGGTGTCCCCCTGGAAGGTCTCCACGAAGCGGGCGAACTCGTGGCCCACCTCCTTGAAGACGAACTGGTTGCCGTCGCCAATGGCCTTGCTGACCTTGTCGAGCGCGTCCGCGCCGGCCTTGGCGATGTCACCCTTGGGCAGGACGGGCAGGCCCAGCTTGCGCAGGAAGTCGTCCACCTTGGAGATGGCCGCGCCCACGACGCCGCCGCCCTTGAGGACGTCCACGAAGGCCTTGGGCATGTCCTCCTGGCGGATGCTCACGCCGGCCTGCTTCGAGGCCCACGTCGCGTAGGTGGACCAGTTGGCGTTCTCCTTGCCCAGCAGCGTGCCCACGGCGTCGGACAGGTCGTGGTAGCCCTGGGTGATGGCCAGGTTGCGCGCGACGGGGTCCTTCATCGCGGCGATGTTCGCCACGTCCTTGGCGGTGGGGTAGCTGCCCGGCGTGGGGCGCGGGCCGCCCTGCTGGCGCTCCGCGGCCCACGCCGGGCAGCTACCCCACCGCCAAGGA
>NZ_RAWK01000116.1 GCF_003612165.1 Corallococcus aberystwythensis | reverse complement strand
CCCCTGCCCCCCGAGCCACCAGACGCCACCAGCCGGCGCATCAGTCCGCCCTGCACCAGCGCGGACAGCACGCCCACCACCGCGAAGAGCGCCCCGGAGCGCAGGCTCGCCTCCTTGAGGATGGCCGCGTCCGGATGCACCGCGTGCACCAGCCACCCGCCCTCCAGCGGCACCGGCCCGGAGGAGAGGAAGCGCGTCAGCAGGTAGACGGAGAAGGTGCCCTCCATCTGCGCGAAGGCCACCGTGTAGAGCAGCACCAGCACCACGCACCGGCCCACGACGGGGAGCGTCAACGCGGACATCGCGCCCTTCAGCGTGCGCGTGGTGGCGGACGGAGAGTCGGCCTTGCGCGTCTCCGGCAGGAAGAACCAGGTGTTGAACAGGTTCACGGCGGACAGTCCCGCCGCGAACAGGCCGATGGCCAGGTTGCCGCCCCACGCGCCCAGGACACCGCCCAGCGCGGGCCCCAGCACGAAGCCCAGGCCGAACGCCGCGCCGATGATGCCCATGCCCCGCGCGCGCTCATGCGGCTTGGTGATGTCCGCCACCACCGCCTGCGCGGTGGACACGTTGCCGCCGGAGATGCCGTCGATGACGCGCGACAGGAACAACAGGGGCAGCGTGTGCGCGAAGGCGAAGAGCACGTAGCCCAGCAGTGAGCCCACCTGCGAGATGAGCAGCACCGGCCGCCGGCCGAACCGGTCCGACAGCCGCCCCATCACGGGCGCCGCCACCAGCTGCATCAGCGAGTACACCGCGACGAGCAGGCCCACCGCGAAGGGAGAGGCGCCAAAGCGCACGCCGTACACCCCCAGCTGCGGAATCAGGATGCCGAACCCGATGAGGTCCAGGACGGCGATGCCGAACACCACCCGCAGCGACGCCTCCCGAGCCAACTTCGCACTCCCGTCGTCCCTGAGGGGACCGTTGGAAAAGACAAGACCGCCGGAGCGCGCGTACGGGGCGCTCCGGCGGCCGGGAAGAATCCCACTCTCAGCGAGGGGCGTCTACATCGCCTCGGCGGACTGGATTTGACGGTTGGCCGTGTCGCGCTCGATGCAGCCCTTGGTCATCGTGTACTGGTACGTGCCCAGTTCGTCACGCCAGTACTCGCCCTCGTAGGGCCAGTAGAGCTGATCGTCCGCCACCGCCACGGAGTACTTGTACTTCTTGACGATGGCCGTGCGGCCGCCCGCCTTGAGCTGCTCCTCCAGGAACTCCTTCTCCTTGGTGGTCGTCTCGAACTTGATGCGCAGGCCGTTGGCCAGGAGCAGCTTGAGCGCGCTCAGCTCCGACTCCAGCTTGCCCTTGGCCATGATGCCGGCCTTGGAGATGAGGCCGGTGCGCTGGACCTTGAGCTCTTCCAAGAGCTGCTTCGTCAGCTCCGAGTACTTGAACGTGTCGCCCTTGTTGGCGAACAGGTCCATCTCACCCTCGAGCTCCAGGATGGAGTCGTTGGTCTTCTTCAGGTCCTGATCCGTGAGGGCCAGCCGCAGGATGCGCTCCAGGAGCACGTCCGTGCCGTTCTTCTCCAGGCCGTCCTTGTTCTTCTTCTGCACGTCCGCGAGCACCGTGTAGTACTCGGAGGCGTCCATGTTCTTCTTCACCAGCCCGTCCAGCTCGTCGTGCACGGGCAGGTAGGTGCGCTCGAAGTCCTGGAGGATGAGGTTGGACTCGCGGTAGCGGCAGTTCTCGTAATAGATGACCGCCTTGAGGATGAGCGCCTCCGGGAAGTACTCCTCGCGGAAGAAGGGCGACGACAGGGTGATGAGGTTGCCCAGCGCCTGCTCGTACTGGCCGATGCGGTAGTTGGCCCAGGAGGACTCGAAGAGGGCCTCCAGCCACTGCGTGTTCCCGCGCTCCACCTTGTTCAAGTAGAAGATGGAGAAGCGGTTCTGCTGCATGCCGTAGTGCGTGCGGGCCAGCTGCATGAAGGCCAGTTCGCGCAGGGACTTGTCCAGCTTCGCCTGCTCGCCGCCGCGGCCCGCCATGGGACGGGTGAGGCGCACCACTTCCTTCATGGCCTCCACCGACGCCATGACGTCCGGGTTGCCACGCTTGGCCGCCGCGTCCTTGTGGTTCGTGCCGTTGCGGAAGAAGGCCAGGCCCTCCAGGTACTTCGCGCGCGGGTAGAACGGATCCGTGCGGGGAATGGTCAGCGCCAGGCGCTTCACTTCCTCGAAGGACTTGTCCGCGTTCTCCGTCTGGCCCACCTGATCCAACGCGCGGCCACGCACGAAGTGGTAGCGCGCCAGCAGGTAGCGGAACTCGTTCCGGAACTTCTCCGGGAACTCGTAGTTCGCGTACCGGGCGATCTCATCCAGGATGACCGTCTCGTTCTGCGTCTTGCGGCTGATGAAGAACAGCCACTCCAGGCTCGTCTTGAAGAACTTCGTGGACGGGCCCGCCGCGAGGATCTTGGAGAACTCGCCCAGCGACGAGTGGTACAGCCCCATGCGGTAGAGCGACTTGGCGAGCACGTAGCGCGCCTCGACGTGCAGGCCCTGGAGCTTGGGGTCCCCCAACAGCTCGTGGGACGCCATCGCGGCCTTCTCGTACTCGTCGTTCTTGAACAGGCTGATGGCCGCGTCCAGGCGCTGGCGGTCCGCCGTCTTGCCGGACACGTCCACCGCGTCGAACGTCATGGTGGGCGCGGGCGGCTTGTCGTTGTCGCCCGTGAGGTCCAGGCCCAGGCCGGGGCTGCCCTGCGCCGCCGGCTTCGCGGACGGAGCGGGCTTCGCGGCGGGCGCGGCGGGCATCGCGGTGGGCGCGGGCGTCGTCGTCACGGCCGCGGGCGGCGTGGCCGGGTTGCCCGCGGGCGCGGGCTCGCTGGTGGCGCTGGAGGACTCAGCGGTGTCCTCCGCCGGAGCGGACGTCTTGCCCTTGCCGCGCTTGCTGGTGACCTTCTTCTTGGAGGAAGCCTTCGAAGAGGCCCCCTTCTTCTTCTTCTTCGACTGGCCCGCCAGGTCCAGCCCTTCAAAGGACTGGGCCAGCGTGGGGGCCGTGTACGCGAGCGTGAGCCCGAGGACGGCGAGGCGGAGGAACCGGTGGGTGCGCATGAGTCTTTAGGAACCGGAGGGGAAGAAGAAGGACAGGCCCAGCTCGAACAGGATCTGGTTGCGGAGGTAGGTGGGCGTGGGCTCCCGGCCCTTCTCCACGTAGATGATGTCGCGCAGCTCCGTGCGCAGCGTCATCCAGCGGTTGAAGAAGAAGCGCAGACCGACGCCCACGTTGCCGCCGCCCGTGAGGTACGACTTGCTGCCCGCGACGGGCGTGCCGTCCGCCAGCGGCTCCGCCGGCCCCTTGTACTGGACCACGGACGCGCCCACGACGCCGTACATGTCGAAGTGGACGAACTTCTCCGCCAGGAGCGACAGCTTGCCGTAGATGGGCGCCCACTGGACGTCCAGGCCGCCCATGAGCGACATCTGGCCGGGCGCATACCCGTCCAGCTCTCCCGTGGTGGGCGCGCGGCAGCCTCGGGTGTCACCGCCCGCGCCCGGCGTGAAGGTGCAGATCTGCGCGGAGCCCGCCACGGAGTTCAGCGCGTAGCCGCCGCGCAGGCCCACGCCCAGCGTCTCCATGGGGAAGTAGGTGACGGTGCCGCCGAAGATGTACTTCTTGTAGAACGCGTCGCGGATGGTGATGGACGCGGACGGGCTCACTTCGAAGCGGCCCTTCTTGAGGAACATGTGGCCGGACACCGGCCGGATGCGCTCGCGAAGAGGCCCCAGGGCGTCCTTGTCCACCTCGGACACGTCGCCGGCCTCCTCCTCCTGGGAGGTGGAGGGCGGGTTCGAGTTGGCCGCCGTCTTCGGCGCCGGGGTCGCCGGGGCCGGAGCAGGCGTGGCCGGAGCCGCGGCGGCCGGAGCGGGCGCGGGCGCCTGGTCGGCGGCGGAGGCGAGCGCGGGCACGCCCGCGCACAGGGTCAGGAGCAGACGGAAGGCGGGCTTCATTCGGACTCCCTCCCCGTCGACTTGAGGGGCAGGAAGATGGAGATGCCCGCGTTGAGGGTCATGACGTTCTGGATGGCGCCCTTGCTGCTGCCCAGGGGCTGGTCCACATAGGAGGTGTTGATGAGGGCCACGTTGACGGCCAGGAAGTCCTTGGTGACGAACCGCATGCCCAGGCCCAGGTCGAAGGCCGGGTTGAGGCCGCGGTCGGGCAGCGCGGAGGTCTCCGTCCGCACCACGCCCATGCCGCCCAGGAGGTAGCCGTCGAAGTGGAGGATGGAGTTGAGGAAGGACACCTTGCCGTAGAGCGGCGCCCACTCCAGGTCGCCCATGGCGGACCACTGCGGCACGGAGTTGTAGATCTTGGCGTTGAAGGTGCGCTTCGCCGTGCGGACGTCATCCGACGGAAGCACCTGCATCAGCGAACCGCGCGCGGAGATGGCCAGCGTGTCCGACAGGTACCAGGCCGCGCGGAGCGAGCCGCCGAACTTCGAATAGAAGGGGTCGTTCACGGAGAGGCTCACGAACGGTGAGATCTCCAGGCGGCCCTTCTTCAAATAGACCTTGCGCTGCACGCTCTTCACCCGGTCGTCCTGGGTGATGTCCGTGAGCGGCATCAGCGCTTCGACCGGGATTTCCTTCGCCGGGCTGGCGGCAGGCGGCGACGCGGGGCGGGCTTCTTCGTCCGGCGGCGGCGCGGGGTTTTCTTCGGGAGGCTTGGCCTGGGCATCCTCGGTGAGATCGAGGCCCATGCCTTCCTGGTTCTGGGCGGGGGCCAGCGCGGGCCACATCAGGCTCAGCGCAAGCAGCAGCGTGGGGCGGTTCAAGTCCGGGCGCTCCGTGGGGGGAGGGAACGTACTGCCACCGGAAGGCAGCATGACATCAGCCCGCCCATCCTATCGGTCGTATTCCCAACCATCAACCACCGCGATGCGCCTGCCTCCTCTGTATTCCTCCCGTATCCCTTCACAATTCCACTGCGCTCGCTCCCCGTGGGTCAGGGGTTGGCGTGAGGAAGCGGTGTGCTACCGTTTCGGGGTTCCGGCGTCCTCCCCCCAGGCGCCCTGTTTCCATCCTTCCTAGAGGTCTCAAAGATGTTCGTGCGATCCGCGCTCTTCCTGTCCGCCGTCCTGATGCTGGGAGGCTGCGACGTCACCACTGAACTGGGTAAGCAGTGCCGCCTGGTGCGCAAGGCCACGGCCGCGGAGCAGGAAGCCCAGGGCCGCAAGTTCGTGGAGATCCGGGAGAAGGACATCGCCGTGGATCAGGACTTCATCTCCTTCGGTTCGCTGGACTGCGAGGACCTCGTCTGCGTGCGCGACGACCTGAGCCCCCGCAATGAGAACCCGGAAGAGTTCGCCTTCGGCTACTGCAGCAAGGAGTGCGTGCAGGGCACCACCACCGGCTGCGAGATCACCCGCACCGTGGATGACGTGGAGGAGGGCCTCAAGGAGCGCATGACGTGCCGTCCCCTGCTCCTGGACCAGGACACGCTGGACGCCATCAAGGTCGCCGACGAGGGCTTCTACCGGCGCACCTTCGGCGAGAACAACTCGCCCTACTTCTGCGCGGGCGCGACTCCGGCCGCCCAGGGCACCTGAACGGCGCACTGAACAGTCGCCTCGCGCGAAAGGGTTAGACCTTTTCGCGCGCCCCGTTCGTAAAGGCAGGGCCCGCGTTCCAAACGCCTTTGGAGTCCTGCCATGAATCGTACGGTCCTGTTCCTCGCCCTGGCTGGTGGCCTTGCCCTCACCGCGCTGGTGCTGGGCATGCCCCACCGGGGCGGTCTCCCGCCCACGCCGCACGTCGTCGTGACGACGCCCACGCCTCCCCCGCCCGTTCCGGCGCCGGGGCCGCGCTCGTCCTCCGGCAGCCTCCAGGTGACGAGCCGGCTGTCGCATCCGTACGTGCCGGTGGGTTCCTCGGAGACGTACGTGACGGTGGACCTCACCGGCGCGGAGGTGCCCGGCGCGAAGCGCAGCCCGGTGAACCTGGCGGTGGTCATCGACCGGTCCGGGTCCATGAGCGGCTACAAGCTCCAGCAGGCGAAGCAGGCCGCGCGGCACCTGGTCACGTTGCTGCGCGACGAGGACCGGCTAGCCATCGTGCACTACGGCAGTGACGTGAAGAGCCTGCCGTCCCTGCCGGCCACCTCCGGCAACCGCGAGCGGATGCTCCAGTTCATCGACGGCATCTGGGACGACGGCGGCACCAACATCAGCGCGGGCTTGTCCGTGGGCCGCACGCAGCTGGCGTCCGCCATGGGCGGGATGGCCACCGTGAACCGCCTCATCCTGATGAGCGACGGCCAGCCCACGGAAGGCGTGTCCGACGAGGAGGGGCTCAAGAACGTGGTGAAGGAGATCCGCGCCTCCGGCATCACGGTGAGCTCCATTGGCGTGGGCACGGACTTCAACGAGGACCTGATGCAGGCGTTCGCGGAGTACGGCGCCGGCGCGTACGGCTTCCTCGAGGACGCAAGCAAGCTGTCCACCCTCTTCCAGCGCGACCTGCAGCAGGCCACCACCGCGGTGGCGCGCAACGTGGAGCTGTCCTTCGAATTGCCCCCGGGCACGACGCTGGACGAGGTGCTGGGCTACCGCGCGCACCAGGCCGGCAGCACCGTGCGCGTGGCGCTGCCGGACTTCTCCGCGGGACAGGTGGAGCGCGTGGTGGCGCGCATCCACGTGACGGGCACCGCCGCGGGCCAGACGGTGCAGGTGGCCGGGCTGAAGGTCGCGTACACGGACCTGCTCGTGCACAAGAACGTGGAGGACCAGTCCACGCTGGCCGCGGTGGCCACGGACGTGCGTGAGGAGGTCGTCCAGCGCCAGGACAAGGAGGCCACGGTGTACGCGGCCCGGGCCCGCAGCGCGCAGAACCTCCAGAAGGCCGCGGAGGCCATGAGCCAGGGCAAGAAGGCCGAGGCGAAGGGCTACCTCTCCCAGAACCAGGCCCTCTTCATGGAGGCGGGCGAGGTGGCGGGCGCGGCGGCGGTGGCGGCGGATCAGGCCGAGCAGAGCGCCGCGATGCGGGAATACGACGACGCGGAGACCGAGGAGGCCCAGAAGGCCGCCGTGAAGAACAGCAAGGTGAAGGCGCTCAAGAGCTTCGGGCGCATGGGCTCGACGTACTAGAGCCCAGGGCCGGGCCGGGGGCGTGCGAGGGGGCCGCGCCCGCCCCCCTGCCCGCCCGCCATCGCGACGTCACATCTTCGCGGTTGACCTCCGGAATCGCGTGGCCCTATCTCCGCGTTCTTCCAGGCTTCACCCCCTGGAAGCAGGGCGCACTGGAGGCGCGGACAAGCATGGCGGCGAGCGCGAGCACCCCGTGGGTCGGGGTCATCATGGGCGGCAGAAGCGACCTCGAACACCTGCAACCGGCGATCGACATCCTCGCCGAGCTGCGCATCCCGCACGAGGTGCGCGTCGTGTCCGCGCACCGCACGCCGGACTGGATGATGGAGTACGCGTCCAGCGCGGAAGGACGCGGCCTGTCCGTCATCATCGCCGCGGCGGGCGGCGCGGCCCACCTGCCCGGCATGGTGTCCAGCAAGACGCTGTTGCCCGTGCTGGGCGTGCCCATGCCCACCACGGTGCTGTCCGGCTTCGACGCGCTGCTCTCCATCGTGCAGATGCCCAAGGGCGTCCCGGTGGGCACGCAGGCCATTGGCAAGCCGGGGGCCGCCAACGCGGCGCTGCACGCGGCGGCCATCCTGGCGCTGAAGTACCCGGAGGTGCGCGAGCGGCTGGCCGCGTGGCGCAAGGCCCGCACGGATGAAGTGCTGGCGCAGCGCGAGGTGTCGGGATGAGCGGCCCCATGGTGCTTCCCGGCGGCACGCTGGGCATCCTGGGCGGTGGCCAGCTGGGGCGCATGATGGCGCTCGCGGCGCGCACGCTGGGCTACCAGGTGCAGGCGTTGGATCCGGACTCGGCGTGCCCGTCCCGCTCCGTGGTGGACCGCTGCATCACCGCGTCCTTCTCCGACACGGCGGCGGCGGAGGACCTGGCGCGCTCGTGCGACGTGGTGACGCTGGAGATTGAAAAGGTGTCGCTCGGCACGCTCAACGCGGTGTCGCGGCATGCGCCCATGCGGCCCGGCGCCTCCGTGCTGGAGGTGGTGCAGCACCGCGGCCGGCAGAAGGCCTGGCTCGCGAAGGGCGGCTTCCCGCTGGGGCCGTGGCGCGAGGCGAACTCGGAGGCGGAGCTGTCCGCGGCCATCACCGCGCTGGGCGGCAAGTGCTTCATCAAGTCCAGCGAGGGCGGCTACGACGGGCGCGGCCAGTACGAGGTGAAGACGGCCGCCGAGGCGGGCGTCGCGTGGAAGGAGCTGGGTGAGCGCTCCGTGGTGGTGGAGGCCGCGCTGGACCTGAAGGCGGAGCTGTCCGTGCTGGTGGCGCGCGGGCCGGATGGGCAGCTGGCGGTGTACCCGCCCGCGTTCAACCACCACGAGGAGCGCATCCTCGCGTGGTCGCTCCTGCCGGGACCGCTGCCGCAGCCCGTGCTGTCGCAGGCATCCCAGGTGGCGCGCGACATCACCTCCGCGCTCAAGGTGGAGGGTCTGCTGGTGGTGGAGATGTTCCTGCTGGGTGACGGGTCGCTCCTGGTGAACGAGGTGGCGCCCCGGCCGCACAACAGCTTCCACTCGACCGAGGTGGCGTGCCTCACCAGCCAGTTCGAGCAGGCCGTGCGCGCGGTGTGCAACCTGCCCCTGGGCTCCGTGGAGGTGGTGCGCCCCGCGGCCATCGTGAACCTGCTGGGGGATTTGTGGCTGCAGGAAGGCGGCCCCCGGTTCGCGCAGGCGCTGGCGCTGCCCGGCGTCCGGCTGCACCTGTACGGCAAGCGCGACGCGCGCAAGGGGCGCAAGATGGGCCACCTGTCCGCGGTGGGCACCTCGCCCGAGGACGCGCTCCAGCGCGTGAAGGCCGCCGCCACCGCCCTGGGGATGTAACGCCCATGAAGACGAACGCCGCCCGGCTGCTGGACTCGCTCGGCATCGCGTACAGCTTGCGCGACTACGACGTGGATCCGGACGACCTGTCCGCGGAGACGGTGGCGGCCAAGGTGGGCATGCCCGCCGAACAGGTGTTCAAGACGCTGGTGGCCAAGGGTGACCGCACCGGCGTGTTGATGGCGGTGGTGCCCGGCAACGCGGAGCTGGACCTGAAGGCCCTGGCGCGGCTGTCCGGCGACCGCAAGGTGGACACCGTCCCCTTGAAGGAATTGCAGCCGCTCACGGGCTACATCCGGGGCGGCGTCACCGCGCTGGGGGGCAAGAAGGACTACCCCGTCTTCGTGGATGAGACGCTGGAGCTGTTCGACGCGGTCGCCGTGTCGGCCGGGGTGCGCGGGACGCAGCTCGTCCTCGCCCCGGCGGACTACCTCCGCGTGACGAAGGGAAAGCCGGGACCGATTTCACGTCCGAAGGCGTAGACCCTTTTCGCGCGCCGCGCGTTCGAAGGGACATTCCCGGCCCTTGGGGCCGTTCCCGGGGTGTCCCGATGAATGCCGCCGTGTTGCAATTCCACCACCGCGAAGCCTTCGAGCACACCGTCACGCGCGCGCTGGCCGCAGGCGCCGGGGCGGGGCTGGTGCAGTGGCTCACCCTGCGCGCGGGCATGCCGGTGCCGCTGACCTGGCTGGTGCCCGCGGCCGTCGTGGTGGCCTGCGCGCGCGGCGACCGGTGGGACCGGGGCCTCCTGAGTGGCCTGGGGCTGCTGCTCGTCGCCCTGCCCTATGGGCTGGGCCTGTCGCCCGCGTGGACGGTGGCCACGAGTGGCGCGGCCGCGGGTGCCCTGCTGGTGCGCGCCCGCCTCAACGACCTGGGCGAGGAGGGACAGGTCGCGGAGGCCCGCCCCACCCTCGTGCACTATGGCCTGGGCGCCGTGCTGGGCGCGGGGCTCACGCTGGCGGGCGGCGTGGTGGCGAACATCCTGTCCGTGCGGCTGGCGTCCGTGTCCACGCCCACGCTGCTGGCGGCGGCGGTGGTGGGCGGCATCGTGGGCCTCTTCGTCGGACTGGGCGCCATCTCCGCGCACCTGGGCCTGACGGCCGACCCGGTGGAGGCGCGCGCGGAGGAGCTGCTGCCCCAGTTGTCCGGGGACTTCCTCACGCAGTCCGAACGCGCGCTGACCCTCTACCGCCAATGCGGCCAGTCCCTGGCGAAGCTGCCCCGGGAACCCGCTCGCGAGGAGCTGGCCCGCACGCTGGCGCGCATCACGAAGGGCGCGGTGGAGCTGGCGTCCGAGTGGGCTGGCGTGGAGGCGCAACTGGAAGAACGTGCCGCCGCGGAGCTGCAGGCGGAGCGCGACAGCCTGGAGCGCAGCGCTCGCGCGAGCACCGACGTGGTGGCGCGCCGGCAGCTGGAGGCCGCTGCGGCGTCGCTGGCGGAAGAGGTGGAGCGGCTGGGGGACATGCGCCAGCGGCGGGAGCGCATCCTCGCGAGGCTGCGCGCGGAGGTGGCCCTGCTGGAGCGTGCGCGCGTGGCGCTGCTATCGCTGCGCAGCGGTCAGGCCCAGCTGAAGGCGGCGGAGCTGGCCTCGATGGCCCGCCGGTTCCGCGCCCTCTCGACCGCCCAGGGAGAGGAAGGCCAGGCGATGGACGCCGTCGCGGCCCAGGTGACGCTGACCCAGGTCGGACCGGTGGAAGCGGCCCCGGTGACGCCCGTGGATGCGGCTCCGATGGACTCCGAGGCCGCCAAGGTGCCGGAAATCCAGCGGATTCAGGGGGAATAGGACCTGGGAGGGCCGCTGGAGGCCTCCCGCCCCAGTTCCCCGGGCGCACCTGCGGCAAGCGTCCGCTTTCGATTTCGACCCTGCCGGGTGGTAGGGGGGGCCTGAAGCTTGCGCCGGAGCGCGGTACATTTCGGGGGCCATGAGCCTGCCCTCCCCCAGCAAGCCCGCGCCGCCACCCCCCTGGCTGTGGAACGGAGATGAGCCGAGGGTCGCCACCGTCTTCCAACCCATCGTCGATCTGCTCAGCGGCGAGGTGCTCGGCCACGAGGTGCTGTCACGAGGCCTGGGCCCGGTGGAGTCCCCCAACGAGCTGTTCAACCGCGCGCGGGTGGAAGGCTTCACCTACGAGCTGGAGCGCGCGTGCTGGACCGCGGCGGTGCGCCGCATCGCCACGCTGCCAGAGGCGCAGCGGCGCGGGCCCTTCTTCTTCAACGTCAGCCCGGACGTGCTGAGCGACGAGCGCTTTGGCGGCGCGTCCACGCTGGAGCTCCTGCGCCAGCACGGCCTGAGTCCCCAGCAGCTGGTGCTGGAAATCACCGAGCGCAGCACGTTCGAGGACACGGAGCAGCTGCGCATGCTCGCGCGGCGGTACGCGGAGCAGGGCTTCGGCATCGCGCTGGATGACTTCGGCGCGGGGCACTCGGGGCTGGTGACGCTGGTGCACAGCGCGCCGGACTTCATCAAGTTGGACCAGGCGCTGGTGCGGGACATCCACCTGCACACGTACCGGCAGCACCTGGTGAAGTCGCTGGTGGCGTTCGCGCAGCGCGTGGACGCGGTGCTCATCGCCGAGGGCGTGGAGACGTGGAACGAGCTGGCGGTGCTGCTGCGCCTGGGCATCCGGCACGCGCAGGGCTACCTGCTGGCGCGGCCCGTCAGCTCTCCGCAGCGGCCGGGCGCGGACTTCGCGGAGCGCTGCCGCGAGGCCATCCGCGCCCTGCACCACCGCGAGCACGAAGACGACGAGACGGTGGGCAGCATGATCATCCGTCCCCCGTGCGCACCGGTGACGGCGCAGGCGGTGGAGCTGGACCGGCTCTTCCGCCGCACTCCTGGCGAGGACCACGTCGTGTTGCTGGACGGGGAGCAGCCGCACGCGGTGGTGACGCGGCGGAGCTTCTACGCGCGCTTCGGAGGCGCCGCCGTCAGCACGGCGTCCGCGCTTCCGGAGGGGCCTCGCGAGGCCCTGATGGTGGTGGAGGACGCGACAGCCATCACGGCGCTGGCGCGCATGGCGATGCGGCGTCCCCCTGAGTCCGTCTACGACCCGGTGGTGGTGACGGACGCGAAGGGCCACTTCCTGGGCACGGTGACGATGAAGCAGCTCATCGCGCGGGCCTCGGACCTGGAGCAGCACGCGGCAACGGGCGCGCATCCGCTCACGGACCTGCCCGGCAGCCGGATGATTGAACGGTGGATCCGCGCCGCGCTCCAGGGCCCCGCGTTCACGGTCATCTACGCGGACCTGGACCACTTCGAGGCGTACAACGACCGCTACGGGTTCCTCCAGGGCGACCGGGTGATCCGCTACACGGCGAGCGTCCTGTCGGAGTGCCTGCACCTGCTGCCGGAGGGCTCGAACCTGGGCCACGTGGGCGGTGATGACTTCGTGCTCGTGTGCCCGAACGCGGTGGTGCCGGAGGTGCTGCGCACGCTCTGCCAGCGCTTCGACGCGGAGAAGGTGCCGCTCTACGGGCCGGAGGACCTGCGGCGCGGAGGCTTCACCGCGAAGGACGCGGCGGGCAACACGGTGCCGGTGACGCTGAGCCTCGCGGTGGTGGACCACCACGGGCTGTCCGCCCACCCCCACCCCGCGGAGCTGTCCGCTGTCGCCGCGGCCCTGCGCAAGCGCGTGAAGGCCGTCTCCGCGCAGACGCACACCAGCACGTTCCTGTTCCAGGCGGGCGCGTTGAAGTAGCGCCCTCGCCTGGGGTCACGGCGTGATGGGGAGGGTGCTCACGCCCTCGAACTCCGCCGTGCCGCCCCGGACGATGCCGTTCTTCTGGCACCAGCCGCCCGGCACCTCCAGCACGTACTGGCTGGGGATGCCCACCGTGCGGTTCGTCAGCGTGCGCGGCTCCGCGTTCTCGATGATGCCCACGACGCGGCCCTCGGACGTGATGAACAGCATGTCCAGCGGGATGAGCGTGTTGCGCATCCAGAAGCCGCGCACCTCCTCCTCCGGGAAGAGGAAGAGCATGCCCTGCCCGGCGGCCAGTGACTTGCGCCACATGAGCCCGCGCGTGCGCGACTCACCCGTGGCGGCCACCTCCACCTCCACGCGGTGCACACCTCCGTAGGCATCCTTCAGCCGCACGTGCGCGCGCGGCAGATTCGGCATCACGTAGTCCTCCGCCGCCACGTCCCTCGACTTCGGACGCGCCGGAGCGGGCGCGGCGGGTTTCGGAGGCGCGGCGGGCGCTTCCTGACACGCGCCGCCCACGAAGGCCAGCGCCGCCAGTGCCCACGTCAGGCGCGTCTTCATGGGTGCTGGGGGTGCAGGGGCTTGTTGAGCAGCTTCTCGGTCAGCTCGGAGCCCAGGCTGTCGGACATGAGCCGCTCCACCAGCGTCTCGAAGTCCACGCGCTGCGACTCGCTGCTGTAGATGAAGCGGATGCCCATGCCGGGCTCCTCCGCGTCGGCCTTGGACCAGACGACCTCGCCCAGCAACTCGAAGGGTGCCTCGCGGTGCGGCACCGTCAGCTTGAAGAGGAAGCGCGTGCCGATGGGCAGTGGCTTCTTCGTCTTGATGAACGTACCGCCCTTGCTGATGTTCTTCGTGTAGTCAGCGAAGAACGAATTGAGCTTCTTGTAGTCGACCTTCAGCTCGATGGGCGCACGACCATGGGTGCGCAGTTCGGATCCGCTCTTCTGTTCGGACATGCGGCCGGGGAGTATAGGGGACGCCATGCGGCAAGTCCTCCCCCGTGCCCGCGCACTGTTGAGCCGTCCAGCCGTCCTGGCCACCGTGCTGCTGCTTGGCGGTGGGGGGTCGGCCCTCGTCCTGCTCCCCCTCTTCGGGGTCCCCGGCTTCGAACTGGGCCTGGCCCTGTCCATCGCCGTCGGCCTGCTTGGAGGAGGGACGGGCATCGCCGCCGCCCACCAGGAGCGCCGCATCCTCACCGGCGCCTCCCCCCGGCCCGCTGGGGTGGAAGCCTCCGCCCTGCCCGGAACCGCCGTGGGCCGCGCCCTGGGCACGAGCGCCCTCTTGAACCTGGGGGTGCTGGTCCCCCCCTTCGTGTGCGCCCTGCTCTTCGCCCGCCTTCGCACCGCGTGCGACCCGTTTGAACTGGCGGGCTTCTATCCCCTGCTCACCGTGCCCTCCGCCCTCATCGCCTCCGCGGCGGGCGTGCTCCTGGGCTTCGCGACGGCCCGCCCCCGCGGCGCGGCCGGCCTGTACGCCCTGCTCCTCCTCGCCTCCCTGGCGGTGACGGTGTGGCCCATCGTCTTCGGGCCCCAGGTGTTCGCCTTCAACGTCTTCCTGGGCCACCTGCCCGGCCCGCTCTACGACGAGGCCCTCCAGATGACGGCCGCGCTCGGCTGGTTCCGCCTGGAGACGCTCCTGTGGGTGGGCGTCTTCGCGGGGCTCGCCCTCGCGCTCCTGGACGTGCGCACCGGGCGCCTGACGCTGAAGGGCGCTCGGGTTGGCGGACTGCTGGGGCTGGTGCTGCCCTGCGCCCTGGGCATCACCTATCTGGAATCCCGCGCGCCCCAGCTGGGCCTGCGGATGAGCGACACGTACCTCGCGGAGCAGCTGGGCGGCGTGCGGGAGACGGAGCACTTCGTCCTGCACTACCCGCGCGGAAAGGCCCGCGAGGACGTGGACCGGATGGCCCGCGACCTGGAGTTCCGCTTCGCCCAGACGTCGCGCTTCCTGGGCGTGGCCCCCACGGAGCGCGTGCGCGTGTGGCTCTACCGCTCCGAGGACGAGAAGCAGAAGCTGGTGGGCGCCGGCCGCACCCAGTTCGCCAAGCCCTGGCGCACGGAGCTGCACATCCAGGACAAGCCCTTCCCCCACTCCACGCTGCACCACGAGCTGGCGCACGTCATGGCGGCCCCCGCGGGGTCCGGCTTCTTCCGCGTCACCATGCGACTGGGGGTGTGGCCGCTGATGGGCGTGATTGAAGGGCTCGCGGTGGCCGCGGACGACCCCGTGCAGGGCGAGCTCACCCTGCACCAGTGGGCCGCGGGCATGCGCCGCCAGGGGCTGGCCCCGGACATGCGCAACCTCATGGGGCCCAAGGGCTTCTACCAGTCCGCCCCGGCGCGCGCGTACACCGTGGCGGGCTCGTTCCTGCGCTACCTGGCGGACACCTACGGCGCGGACCGGCTGCGCGCCGTCTACGCGCACGCGGACTTCAACGAAGCCTACGGCCGTCCCCTGGACGAGCTCGTCACCGAGTGGGAGCGCACCCTGGACGCGCTGCCCCTGGACGCGTCCGCGCTCGCGCGCGCCTTCGCCCGCTTCCGCACCGGCAGCCTCTTCTCCCGCGCCTGCGCCCGCGAGGTGGCCCGGCTGTCGGAGTCCGCCCGCGACGCGCTCGCGAGCGACCCGCAGGACGCGCTCGACCGCTACCAGCGCGCCGCCCGGCTCCAGCCGGAGGAGCCGTCCTTCCAGCTGGGACAGGCCGTGGCCCTGGACGCCCTGGAGCGCGGGCCCGACGCGGCGAAGGTGCTGGCCTCGCTCGCGAACCAGGTGAAGGACCGGCCCGCGCTCGCCGCGGACGTGGCCGTGGCCCGCGCGGACGTGGCGCTCCATCTGGACGACGTGGAGGGCTCGCGCGCCTTCCTCCAGGCCGCGCTCGCGCTGGACCCCGGGCCGGAGGTGACGCGCACCGCCCAGGTGAAGCTGGCCGCGCTGGAGACGCCGTCGCGCCGCGCGCCCATCGAGGCGTACTTCCGCGCGCCGCAGGAGGAGCTGCGCCTGCTGCTCCTGGACCGCGCCCTCCTCGCCTCGCCGCAGGACCCGTGGCTGCGCTACCTGCTGGGACGGCGGCTGCACCAGGTGGGAGCCCCGGCGCTCGCGGGCGAGCAACTCCAACGCGCCCTGGCGGACACCGCGCTGCCGGAGGCCATCCGCCGGGAGGCCACGCGGCTGAAGATTGAAGCCGCCTACCTGGCGGGCGACTGCGGCGCCGTGCGGCATGAAGTGGGCGCGCTGCCAGACTACGGGGCCGCCTTCCGTGCGGCGGCCTCCGAGTGGCTGGCCCGATGTGACTTCGAGCAGACGACCTATCGCGGGCCGCTGGTGCCGCGTCAGGCTTTCCGCTAGACGCGGGCGCCTGCGGGAAGTGACTCACGCATTGATGGAAAGGTGACGGGGCATGCACTTCGAGAAGACGCAATACATCCAGGGGACGGTGGACGAGGTGGAGCGCGCGCTCCTCGACGAGCGCTACTTCCCGTTCCTCCTCCAGCACCACGGCGTGCTGCTGGAGCTGCAGCCCCAGGAGGTGCGCAACGACGGTGACCGCGTCCACCGCAAGGTGCGCTACCGCCCCAAGCCCGTCATCTCCTCCGTGGGCCCCAAGAAGGTGTCGCCGGAGTGGTTCGCCTTCATCGAGACGTCCACCTACGACAAGCGCACCAAGCAGCTCACGTTCACCAACACGCCCACCTCCCACACCATCTCCAAGATGCTGGTGAACACGGGCGTGCTGAAGCTGCGCGACCTGGGCAATGGCCAGACGGAGCGCAAGATGGAGGGCGAGCTGTCCCTCAAGGTGCCCTTCCTGCTCAAGCCCGTGGCGATGATCGCGGAGCCCATCATCAAGACCGAGGGCCTCAAGATCCTCGACGGCGAGCTGCCCGTGCTCAACCGCTTCATCGCTGAAGTCATCCGCGCCAAATAGTCAAAGCGCACGGCGGGCGGCGGGGCCTGGGAATGGGTTGACACAAATGCGGTTGAACCCATAAGGCCCCGCCATGCACAAACGCTTCCTCGCCCTCTGCGCCGTCTTCCTCCTGGCCGCGTGCGCCCCGAAGCGCATCCCCGGCACGGAGCTGCAAGACACCGACGACACCCGTGCCATCCTCTCCGTGATGGAGCGCTACCGCGCCGCCCTGGAGGCCCGCGACGCGAAGGCCATCCAGGCGCTGGTGTCCCCGAAGTTCCGCGACGACGGCGGCACCGAGGACACCGCGGACGACCTCACCGCCGACAACCTGGGGCCCCACCTCCAGGCCCTCTTCCAGAAGCTGCAGAACCCCAAGGTGGACTTCAACATCCGCCGCGTGGAGTTCCGCGAGGAGGACAACGTCGCCCTCGCCATCTACTACTGGAACGCGTCCTGGCGCATGCCCGGCCTCAACGCCCGGCCCCAGCAGGACTCGGAGCTGGAGCAGATGGTGTTCCAGAAGCTCGACGGCGAGTGGAAGATCCTCTCCGGCATCTAGCCGGCAAGGACCGCTCCCGTCACACCCCCACGAGCGCCATCAGTCCCTTCGGGCCCAGTTCGTTCAGGGCCCGCGCGCGGGACAGGTAGGTGCGGAAGTCCTTGGGCGCGAGCTTGTCCGCGCCCAGCGGGGACAGGTGGTAGTCGCGGATGCGGCTGGTGGTGAAGCGCACCGCGCCGTAGAGGGCGTGGCCGTACAGCGCCCGCTTCTCCACGTCCGACAGCGGCCGCGCGTCCTGGTAGCCGCGCAACAGCGCCTGGCACAGGTCCGGCTGGTACGTCCCCTCGAAGCACCACGCGTTGAGGGTGATGGCCACGTCCAGCGCGTAGGCCTCCACGCACGCCATCTCGAAGTCGAAGAAGGCGCCCACGCGGTCGCCCAGCCACTTCACGTTGTCCAGGAAGAGGTCCGCGTGGATGACGCCCCGGGGCTCCAGTCCCTGGCGCTCGCCTTCCGCGCGGGCGAGGAAGCCCTCCAGCTCCGCCGCCACCGACACCAGCTCCGGCTCCGGCCGCTGGGCCAGGCTGTTGAGCCAGCCCCGCACCACCCCGGCGCCGTAGGGGTTCGCGCGCGTGCCCCCGAAGGACTGCGTCACCTGGTGCAGCTTGCCCAGCTCGGCCCCCAGGCGCTCCAGCACCTCCGGCGTGAGCCGGTCGCGGGTGAGCTCCTCGCCGGCCAGCCACTTGAAGACGCTGATCCGTCCGCCGTGCAGCTCCAGGAACGGCGCGGGCCCCGGCGGCACGAGCAGCACGGGCGCGGGGAAGCGCGCGCGGGACAGGTGCTCCAGCAGGGACGCCTCGAAGCGCAGGTCGTCCGGGGAGCGCACCGTCGTGTGGCGCACGAAGACCCGGCCCGCGTCCGTCTCCAGCCGGTGGTTCGTGTTGATGGAGCCCTGCGGGATGGGCGTGATGGAGCGCACGGCCCCCAGGCGCCAGACATCCGCCACGTGGGTGAAGGCCTCGGGAGGAAGTGTCGTGTACACGGCCATGGCGTGCCTCCGGGGCGTGCCGCCCCCGCGTGCGTGCTGCCCCCACCCGTTGACACCCTGGGGGGCCGGACCTATCTGTCCAGGCCCGTCCTACTTCGCACCACCGCCTGAAAATCTTCAATCTTTGCGCGTGAGGCCACCCCCATGGAAACGTCGGGCCACGGTGACTGGAAGCGTCGCGAGGGACTGGGCAGCGCCCTGGCCCAGATTGGCGTCGTCGCGGTGCTGCTCGCGGCGGCCGTCGTGTGGTTCGTCCACCGCGGCCAGGTGCGCCAGGAGGTGGACGCGCACCTGCGCACGGCGCGCTCCGCGGTGCTGAAGGGCAACCCCAGCGACCTGGCCATGGCGCAGCAGAACCTGGAGGCCCTCTTCGCGCTCGCGCCGGACGCGCGCGACGCGCGGGCCCTGGCCGCGGACCTCCAGACGGAGCTGTGGCTCACGCACCACCAGCCCGGCGCGGACGCGAAGGCGCGTGAGCAGTTGGAGCGCGCGGAGGCGCTGGGCTCGCGCTCCGGTGAACGCTACGGCGCCCGGGTATTGCAGCTCGTGGGCGCGGGCCAGACGGCGGAGGCCCAGAAGCTGCTGGAGGAGCTCAAGGCCCAGGGCGCCAACAGCCCCCGGCTCACGCTGGCCCAGGCGCGGCTGCTGCAGAAGGAAGGGCGCCTCTCCGAAGCCCGTCAGGCCTTCGCGCACGCGGCGGAAGGGGCCTGGAAGGATCCGCGCTTCTCCACGGCGTACGGCGAAGCGCTGCTCGACGAAGGGATGTTTCCCCAGGCGGTGGAGGCCTTCTCGCGCGCCACCACCGTGAACCCGGACCACCTGCTGGCGCGGGTGACCTCCGCCCTGGCGCAGCTGTACGCGGGGCGGCCTCCGGACGGCGTGACGGCGACGCTGGACGAGGTGCGCACGCGCGGCAAGGACCTGACGCCCGCGCTCCAGGCGCGCGTGGCGGTGGCCCAGGCGGAGGCCGCGCTGGCGAAGGGCGCCCCCGACGAGGCGCTCACCCACGTGGACGCGGCGCTCAAGGCCTGGCCGGACGAGCACTACGCCCTCTTCACGCGGGGCCGTGCGCTCGCGGCGAAGCGCGCCCCGGAAGCCCGCCAGGCACTCGAGGCGGCCGTGGCGAAGCGGCCCACCGCGCCGCTCTTGACGCTGGAGGGCGCGCGGCTGCTCCAGGCCCAGGGTGACGGCGAGGGCGCGCTGGCGATGCTGGACGCCTACGAGAAGACCTTCCGCGAGGTGAAGGCCCAGACGGCGGACGGCAAGGCGGTGCCCGCGCTGGACCGGGATGACCGGTACTGGCTTTCGCGCGGCGGCGTGATGGAGGCGGCCGGCCGTCAGGACGACGCGCTCGCTGCCTACGACAAGGCGCTCGCGGCACGCGGCGTGGGGCTGGCGCGGGCGCAGTACGCCAAGGGGTCGCTGCTGCTGGCGCGCAAGGACTTCGAAGGTGCGCGGAAGCTGCTCACCGCCGTGGCCCCGGAGACGGGCGCGGGCAGCATGCCGGAGGCGTACGCGGCGCTGGGCGAGCTGCTCTTCGCCCAGGGCGAGTTCGCCGCCGGGTGCCAGCAGCACTACTTCGCGCTCGTGCGCGCCCGGGCGCAGGGCGCGCCCACGGATCAGTTGGCCACGCGCGCCAACGACATCAAGAAGCGCCTGGAGACCAGCGGCCAGCCCGCCATGGCCAAGGCCTGGCTCAACGAGGCCGGGCCCCTCTTCCAGCAGCCCTGAGGTGGTGACGGGCTAGAGCAGCTCCGAGGGGTCCAACCGGCGCTGCTTCGCCTTCACCACGCGCCACTCGCCGTCGGCCTCCTTCTCGAAGGTGCCCTCGATGGAGTAGGCGTTGAGGACGCTCTCCCTCGCCAGGTCCTCCAGCTTGTCCGCCTGCGAGCGGCCGAAGATGAAGCGCGCCTGGAAGTCGCCCTGCGTGGGTGACACCTCCTGCACGTCGATGTCGGTGGTGAAGATGCGGACCCACTGACCGCGCAGCACCTGCGCGGTGAGGATGCCGCGCACCTCTTTCTTGCTCCAGCCTTCCGTCGTCTTGAAGCGCTCGGACACGCCCTCCATCACCTCGCCGACGTCCTTCTCCTCCGCCGAGCGCGTCATCGCGATGATGCGCCGGGTGACGGCGTCCTTCACGCCCGGCTCCTCGCGCGGCCAGAGGAAGAGCACCAGCGCCGCGGCGGCCACCGCCGCCATGCCGCTCACCACCCGGGCTCGAGTCAGCACCATCTCAAGCGGCCCCGGTCTCCGGCTCCAGCATCATGTCGTCCGCGTCGATGATCTCCAGCGGACGCAGCGCTTCACCAATCTGCTTCAGGCGCCGGTCGGACAGCTGCTCCAGGTACGTGCGGATGTTGGGGAAGGTCTTCACCAGCTCCTGGAAGGCCTCGCGCTTGAGCCAGCCCGCCGCCGTCTTGCGCTGCACCGTCACCGTGGCCGTGGCCCTCAGGCCCGTGAGGAGCGAAATCTCCCCCGCCACGTCGCCCTCGCGCAGCACGCCCAGCGTCACCATGCCGCCCGCCGGGTCCTCCTTCTGCACGGACAGCTCGCCGGCCAGCACCAGGAAGAGGCCCTGGGAGTACTCACCCTCCACCAGGACCCGCTCGCCGGGCTGGAGCGCGCGGAAGGTGAAGCGCTGGAAGAACGCGCCCCGCTCGGACTCCGGCAGCTGCTGGAACACGGGCGAGTTCGCCATCAGGTTGCGCATCATGCGCTGCTGCGCGAAGTCCGCCAGCAGCTGCGGCACCGCCGGGTGGCTCTTGGCCACCGCGTTGAGGTGCTCGCGGCGGATTTCGAAAACTTCCGAATCCGACACCGCCGTCACCGTCGCGGTGGGCGGCGCGCCCGTGAGCAGCGCCAGCTCTCCGAAGATGGAGCCGCCGCCCAGGAAGCCCAGGGTGCGGTCCTCGCCGTCCGTCCTGCGCGTCACCTCCGCCTTTCCGGCGACGAGCACGTGCAGGTGGTCATCCGGCTCGCCCTCGCGGCTGATGACCTCCTCCGGCTTGATGGTGCGCCACACCATGCGCCCCACCAGGTCGAAGAACGCGTCCCGGTCCAGGTCCGCGAACAGCGGCAGGGGCGGACGGCTCTGCGGATCCGCGTTGCCGCCGGTGTCCGGCGCGGCCAGCACTTCAATGGCGCGGTTGGACAGCTCCTCGCCCACGAGGCCCATCAGGTCCGTGTCCACCTTGCCGTCGTACAGGTGCTCCGGCGGCAGGGGCGGCGGCACGGCGGCGCGGCCCGGGGCACTGCGCGCGGCGCGCGAGTGCACGCGGTAGAGCGTCTCCTTCAGGCGGCGCTCGTTCGGCGACAGCTCCAGGGCCAGCTTGCACGCGGCCATGGCGCTCAAGAGGTAGTCGCGGCGCAGCAAGCCCTCCGCGCACGCGTGGTACGCGGTGACGGCGCGCTCGCGCTCGCCCAGCTCCGCCAGACACCGGGACGCCAGCATGCGCGAGCGGTGGTCCGCGGGCACGCGGCGAACGGCCTCCGCGAAGACGGCGAGGGCGCGCTCGAACTGGCGCTCCTCGAACAGGTCCATGCCCAGCTCACGCAACGACGACTCGTTCATCCAGTGTCTCCAGACCGCGCACGACGACAGGTGTGACAGGTGTCCATGAAAGGAGGCCGCCCTCCTCCGTTCCTCCGGGCGGCGGCCCCTGGCTTCGCGCTACGAACCGCCGGCCTTCTGCAGCTCGCTCAGCGCCATCTCCGCCTTGCGCTTCACGTCCGCGCCCTCCGCGGACGACTCGATGACGATCTTGAACTGCTCGGTCGCCAGGGCGGGATCGCGGTCGCGCGAGATGTACGCCGACAGGTACAGCTCCTCCACCTTCTTCTGCAGCTCATCCAGGCCGTCGCGAGCGCGCGAGTCACCCGGGTTGAGGCGCAGCGCCTCGCGGAAGCTGCGGCCCGCCAGCGGGTACTCCTTGCGCTTGAAGGCCGCCTGCCCCGCCGCCACCGACGCGGAGGCCAGCTCGTTGTCGAGCGTGTCACCCAGCGAGCCCGCGAAGCCAATCTGCCGGTACACGTCCACCGCGCGGCGCAGCGGCTTCACGGACGCCTCCAGCGAGTTGTTCTCGTACTTCTTCTGGCCTTCCTCGAAGGCGGAGCGGAACTGGGGGATGAGCTTCTTCAGGTTGCGCGCGCGGGCCTGGATGTCCGCCTCGCCGCGGAACTTGTCCATCACCCGGTCCACCTCCAGCGTCGCGCGCTGGAAGTCCCCGCCGTTGAAGCGGCGCTCCACGTCCTGGAAGGCCTCCGCCACGAACTCCGCGCGGCGCTGCTTGGCGTTCTCCGCCGCCACCGCCTGCCGGACGCCGGCCTGACGCGCGGCCTGCTGCGCCTCCTTGGCCAGCAGCGCCTCCAGGTCCGCCAGCTTCTGCTCGTAGATGTAGCGCGTGGCCTGCGGCAGCTCCGGGATGAGGGTGCGCGCGTCGTCCGGCCGGCGCTCCGTCAGCGCCGTTTCGAGGAGGCTCAGCGTGTACGCCTGCTCCTTGGACTCCAGCTCCTCCTCCAGCTTCTTGCGCTCCCCGTCCAGCCGCGCCGCCACGTTGCTCTGCGGCGTGGCGGTCAGCTTCGCGCGCGCGTCCGGGTAGCGGTTCTCCGCCATCAGCCCGCGCACGGCCTGGAAGGAGTCCAGGATGTCCTGGAGCTCCTGCGCCGCCTTGGCCACGCCGTCCACGTCGATGCCCACGCGCAGCTTCTCCGCCTCCTGGGCGAAGCGCACCGCGTCCGGGTATTCGCCGTCGCGCACCTTGTCACGCGCGCGCTGCATCAGCTCCTGGGCTCGCACCAGGTTGGGGTCCACCACCTTGGGCGGCGGCTGGCTGCCCTTGGACAGCGCCAGGCCCAGGATCAGCATGAGCAGCAGCAGGCCGCCCACCGCCGCGCCCACCTTCATCTTGAAGGTCGGCTTGAAGCCCTCGCGCGCCGACGAGCGCACCGGGCGCGGACGGGGCACGCCCGTCTTGCGCGCCTTCTCGTCGCGCATCAGGTCCGCGAGCTTGTAGTTCGCGTTGGTCTTCTCATCCAGGCGCGGGTCCTTCTTCTCCTCCTTCTTTTCCTTCTTCTCCTCGTCCGCCTCGCCGGACTCGGCCTTGGCGCGCATCTCCTTGATGAGCTCGCCCTCGTCCACGAAGCGCAGGCGCGTCTTGCCCACGGAGATTTCATCCCCGTGCTTGAGGATGCACTCGTCGACCTTCTGGTCGTTCACCAGGGTGCCGGAGATGCCGCCCAGGTCGCGCATCACCACGCCGCTCTCGCCGTAGACGAGCTCCAGGTGGCGGCGGGACACGGTCTGGTCCTTCAAGGCGAAGTCGCAGTCGTTGCTGCGCCCCACCACCATGCGCACGCCCTTGAAGCGCTTCTTGCGTCCCTTGTCGACGCCGTCCAGCACCAGCATCATCACCGGCGGGCCGGCGCGCGTCGTCTCGGAGTTGTCCTCCTCCTCGGGGGGCTCCTCCTCTTCCGGACGCACGCTGTCGATGGAGGCCACCCGCGTCTCGCCGGTGCGCGAGCGCACGGGCTCCGCGTCGCCGTACAGCTCCGGATCTCCTCCCTCCTGGCTGTCCTCGCCCGACTCGGGCGCGGACCAGTCCTCGTCCGGGACAGCGGACACGCGGCGCGAGCCGCCTCCCGCGGGAGGTTTGGGTCGGCGATCCGCCGTCGCGCCCCCGGCCGAACGGCCGGTGCCTGAACGCGATGACGGTGAGGGACGGCGAGGAGGCATGGATGGGTCCAGGTTGAAGCGGCCAGCATCTTAGAGCGCCCACCGCACGGTGGGAATGCGCTCCGACCGTTCCTTTCAGGGAAGACGGGCTCGTTGCGGTTCGTTGGCCCGCACGCCGTCCCGTCTCCGATGTAGGTTTCCCGTCCTTTCCGTCTCCTCCAGAGCCATGAGCCCCTCCATGCCCCGAGTCCTCGCGTCCTCCCGGCGTGCCCGTCCTGCCCAGCTCGCCCCCCCGGCGGCACGGCAGGCGGCCGTCTCCCCGCTCCTGCCCCCCGGTCTGCTGGAACGTCTTCTGGCGGAAGGCATGGGCCGGGGCGCGGACTTCGCGGAGGTGTACGTGGAGCGCACGTCCACCACCGCCGTGGTGTTGGAGGAGCAGCGCATCCGCAGCGCGCAGGTGGGCCTGGTGCAGGGCGTGGGCGTGCGGGTCATCGCCGGGGCCAAGGTGGGCTACGCTTGGTCCGACGACTGGGAGGAGGCCGCGCTGGTCCGTGCCGCGCGCACCGCGGCCATGATTGCCCAGGGCGGCGGCTCCGAGCGCGCCTACCCCGTCAAGCGCGTGCCGGTGCCCAGCCACTACCGCGTCGCCCAGGCGCTGGAGGACGTGGCGGTGGCCCGGAAGACGGCGCTGATCACCCGCGCGGACAAGGCCGCCCGCGCCTTCGACTCGCGCATCCAGCAGGTGAACGCGTCCTACGTGGATCAGACCCGGCGCATCGCGGTGGCCAACACCACCGGCCGCTTCAGCGAGGACACGCAGGATCAGTCCCGCCTGAGCGTGCACGTGGTGGCGCTGGGGAAGAACGGCGAGCGGCGCACCGGCATGTACGGCAGCGGCGGCCGGGTGTCCTTCAGCTACTGGGACGGCGTGACGCCGGAGTCCGTGGCCGAGGAGGCCGCGCGCCAGGCCGTCGCCACGCTGGGCGCGGTGGACTGCGTGGCGGGGCCGCAGACGGTGGTGCTGGCCCCGGGCTGGAGCGGCATCCTCCTGCATGAAGCGGTGGGCCACGGCCTGGAGGCGGACTTCATCCGCAAGGGCACGTCGCTGTTCGCGGGCAAGCTGGGGGAGAAGGTGGCCTCCGACCTGGTGACGGTCATCGACGACGGCACGGTGTCCAGCGCGCGGGGCTCCATCAATATCGACGACGAGGGCGTGCCGGGCGAGCGCAAGGTCCTCATCGAGAACGGCGTCCTCAAGAGCTACCTCTATGATCAGCTCAACGCGAAGCTGATGAACCAGCGCTCCACGGGCAGCGGCCGGCGGGAGTCGTTCAAGAGCCTGCCCCTGCCGCGCATGACGAACACCTTCCTGGCGCCCGGGGACCACGCGCCGGAGGACATCCTCAAGGAGGTGAAGCGCGGGCTGTACTGCGCCACCTTCGGCGGAGGCCAGGTGGACATCAGCAACGGCAACTTCGTCTTCGAGGTGAGCGAGGCCTACCAGATTGAAGACGGGAAGCTGGGCCGGCCGGTGAAGAACGCCATCCTCATTGGCGTGGGGCCGGAGGCGCTCAAGAACATCAGCCGCGTGGGCTGCGACCCGATGCCGGACCCCGGCATGGGCATCTGCGTGAAGGACGGGCAGATGCTCCCCGTGGGGGTGGGCCTGCCCACCGTGCGCATCGACAACGTCACCGTGGGCGGAACGAAGGTCGGCTGAGGGGACACCGTGAACTACGAACAGCTCGCGAAGAAGATCGTCCAGCGCGCCGTGAAGAAGGGCGCGAAGCAGGCGGAGGCGTACCTGGAGGTGGGCCGCACGAGCAGCGTGCGCGTCCGCGAAGGGCAGATTGAGGACCTCACGGAGGCCACCAGCAAGGGCGTGGGCGTGCGGGTCATCGTGAAGGACCGGCTGGGCTTCGCGTACACGTCCGACTTCACGACCGCAGGACTGGAGCGCGTGGTGGACCTGGCCGTGCAGCTGGCGGAGGCCGCCGCGCCCAGCAAGCTGAACGGCCTGCCCGGCGCGAAGGACCTGGGCAAGCGCGGCGACACCGGCGCCCTCTTCGACCCCAAGGTCGCGAACCTGCCCGGAGACTGGAAGATCAACGCGGCGCTGGAGGCGGAGCGCGCGGGCCGGGCCCAGGACTCACGCGTGGCCACGTTCGACTCCGTGTCCGCGGGCGACTTCGTGGCGGAGGTGTACCTCGCGTCCAGCGAGGGCGCGTCCGGGGGCTACTCCGGCACGTACGTGTACCTCGTCGCGGTGCCGGTGGCGTCGCAGGACGGGCAGCTCCAGACGGGCTACTGGCTGGACTACAAGCGCTTCCTGGACGACCTGGAGTCGCCGGAGTCCATCGGCCGCGAGGCCACGAAGCGCGCCGTGCGCATGCTGGGCGCGAAGCCGGTGAAGACGCAGCAGGTGCCCGTGGTGTTCGACCCACTGGTGGCCGCGAGCTTCGTGGGCAACCTGTCCCAGGCCGCCAACGGCAACGCCGTCTACCAGCAGTCCAGCGTGCTCGCGCCCCACGTGGGCAAGCGGCTGGCGGGCAAGCACGTCACGCTGGTGGATGACGGCCTGTTGCCCCGGGGCCTGGCCACCGCGCCCTTCGACGGCGAGGGCGTCCCCACCCGCCGCACGCCCATCCTGGATGGGGGCGTGCTGTCCGGCTTCCTCTACGACGCCTTCACCGCGCGCAAGGCGAAGGCACGCACCACCGGCAACGCGTCGCGCGGCTACAGCGCGCTGCCCGGCATCGGCACCACCAATCTCTATCTGGAGAAGGGCACGAAGACGCCGGAGGAGCTCATCCGGGAAGTGCCCCAGGGGCTCTACGTCACCGCCCTCCTGGGCCACGGCGCGGATCCGGTGTCCGGGGACATGTCCTGCGGGGCCAACGGCCTTTGGATTGAAAACGGTGAGCTGACGCACCCGGTACAGGAGGTCACCGTCGCGGGCCACCTCCTCCAGATGCTCAAGGACGTGGACGCGGTGGGCAGCGACCTCCAGTTCCGCGGCGGCAGCGTGGGCGCGCCCACTGTCCGCTTCCGACAGCTCACCGTCTCAGGCGCATAGCCAGCCGTACGCGGTCGCCTACGCTGGCGGGCCTCTTCCTACGGAATGAGGTCCGTCCGCATGGCCGCGAAGTCCGCCCGCAAGTCCGCCCCCGCGAAGTCGAAGTCGGCCACGCCGCGCAAGCCGCGCCGCAAGAAGGCCGAACCGAAGTCGCGGGGCCTGGGCCCCCGTGAAGTGGCCAGCGAGGCCGTGGCCTTCCCGGACGAACTGCTCCAGGCGGTGCGCGAGGACGGCGGCGAGGTGCTCTCCGTCTACCGCGACCCGCTGGGCGGCCACCCCGTCGTCTTCGCCGTGCTCCCTATCGACAAGGTGGAGCCCACGCCCTACCAGCGCGACCTGTCAGAGCCCCACGTCAAGCGGCTGGCCACCGCGATGGAGCGGTTGGACCGGTTCCTGGACCCCGTCATCGCCGTGCGCGTGGAGGGCCGCTACTGGACGCCCAACGGCAACCACCGCCTCAACGCCAGCCGCATGCTGGGCGCGAAGTCCATCGTCGCGCTGCTGCTGCCCGAAGAGGACGTGGCCTTTCAAATCCTCGCCCTCAACACGGAGAAGGCCCACAACCTGAAGGAGCGCTCGCTGGAGGTCATCCGCATGGCGCGGGGCCTGGTGGGCGCGAACCGGCCGGGGAAGGAGTCCGCCTTCGCCCACCTCTTCGAGGAGCCCTCCTTCCTCACCCTGGGCGCCGCCTACGAGAAGCGCCCCCGCTTCTCCGCGGGCGCCTACCACCCCTTCGTCAAGGTGGTGGACGGCTTCCAGGACGCGCCCCTGCCGGAAGCCATCGCCGTGCGCGACGCCCAGGCGGAGCGGCTGCTGGAGCTGGATGACGCGGTGGTGGCCATCGTCTCCGCCCTCAAGGAGCGGGGCCTCCAGAGCCCCTACCTCAAGAACTTCGTCGTCGCCCGGCTCAACTTCCTGCGCTTCCGCAAGGACGGCCCGCCTCCCACCTTCGACGCCACGGTGAGCCGCATGCTGGCCAGCGCCCGGCGCTTCAACGTGGACAAGGTGCGCCGCGAGGACATTGGCCGCATGGGCGGCGGCCCCATGGAACCGGATGAAGAGGGGACCTGAAGGGAATGGGGATTGCAGGGCTGTGTTGAGAGAGGCCCCGCACTCCCATGACATCTCCCACGGTCCTGGTCGTCGACGACGACCGCGCCAACCTTGATTCCGTTGCCCGCATCTTCCAGCGGGAAGGCTTCGCCACGCTGTCCGCCGCGCAGGGCACGGAGGCGCTGGAGATGCTCCGGCGCCCCGAAGTCAGCGTCATGGTCACCGACCTGATGATGCCCGGCATGGACGGCCAGGAGCTGCTCAAGGCCAGCCGCGCCATCCGCCCGGACGTGGAGGTGGTGCTGATGACCGCCTACGGCACGGTGGAGACGGCCGTGGCCGCCATGAAGGACGGCGCCTACGACTTCATCACCAAGCCGCTCAAGCGCCACGCCCTGGTGAAGGCCGTGCAGAAGGCGCTGGAGAAGCAGGCGCTCGTCCAGGAGAACACCTCCCTCAAGGCGAAGCTCGCGGAGATCAACCCCTCGGGCGGGCGCGCCATGGTGGGCCAGTCCCCCGCCTTCCGCGCCATGCTGGACACCATCCGCCAGGCGGCGCCGTCCACCGCCACGGTGCTGCTCCTGGGCGAATCCGGCACCGGCAAGGAGCTGGCCGCCCGCGCGCTGCACGAGCACTCCGCCCGGGCGAAGCAGGCCTTCATCGCCGTCAACTGCGGCGCCATCCCGGAGAGCATCCTGGAGGCGGAGCTCTTCGGCGTGGAGCGCGGCGCGTACACCGGCGCCGTCACCCGGCGCGAGGGCCGCTTCGAGCGCGCCCACGGCGGCACCCTCTTCCTGGACGAGGTGGGCGAGATGCCCCTCTCCGCGCAGGTGAAGCTCTTGCGCGTGCTCCAGGAGGGAGAGCTGGAGCGGCTGGGCGGCACGCAGACCGTGAAGGTGGACGTGCGGCTCGTCGCCGCCACCAACAAGGACCTGCAGAAGGAGGTCGCCGAAGGCCGCTTCCGCGAGGACCTCTACTACCGCCTGCACGTGGTGGAGATCCGCGTGCCCGCGCTCGCGTCGCGCCGCGAGGACATCCCGCTGCTGGCGGAGGCGTTCCTGCGCCGCTTCTCCGCGAAGAACGGCAAGGTGCTGCGCGGCTTCTCCCCGGACGCGCTCAACGTGCTGGAGAACTACGCGTGGCCCGGCAACGTGCGCGAACTGGAGCACGCCGTGGAGCGCGCCGTGGTGCTGGCGCGCACGGACGTGCTGGAGGCCAGCGACCTGCCGGAGTCCGTGCGCAAGGGCCCGCTGGGCTCCGCCGGCCAGCTGGTCATCCCCATCGGGACGCCCATGGAGGAGATTGAAAGGCGCGTCATCCACGAGACCCTGCGCCACACCCGGGGGGACAAGACGCTCGCCGCACGCCTGCTGGGCATCGCCGCCCGCACCATCTACCGCAAGCTGGAGCGCGAGCAGGGAGGGCCTGAAGCGCCCGCCGGCCCCCCCTCTCCCC
>NZ_RAWK01000115.1 GCF_003612165.1 Corallococcus aberystwythensis | reverse complement strand
ACGTCAGGCTGCTCGGGGTGGCGGACGGCTCCATTCCCGGAGGCGGAACCGTGGGCGTGACAGGGCGGGGATGACAGGCGGCGAGCGACAGCAGGAGCAGCAGGGCGGCGTGGCGCATGGGCAAGGGGAAACTCTACCTTGCACGGGGAAACGCGCGACGCGTAGATTGCCGCGCGCCCATGGCCCGGGAAAAGGACAACATCGCTCTGTCCGACGAGCACAACACCCGCGGCATCGAGCTGGCGGATCGCGGCTGGCTGGACGAGGCCATCAAGGAGTTCAGGAAAGCCATCGACCTGGACCCCACGTCGGCGCACGCGCACGACAACCTGGCCACGGTCTACGCGGAGAAGAAGCAGTTCCGCGAGGCGCTGGCGGAGTACCTCACCGCGCTGAAGCTGGAGCCGGAGAGCGCCACCGCCCACTACAACCTGGCCTGCTTCCTCTCCACCCACGCCAGCGAGATGGCGGTGGAGGAGTACAAGGAAGCCATCGAGCTGGATCCGGAGTACCCGGACGCCCACCTCAACCTGGGCCTCACCTACGCGGACCAGGGGCGGGTGGAGGAGGCGATGCGCGAGCTGCAGGCCGCCATCGAGCTGGATCCGCAGGACGCCTTCCCCCGGCACGAGCTGGCGGCGCTGATGATGGACGAGGGGGACTACCGCTCCTCCATCACCCAGCTGAAGGAAGTGGTGCGGCTGGAGCCGGACAACTTCGAGGCGCAGCTGGACCTGGGCATCTGCTACGCACAGAAGGGCTTCTACGCGGAAGCGGAGCGCGCCTATGAGCGCGCCCGGGCGCTCAACGCGGAGGACCTGCTGCTCAACTACAACCTGGCGGCGCTGTACGCGCTGTGGGGACGTCCGAAGGACGCCGTCCAGTACCTGCAGAAGGCGCTGGCGGCGGACCGGCAGAAGGTCCTGGGGTGGCTGTCCGCGGACCCCATGTTCGACGTGCTCAAGGGCGATCCGGACTTCGAAGCCCTCTTCTGAGGGAATCACACATGGAATGGGTTTTCCTGGGGCTGGCGCTGCTGCTGGTCGTCGCGAACGGTTTCTTCGTGGCGACGGAGTTCGCCATCGTGAAGATCCGCGCCACGCGCCTGCAGTCCCTGGTGGACGAGGGCACGCCCGGCGCGGGCATGGCCCTGAAGATGGTGAGCGAGCTGGACGCGTACCTGTCCGCGACCCAGTTCGGCATCACGCTGGCGTCGCTGGGCCTGGGCTGGCTGGGTGAGCCCGCGTTCGAACACCTGCTGCACCCGGTGATGGAGAAGGTGCTGCCGGAGGCGATGGCGGCGAAGTACGGCTCCACGGCGGCGGGCATCGTCGGCTTCAGCATCATCACGTTCCTGCACATCGTGATGGGGGAGCTGGCGCCCAAGAGCGTCGCCATCCAGCGCGCGGAGCAGACGACGCTCGCGGTGGCGCTGCCCATGCGCGCGTTCTACTTCCTCTTCTACCCGGCCATCCGGCTGCTCAACTGGCTGGCGGGGCTGGTGCTCAAGGCGTTCGGCCTGCACTCCGCCAGCGAGTCGCACGAGGCCACCAACGAGGACGAGCTGCGCGTCATCCTGCACAGCTCCGCGCAGGCGGGCGCCATCACCACGGCGCGGGCGGAGCTGCTGGAGCGCGCGCTGGAGATGGCGCAGAAGACGGCGCGGCAGGTGATGGTGCCGCGCAACCAGATGCGCTACCTGGACGTGGAGGAGGCGCTGGACAAGAACGTCATCGACGCGCGCGCGTCCGGGCACACGTGGCTGCCGGTGTGCCGGGGCAACCTCGACGAGGTCGAGGGCGTGGTGAACGTGAAGGACCTGTTCTTCCTCCTGTCCCGCGGGGAGCTGCGCAGCCTGTCCCAGGTGCAGCGGCCGGTGCTCTTCATCCCGGAGAACGCGACGCTGGAGCAGCTGCTGACGGAGTTCCGCCGCCGGCGCCGGCAGATCGCCATGGTGGTGGACGAGCACGGCGGCACGTCCGGGCTGGTCACCATCGCGGACGTGGTGGCGGAGGTGGTGGGCGACGTGGCGGAGCTGGGCCGGCGCGTGGAGGAGGTGCGGGCGCTGCCCGGAGGCCGCTTCGAGCTGCCCGGCACCGCGCAGCTGGACGACCTGGAAGCGCAGCTGGACGTGAACTTCGACCTGGACGACGACGAGAAGGGCGAAGTCACCACCATCGCCGGCTACCTGATGACGAAGCTGGGCCGGGTGCCGGAGAAGGGCGACAGCCTCAAGCTCGACATGTGGCGCATCCTCGTGGAGGAGGTGGACGGCCCCCGCGTGGTGCGCGTCACGGTGGAGCCGCAGTCGCGCCCCAGCGCGGTGCCCAAGGACGGCGCCAGCCGCCCCACGGAGCCGCCCGTGCCGTCCGGCGAGACGGGGTGAAGGCCTAGCCCTTGGCGGGCTTCACGGCCTTCTTCTTCGCGCCGCCCTGGATGGAGGCCGGCTTCACCTTGGCGTTGGGCCGGTCCACCTTGAGCAGCTCCAGGTTGGTTTCGCCGTCCGTGGTCAGCTTCAGGATGCCCACGTCCGGGGCGAACCACATGAAGCTCTCCATGGAGCGGCCCTCCGCGCCCGGGCGGCTGGCGCGGGCCGTGGTGATGTTCTTGATCTTCAGCGCCTTGAAGGTGCCCGCCGCGACGGTGACCTCCTCCTCGCCCACCACCGTGGCCTCCTTGTCGAAGGTCGTGGCGATGGTGGGGCGCAGGCCGCCCTTCTTGGCCGGCGGCTGGAGCTTCACCGACAGGCTGTTCTTCCAGGTGCCGCCCATCACCATCACGGACGGCGCCGGCACGGCCGCCCCTTCCGCGTTCACCACCTGCACGTCCATGCCGGACGCGGACAGCAGCGTGCCCTCCAGGCCGCCCAGGCCCGTGCGGACGCCTTGTGCGTCGCAGGTGAGGTCCGTCTGGCCGCTGCGCCCCTTGAGGCTCACGGCCAGCGTGGCCTTCACCGTTCCATCCGGAGCGGGGGCGACGTCCTTCGTCGCCAGCACCAGCTCCGAGGAGCGGCCGGCCCGGTAGGTGAGCGTCAGGCCGTCCTCCATGGGAAACCAGGGGTTTGGACAGGGGGCCGGCGCCGCCGCCGCCACCATGTCAGACCGGGGTGCTACCTGAGACGTCGGGGACGCGCCCACGAGGAGCGACAGGGCAAGCAAGGGCTGAAACGTAGGACGCCTCCAGAAAGATCAAGGGGAAGGTAGGGTGGGCCGGCTGCTTTGCAAGGGTGGTGCGAGCCCGCGCACCAACCGGCCTGTAGCACTGGACATAGGGTCATGCGTGGCATGGTCACGCTTGATCCCGGTGGGGTGCGTTGGTACTCCTGCCAAACGCTGCGGAGCCGATTTTCCGGCCTCGCGCGCGTTTTCACCCCGTCTCACCGTCGGCCTGTAGGGAGCCCGCTGGCATGCGAATCAAGCGCCTGGACATCACCGGCTTCAAGTCGTTCATGGAGCGGAGCGTCTTCTCCTTCGACGAGGGCGTCACGGGCGTCGTCGGCCCCAATGGGTGTGGCAAATCCAACGTCGTGGACGCCATCCGCTGGGTGATGGGCGAGCAGAGCGCGAAGAACCTGCGCGGCCGCGGCATGGAAGACGTCATCTTCAACGGCTCGGAGAACAAGCCGCCCCTGTCCATGGCGGAGGTGTCGCTCACCTTCCTCGTGGATGACACGGACACGCTGGCGCCCCAGTACCAGGGCTTCAGTGAGATCACCGTGACGCGGCGCTTGTTCCGCAACGGCGACTCCGAGTACCTCATCAACAAGACCCTCTGCCGCCTGCTGGACATCACCGAGCTGTTCCTCGGCACGGGCGTGGGCACCAAGGCCTACTCCATCATCGAGCAGGGCCGCGTGGGCCTCATCGTCTCCAGCAAGCCGGAGGACCGCCGGCACCTGCTGGAGGAGGCCGCGGGCGTCACCAAGTACAAGGCCCGCCGCAAGGCCGCCGAGCGCAAGATGGAGGCCACCGAGGCCAACCTCCTGCGCGTCAACGACATCACGGGCGAGCTGGAGAAGCGGCTCGACACGCTGTCGCGTCAGGCGAAGAAGGCGGAGAAGTACCGCAAGCTCAAGGCGCGCATGCGGGAGATCGACCTGCACTCCACCAGCCACCGCTCGCTGGAGCTGATGGCGGAGAAGCGCGTGCTCCAGTCCCGCCTGGAGAACCTGGGCGGCGAGGAGCGCGAGGGCCTGGACCGGGTGAAGGACCTGGAGGAGGCCATCACCCGGCGCCGCGCGGAGCTGGACGCGGAAGGGGCGGCCCTCCAGCAGTACGCCGGCGAGGTGCACGCGCTGGAGAGCGCCCTGCAGCGTGAAGCGCAGGAGCTGGCGTACGGCCGCCGCGACTTCGAGGAGACCGGCACGCGCGTGGAGTCCGCGCAGGCGGAGCTGGACGCGCTGCTCGCGCGGCAGGCGGAAGTGGTCCAGACCATGACGGCCCGCGAGGCGGAGCTGTCGGGCATCGCCGGGTCGTACAAGGAAGACGAAGTGGCCATGCAGGTGGCCCTGGAGGAGCAGCGCCGCGTCTCCGTCCTCCAGACGGAGATCTCCCTGCGCCTGGAGCAGGAGCGGGCCGGGCTGGTCGCCGTGGCCACGCGCCTGGCGAACCACGAGAGCAACCTGGTCAACCTCGCGCGCCAGCGCGCGGACCTGGAGTCCCGCCGCGCGAAGCTGGGCGGTGAGCTGGAGTCCCTGCGCGCCCAGGAGCAGGAGCTGGACACGGTCCGCACCCAGGCGGCCAGGCACGTGGAGGACACGCGCCACCTGGCGTCCGAGCTGGCCGAGCGCCGGGGCCAGGAGGAGGAGGCCCTCACCCGCACGCGCGAGGCCTTCACAGAGAACGAGGTCCAGGTCATCGCGCTGCGCGAGGAGCTGAGCGACAAGCGCAGCCGCCTGTCGTCCCTGGAGGACATCCAGAAGAACTACGACGGCTTCGACCGGGGCGTGCGCGCCGTCATGGTGCGCGCGGCGGAGGCCGCCCGCGAGCAGGGCATCTTCGGCCTGGTGGCGGATGTCCTCACGGTGAACTCGCCGCGCTTCGAGCGCGCGGTGGAGGCCGCCCTGGGCGAGCGGCTCCAGCACGTCATCGTGGACAGCCGCGAGAAGGGCGTGGAGCTGGTGGAGTACCTGAAGGGCCACTCCGAAGGGCGCGGCACCTTCCTGCCGGTGCCCTCCGGCGAGCAGGCCCGGGCCTTCGTGGAGCCGGACCTCTCGCGCCCGGGCGTCCTGGCGCACGCGCTGAAGGAAGTGTCCTGCGAGCCCGCGCTGGAGCCCGTGCTCAAGCTGCTCCTGGGCGACGTGGTCATCGTCCAGGACCTGCCGGCCGCGCGGGAGTACGCGGAGAGCACTCCCGTTCCGTGCACGCTCGTCACCCTGGAGGGTGAGGTCTTCCGCACGGACGGCTCCATCACCGGCGGTGAGCGCGAGGGCGCGGCGGTGGGCGCGCTCCAGAAGAAGCGCGAGATCGCGGAGCTGGCGGCCGAAGTGGCCCGCGTGGAGGAGCGCTACAACGAAATCCTGACCCGCCACTACACGCTCCAGAAGCAGATGGGGCAGGCGGAGACCGTCCTCAAGGGCCTGGGCAAGGAGCAGCACGCGGAGGAGGTCAACCTGGCCAGCCAGGAGAAGGACCTCCACAAGGCGAGCGAGGACCTGGCCCGGGTGCGCGAGCGCCTGCGCTCCCTGGAGGGCGAGGAGGGGCAGCTCGCGCAGAGCCACACCGCGCTCGCCAACGAGGAGGAGTCCAGCCGCGGCGAGGTGGCCCACGGCCAGGCGGACCGCGAGGCGCGCGAGGAGCGCGTGCGCCAGTACGCCGGGGAGCTGGAGGGGCTGCGCCAGCGCGCGGACACCGCGTCCTCCGACTTGATGGGCCTGCGCGTGAAGGTGGCCGCCGGCAGCGAGCGCGGCGAGTCCGCCCGCAAGGAGCTGGAGAGCCTGGTGTCGCAGCGCCGGGACATGGAGACGCGCGTCAGCCGCCTGCAGGCCACCGTGACGGACGGCCGCACCAAGGTGGAGCAGCTGCAGGGCCGGCTCGCGGAGCTGGAGGCCACCCGGGAGCAGCGGGCGGAGGAGCACCGCGTGGCCGCGGAGGCCCTGGAGGCCCGCCGCACCGCGCACACCACCGCCACCACCGAGGTGCGCGAGCAGGACACCGCCTTCCGCGAGCTGCGCGGCCGGCTGGACGAGCTCATGCAGGGCCTGTCCCAAATCACCCTGCGCGAGAAGGAGATTGGCCTGGAGCTGGAGCACCTGGCCGCCGGCATCCGCGAGCGCTACCAGCTGGAGCTGTCCGCGGAGCTGCACAACTACCACCTGCTGGCGCCGCTCTCGCCGGAGGTGGAGGGTGAGCTCAAGGACCTGCGCGCCCAGGTGGAGAAGATGGGGGAGATCAACCTCACCGCCATCGACGAGCACGAGGAGCTGTCCAAGCGCTTCGAGTTCCTCTCCACCCAGCGCGCGGACCTCCAGGCGTCCATCAGCCAGCTGAAGGAAGCCATCGTCCGCATCGACGCGACGAGCCGCGAGCGCTTCAAGCAGACCTTCGACGTGGTGAACGACAAGTTCCAGGCCATCTTCCCGCGCCTGTTCGGCGGTGGCCGCGCCAGCCTCGTGCTGACGCAGGAGGGCCCCAACGGCGAGCCGGGCGTGGAAATCGTGGCCCAGCCGCCGGGCAAGAAGCTCCAGAGCGTCAACCTGCTCTCCGGCGGCGAGAAGGCGCTCACCGCCGTGGCGCTCATCTTCGGCATCTTCCTCATCAAGCCCACCCCCTTCTGCCTCCTGGACGAGGTCGACGCCCCGCTGGATGAGGGCAACGTGGGCCGCTACAACGACATGGTGAAGGAGATGAGCCGCCAGTCGCAGTTCATCCTCATCACCCACAACAAGCGCACCATGGAGGTCGCCGACACGCTCTACGGCGTCACCATGGAGGAGCCGGGCATCTCCAAGCTGGTCAGCGTGAAGATGCGCGAGGCCTCCGCGCACAACGACGACAAGGTCCCCGCCGCGTCGTAAGGCGCGGCAGGGCAGGGCCGGAAAAACACGACGGGCGCCCCGGGAGGTTCTCCGGAGCGCCCGTTGTCATTTCAGCGGCTCACGCCGAAGGACTACTTCTTCTTCGCCGGCGCGTAGCTCTTCTTCGGGCAGGCGCCCTGGTCCGCGGCCAGACGCTGCTGGGCGGCGGAGAGGTCCTTCTGGGTGTTGGCCAGGGCCTCCTGGCTGGCGGTCTCCACCGGGGCCCAGTCTTCCTTCTGGGCCTTGAGCTCCTGCACCAGCTTCAGGGTCGTCTGGTCCACGGTCTCCTGCGCCTTGAGCGCGTCCACCCACTTGGAGGCGGAGTCCACCAGCGCCTGGCACTTGGAGGACAGCTCGTCGAAGAGCTTGTAGTCCTTCGTCTTGGTGTACTTCTGCACGACGGCGTCATACGTGTCCGCCGCGTTGGTGCGCGCGCCGAAGGCGATGGCGGACGCGGCGGCCGTCTGGGTGCGCGCCAGCTCCAGCTGGAAGAAGCGCAGCTCCGGCGGCATGCTCGCGGCGGTCTCCACCGGCGCCTGCGAGTTGAAGAACACGAAGCGGAAGGGGAACTTCAGCTCGCCCGTCGTCGTCGCGGGCATCTTCGCCATCTTCGCCTGCAGGCAGGACGCCAGCTGGTCGCCCTCGGTGCTGCCGGAGGGCTTGAAGACGACCTCCGTGGGGTTCGGCTGGCCCTTCACGATGTGGATGTCGGAGGCCAGCACCGGCGGCGTGGAGCCCTTGAAGCCGGCGAAGCACTCACACCAGCTCTTCTCCGCCAGGCGCACCGCGCCGGAGAAGTCCGAGCCCTCGTTGATGCCCATGGTGACGGACGGGTTGTTGGCCGTCGCGTGGTCGTACTCGTACGTGGCCTCCACGGGCTTGGCCTCCGCCGCCAGCGCCGCGGGCTTCACGTTCGTGTCCAGCACCTGCTGGATGCAGCCAATGCCAGCCGGCGTGAGGTTGTCACTGGTGACGGCGTGCGTGGCGCCCTGGGCGTTGACGGTCGTCTTCACCGTCACCTTGGTGCTGGCCGCGGGACCGCGGTTCGCCGGGTCCACCAGGCACTCCAGCACGTCCGGACGGACGCTCAGGAGCGCGCCCACGAGGACGCCCTCGTTGGCGGGGGAGGGCAGGGTCTGCTCGTGCGGGAAGCAGGTCGCCAGGTCGAACGGGGGCTGGTTGGTGATGCGCAGCCGCTCTTCCTTGGTCATCTGCTTCTGACCCTCGGCGGGGGCGTCGGTCTTCTGCTGGCCCGCACAGGCGGCGGTGAGGATGACGGAGGCGACGGCGAGACGCTTCAGCATGGTGAGGCTTTCTCCCGGTTGGGGTGTTTGGGACTGCGCTCGGGCGCTCACTTCTCCAGGCCCTCGGCGTTCTTGAGGTCCTTGAGGCGGAGCCCGTTCTTCTTCAACAGGCGGTAGAGGCTCTGCATGGACAGACCGGTGCGCTGCTCCGCGGCCTTCATGTCGAAGGCCACCTCGCGCATCACTTCCGCGAAGTACAGCCGCTCGAAGTCCGCGAGCACCCGGTCCTTCGCTTCGTGGTACGGCATTCCGGAGACGATGGCCGTGACGTTGGTGGCCGGCTCCGCGCCTTCCGTGCGCTTGGGCGCGTGCGCCAGGAAGTCCAGCCAGCTGGTGTTGCCCGTCTCCTGCATCAGCGCGCCGCGCTCCAGCACGTTGCGCAGCTCGCGCACGTTGCCCGGCCAGTCGTAGCCCTCGAAGAGGGCCAGCGTCTGCGGCGTCAATTCCAGCGCGGCCTTCATGCCGCGCGACAGGGCCTGCGACAGCGTGGGGATGTCGTCGCGGCGGGTGCGCAGGGGCGGCAGCCGCACGCGCGCCACCGCGAGCCGGAAGTAGAGGTCCGCGCGGAAGCGGCCCTGGCGCACGTCCTCCTCCAGGTTGCGGTGCGTGGAGGCGATGACGCGCACGTCCACCGCCACCGGCTGCCCGTCCAGGGACGGCACCTCGCGCGTCTCCAGCACGCGCAACAGCTTGCCCTGCACGGACAGGGGCAGTTCGCCCACCTCGTCCAGGAAGAGGGTGCCGCCGCGGGCCGCCTCGAAGATGCCGCGCGCGGCCTTGTCCTCGTTCTCCCCGGCGCGCAAGCCCCCGAACAGCTCGCGCTCCGCCTTCTCCTCGGAGATGAGGTTGCAGTCCACGACCTTGAAGGCGCCGTGGCGGCGCAGCGAGTGCTGGTGCACCGCCCTCGCGGCCAGCTCCTTGCCCGTGCCCGTCTCACCCTCGACGAGCAGGTTCATGTCCTCGCGGGCAATGCGGCGCAGCTCCGTGAAGACCCAGCGCATCTTCTCCGAGCTGCCCACCAGCTGCCCGAAGGACTCCGTGCCGGCGACCTCCACCTCCGTCGCGCGGGCGGCCACCTTCACCGCGAGCTTCGTCTTGCCCAGCTCCACCTTGTCGCCGCTGCTGACGAAGGCCTGCAGGATGCGCCGGCCGTCGAGGAACGTGCCGTTGCGGCTGCCGGTGTCGCGCAGCAAGAGCCCCTGCGGCAGCCGCTCCACCTCCAGGTGACGGCGGCTCACGGTCGGGTCGCTCAGCACCAGGTCCCCCGCGGTGTCGGAGCCCACGCGCACCAGCGAGTCCTGGGTGGTGACCTTCTTGCCCTTGTCCGGACCGGCCACCACTTCCACCGTCCACTCGTGAAGGGGAACGCGGGTGGCCTGGCCCTCGCGCTCCGCGTGGACGGTTTCGGTGACATCCGGTCTGTCAATCATGGTCACGAACCCCTGGTCGCAACGGGGCGCGGGGGGCAGAAACACCCCGCCTCGCCCTGAATCCCGCCTCTTTAGGAGGGACTGGACACAAGGGGCAAGCGGAAGAAGTGGACGCGGAATCGTCCGTTGAAGATGGAGACAGAAGGGGCCCGTCCGCCCCTACCGGGGACGTCGGGCCGGCCTTCCGGGTGTCCCCGCGCGTCAGTACTTCGCGGGTGCGTCGCTCGCGGGGAACGATTCCTTGGACTGTTCATCCACCTCGTCGTCGCCGGGGCTCCCGCCGGAGCGCACGCTGGCGTTGGTGGGGCCCTTCACCTCGCGCGTGGGCACCTCCGCGTTGGTGTTCGCCTTGCGCTTCGTGCCCTTGGCTTCCGAGCCCGAGGCGGCCGCGCGGCCCGTGCCGGCCTGCGCGTTCACCATGCGCGCGCCCAGCAGGTTCTTGGCGCGCTCGGCCAGGTTGCGCTGCTCGTCCTGCCAGTCGCGGAAGAGCTGCGCCAGCTCCTGGTCCCCCGCGGCCTCCGCGTCGCGCAGGTACTGCTCGCTCACCGACGCGCCCTTGAGCAGGTGATAGAGGGTGCTGATGAGGTCGTGGTGCTCGTCCCGGGTCCCCGTGACTTCCTGTCCGCCCGCCATGGTGTTCCTCCCGTGAAAGGGGTGAATGCCTTGGTGGAGAAGGTAGGCACGGCGGGCCCGGGTGGCGTCCGGACCCGGGGCCCGGCCGCCTGGCTGCTTACGCGCGGAGCATCGGGTCCAGCTTGCCGTCGCGGTCCAGCGCGGCCATGTCGGAGTAGCCGCCGACGTGGGTCTCCCCGATGAAGATCTGCGGCACGGTGCGCTGACCGCCGCTCATCTCCACCAGCTTCGCGCGGGCGTCGTCGTCCCCGGTGACGTCCACCTCTTCGTAGGCCACGCCCTTGCGCTTGAGCAGGTCCTTCGCCCGCACGCAAAAGCCACAGTAGGTCGTCGTGTAGATCTTCACGGGCTTCATGGATTTCCTCCTGGTCTCTTGATGCCAAACCTAAGGGTCCGTTGCGCGGGTGACCACGGCCTTCCCGCGCCTGGCCCCTTGAAACACAACGGCCCCCGGAGCCCAGGTGGGCGCCGGAGGCCGTCAAGTCCCGTCCCCTGAATGACGCGGGGAAGGGTGGGGCGACTACATGCCCATGCCGCCCATACCGCCCATGCCACCCATGCCGCCCATGCCACCACCGCCGCCGCCGCCCTTGTCGTCGTCCGCCTTCGGACGCTCGGCGACCATGGCCTCCGTGGTGAGCATCAGCGAGGCGACCGACGCCGCGTTCTGCAGCGCGGTGCGGCTCACCTTGGCCGGGTCGATGACGCCCGCGGCCAGCAGGTCCTCGTAGACGCCCGTGGCGGCGTTGAAGCCGAAGGGACCCGTGCCCTCCTTGACCTTGTTCACCACCACGCTGCCCTCCAGGCCGCCGTTGCCGACGATCTGACGCAGCGGCTCCTCGACGGAGCGACGGATGATGTCCACGCCGGACTTCTCACCGTCGGCCAGCTTCAGGCCCTCCAGGGCCTTGAGGCAGCGGATGTAGGCGACGCCGCCGCCGGGCACCACGCCCTCTTCGACGGCCGCGCGGGTCGCGTTGAGCGCGTCCTCCACGCGGGCCTTCTTCTCCTTCATCTCCGTCTCGGTCGCGGCGCCCACGTTGATGACGGCCACGCCGCCCACCAGCTTCGCGAGGCGCTCCTGGAGCTTCTCACGGTCGTAGTCGCTGGAGGTCTCCTCCACCTGGGCGCGGATCTGCTTCACGCGCGCCTCGATCTCCGACTGGCTGCCCGCGCCGTCGACGACCGTGGTGTTGTCCTTGTCGATGGTGATGCGCTTCGCGCGGCCCAGGTCCTGGAGCGTCAGCGTGTCCAGCTTGATGCCCAGGTCCTCGGCGATCATCCGGCCGCCGGTGAGGACCGCGATGTCCTCCAGCATGGCCTTGCGGCGGTCGCCGAAGCCCGGCGCCTTCACCGCCGCCACGTTCAGCACGCCGCGGATCTTGTTCACCACCAGGGTGGCCAGGGCCTCGCCCTCGACCTCCTCGGCGATGATCAGCAGGGGCTTACCGGCGCGCGCCACCTGCTCCAGGATGGGGAGCAGGTCCTTCATCGACGAGATCTTCTTCTCGTGGATGAGGATGAGGGGGTCGTTCAGCACGACCTCCATGCGCTCCGGATCCGTCACGAAGTACGGGGACAGGTAGCCGCGGTCGAACTGCATGCCCTCGACGACGTCCAGGGTGGTGTCCAGGCCCTTGGCCTCTTCCACCGTGATGACGCCCTCCTTGCCGACCTTCTCCATCGCGTCCGCGATGATCTGGCCGATGGTGGTGTCACCGTTCGCGGAGATGGTGCCAACCTGGGCGATCTCCTTGTTGCCCTTGGTCGGCTTCGCCAGCGTCTTCAGCTCGTTGACGATGGCGGCGACGGCCTTGTCGATGCCGCGCTTGATGTCCATCGGGTTGTGGCCCGCGGCGACCAGCTTCGCGCCCTCGCGGAAGATGGCCTGCGCCAGCACGGTGGCCGTGGTGGTGCCGTCACCGGCGACGTCGGAGGTCTTGGAGGCGACCTCCTTCACCATCTGGGCGCCCATGTTCTCGAACTTGTTCTCCAGTTCGATTTCCTTCGCCACCGTCACGCCGTCCTTCGTGATGGTGGGGGAGCCGAAGCTCTTCTCGATGACGACGTTGCGGCCCTTGGGCCCCAGGGTCACCTTGACCGCGTCGGCCAGGATGTTCACGCCGCGCAGAATGGCGTCACGCGCGCGCACTTCGAAAATGATGTCTTTCGCCATGGTTTGAATCCTCTAAAGGTTGGGAGTGGGAAGACGAACGGCGGGCTTCACTTCTCGATGATGCCCAGCACGTCCTCTTCGCGAAGGATCAGGTGATCCTCGCCGTCCAGCTTGATCTCCGTGCCCGCGTACTTGCTGAAGAGGATGGTGTCGCCGGCCTTGATGTCCATGGCGCGCACCTTGCCGTCCTCCAGCACCTTGCCGTTGCCGACGGCGATGACCTTGCCCTCGAGCGGCTTCTCCTTCGCCGTGTCGGGGATGAAGAGGCCACCCTTGGTCTTGTTCTCCTCGGCGACGCGCTTGATGATGAGCCGATCCTGCAGGGGACGAATCTTCATGGCTTGCTCCTGTGAATCGCGGCTGCCGGAGGCGGACGGAAGGTCCGGACCGGGAGGCCGCAGGGGTGAGAAAAAAGGTCCTGTGGGCCCCGGCGTTGGCACTCGCACCCACTGAGTGCTAACGCCCAGGCGCGGCGGATAATAACCAGGGACTTCACCTCGTCAAGCGACGTCGGGACATCTGTCCGGATGCCCCTAAATACCCGTCCTGATTGGGCTTTTCGCAAAAACATTCCCGCCCCGCGCACCTGCCCGCAAGGCCGTCCCCGGTGTCGGGCCGTTGGCACTCGCGCGGCCTGAGTGCCAGCGTAAGTGCCTGATAAGACTCGCGACCCTTTTGCCGACGCCGGGTGACGTGGCTACGCTTGTCACACGCGTGTCCTGGAGGCTCCGGGCGCTGGCCCGGGGGGCTTCCAGGCTTCATCCGGGAGGTGTGCTCGATGAGCGGACTGGTGACGTCCTCTTCCTCGCTGAAGGAGTTCTTCCGGGAACTGCTGCTGGAGGTCGCGGCCCGGCAGCGGGTGGCGCTGGGCGAGTCCACCGAGTTCTACGTGGTGAACCTGCTGGCGGAGTTCGCGGCCACGGACAAGCTGTTCAGCCGTGACGCGGAGGGCCGGCGCGACCACGAACCGCTGGCGGAGCTGTACCACCGCGCGCTGCAGCAGGAGCGCGACGAGCGCATCCGCACGCTGCGGCGGCTGGGCGACGTGTCGCTCTACAAGGTCGGTTTCTTCTCCGGCGCGCTGCAGCAGGGGATGGTGGGCCCGGACTACTACATCCAGATGGGCGGCGCGGCCTACGGACAGGTCGCGGAGCTGGTGCCGTCCGGCGGCTTCACCGGCGTGTACCGCGAGCTGTGCGACAAGTTCCGCTCGCTCGCGGAGGTGCTGGAGGAGATCAGCGCGCGCGGCCTGGTGAGCGCGGGGCCCGCGGGCGCGCTGCGGGTGTACGAAACCTGGTCCCGCACGGGCAGCGACAAGCTGGAGCGCGTGCTGGTGGACGCGGGCTGGGTCCCGCGCAAGGGGCCGCTTGCCAACTGACGCCGCGGACTTCCCGCTCGTGGGGCGTCTCCAGGCCCACCTGGAGGCCATCTACGGCTTCCGGTGCGAGGCCCGCGCGGAGGCCTTCGTGGTGGTGGACGCGGAGGTCGCCGCGCTGCTGGGCGGCACCGGGCGCGCGCCGGAGGAGCTGCTGGTGCTGGAGGCCCGCGGCGGCCTGGAGGTGGCGCTCTACCTGGACCCCGGGTTGCGCGAGCGGATGGACCGCTACGCGGGAAGCCCCCTGGGCTCCGTGCTGGAGGGCGACCTGGACGGCTACTGCCAGGTGACCGAGGGCGTCAGCCACTTCCTCTACGTCGCGCACACGGCGCACTACGAGCGCACGGTGTCGCTGCTGGAGCTGGAGGCCCAGGCGGAGGTGGACAAATTCGTCGTCTGCCTCCTGCACCGCTGGGGCGAGGGCGTGGCTGGGTGGGCACGGGAGCTGTTGGGGCGCCTCTTCGACCAGGTCTCGTACCAACCGCTGCTGTCGGGGGAGGAGCGCTGGCGCTACGAGGAGGCGAACCGGGTGTCCCGGCGCTTCTGCGCGCGGCTCATGCCCCACGTCCAGGACCGGCGGTTGGACCGGCTCCTCGGCGACCTGCGTTATGCCTACCGGCTGGGCGCGGAGGCCAAGCTGCGCCACTTCGCGCACGGCGGTTGAGGGTCCCGGCCGCCCGCTGCTTCGGGTAGGGTGGGGCCATGCCGCGCGAGGCGTCCTCAGGAGGCATCGTCATCCGCTTCCAGGACGGTGCCTGGGAGGTGGCCGTCATCCGTCCTCACGGGCGCCACCTGTGGGCGCTGCCCAAGGGGCACGTGGACCCGGGCGAGTCCCCGGAACAGACGGCGCGGCGCGAGGTGAAGGAGGAGACGGGGCTCTCCTCCGTGGCGCTGCTCGCGCCCCTGGGGGAGATCCGCTACGTCTACCAGTTCCGGGGGCAGCGCATCTTCAAGCGCGTCCACTTCTTCCTCTTCCGCTACGAGGCGGGAGAGTTGGGGCCGCTGCCGGGGCCGCGCGTGGAGGTGGACGAGGTGCGCTGGATGCCGCTCGAGGGGCTGATTCCGGCGCTGGGCTACAAGGGTGAGAAGGCCGTCGCCGGCCGGGCGCTGCGGTGGATGCGCGCCCAGGGCCTGGCGTCCGGGGCCCCTCCCCCCGTGGAGGGGAAGGAGCCGGCGTAGGGCGGTCAGGCTACTTCTTGGCTTCCTCGCCCACGTACTTGCCCGACAGCGCCTCGCGCACGTCGCGGTCGAACTTCACGCGCTGGGTGGCGACCTCGCGCAGGGCGAGCACGGGCGGCTTGTTCTTCGAGGTCTCGATGATGGGCCGGGCGCCGGCCATCAGCTGGCGCGCGCGCTTGGCGCCCAGGAGCACCAGCGCGAACCGGTTGTCCACGTAGGGAAGGCAGTCTTCAACGGTAACGCGGGCCATGGAACATCCTTCTTGGCTCTTACCGAGCCGGTGGAAGCCTCTGAACCTAAAGAGCACGTCCGGTTGAGTCAAGGAAGGATGGCGGGCCGGAAGGTCCACCGGGCGTCCAGCCGGCCACCGTCTCCCCGCCCGCCCGCCAACCTCCGCGAGTGCCGGACAGCGGACCCTCACGCACTCGGAGTGTTGGCTGTCGCACGCTCCCTTCCCGGCTTCCAGCATTCAAGAGCCAGGGGGCCTCAACGGATCCCCGGGACTGCGTTTTTTCGGAGCGGGGAATGGGACGCCAGGGTGGGGCCCCATCGCCCCGCCCCGTGCACTTCCGGGGTCGCGGGTTCGCAGGAGGAGGTTCCGCATGAGCGCAGGAGCGTCCCTTGTCGCCGGCCGGGCCCGGCGGGTGCCGGTGGGCGGCAGTGCGGGAGCATGGGAGGCGGGGCCGTGGTGAGTGGGCCGGTGCTCGTCACGGGGCCCACGGGCAACGTGGGGCGGGCGGTGGTGCGCGCGCTGCTGGCTGAAGGGGTGGCGGTGCGCGCGGCGGTGAAGTCGCCGGAGCACACGGTGTCGCTCCTCAAGGAGATGGACGGGGACGTGATGCCGGCGCCGCTGGACTTCCTGCGGCCGGAGACGTTCCTCCCCGCGCTGGAGGGCGTGCGCGGCGTGTTCCTGATGCGGCCGCCGGCCATCGCCCATGCGGAAGGAGCGCTCACCGCATTCATCGACGCGGCGGCCACGCAGGGCGTGAAGCAGGTGGTGTTCCTGTCCATGTCGGGCGCGGAGAATCGCGCGTGGGCGCCGCATCACGCGGTGGAGGAACACCTGATGCGCTCCAGCGTCGGGTGGACGCTGCTGCGCCCGGCGTTCTTCGCGCAGAACCTGGGGGACGCGTACCGCGAGGACATCCGCCAGGACGGCCGGCTCTACATGCCCGCGGGCCACGGCCGGGTGGCCTTCGTGGACGTGCGCGACGTGGGCGAGGTGGCGGCGCGGGCGCTGCTGGACACGTCGCTGCGCAACCGCGCCTTCACGCTCACCGGGCTGGAGGCGGTGACGTTCGACGAGGTGGCGTCCGTGCTGTCGGAGGTGCTGGGCCGGTCCATCCGCTACGTGCCCGCGTCGGTGCCCGGCTACGTGCGCCACCTGCACCAGCGCCGGCTGTCCTGGGGCCAGCTGGGCATGCAGACGCTGATGCACGTGGGGCTTCGCTTCGGGAAGGCGGAGCAGGTGGACCCCACGCTCACGAATCTATTGGGCCGCCCCACGCGCACGGTGCGCCAGTACATCGAGGACCACGCGCCGCTCTGGCGCTGATCAGGCGTACCAGAGCGCCCAGGCGATGAGCACCACCTGGAGCGGCAGCCGCGCCCAGAGCAGGCCCCGGGGAATCTTCCGGAACTGCTCCGGGTGCTGGGCCATGTAGACGTTCGCGGGGAACACCGCCACGAACAGCGCCACCAGGCCCCAGGCCGCGAGCCGCGTCGTCGCGGGCACCAGGAGGAAGATGCCCAGCAGCACCTCCGCCACACCGCTCACGAGCACCAGCTCCCGGGGCCGGGGCAGGTACGGTGGCATGATGCGCATGTACACGCGGGGCTTGAGGAAGTGGTTCACCCCCGCGGCGACCATGAACAGCGCGAGCACGTACTGAAGGATGGTTTTGACGTCCATGGCCGGTGGGGCTCCTCGCCTTACTTGCCGGCGAACGCCTCACCGACGATGGCGCGCGCCTCCTGGATGATGGTGTCCAGGTGCGCCTGGTCGCGGAAGCTCTCCGCGTAGATCTTGTACACGTCCTCCGTGCCGGACGGACGCGCGGCGAACCAGCCGTTCTCCGCCGTCACCTTGAGGCCGCCCAGGTCCGCGTTGTTGCCCGGCGCGCGCGTGAGGCGCTGGAGGATGGGCTCACCCGCGAGCGTCGTGGCCTTCACCGCCTCCGGCGACAGCTTCTTCAGCGCGGCCTTCTGCGCGGACGTGGCCGGCTGGTCGATGCGCGTGTACAGCGGCGCGCCGAACTTCTTCGCCAGGTCCTGGTAGTGCTCGCCCGGGTCCTTGCCGGTGCGCGCGAGGATTTCCGCCGCGAGCAGGTCCAGGATGATGCCGTCCTTGTCGGTGGTCCACACGGTGCCGTCCTTGCGCAGGAAGGACGCGCCCGCGCTCTCCTCGCCGCCGAAGCCCAGCGAACCGTCCAAAAGCCCGTCCACGAACCACTTGAAGCCCACCGGGACCTCCACCACGCGGCGGCCCAGGTCCTTGCCCACGCGGTCGATGAGGCTGCTGCTCACCAGCGTCTTGCCCACCGCCGCGTCCGCCTTCCAGCCCGGGCGGTTGCGGAAGAGGTAGCTGATGGCGACGGCGAGGTAGTGGTTCGGGTTCATCAGCCCCTGGCTGCGGGTGACGATGCCGTGGCGGTCGGAGTCCGTGTCGTTGCCGAACGCGAGCGCGTACTGGTCCTTGAGCTTCACCAGGTTCGCCATCGCGTACGGCGACGAGCAGTCCATGCGGATCTTCCCGTCATGGTCCGCGGGCATGAAGCCGAAGGTGGGGTCCAGCGTGGGGTTCACCACCGTGAGGTCCAGCCCGTACTTCTGCGCAATCGGCGCCCAGTACGCGAGGTTGGAGCCGCCCAGCGGATCCGCGCCCAGCTTGAGCTTCGCGCCCCGGATGACGTCCAGGTCCAGCACGTTCGCCAGGTCCGCCACGTACGGGGTGATGAAGTCGTACGGCTTCACCGTGGCGCTCGAGCGCGCCCGCTCGTAGGGGATGCGCTGGACGCCCTGGTTGCCCCCGGCCATCAGCGCGTTGGCGCGCTTCTCCACCAGGGAGGTGACGTTCGTGTCGGCGGGGCCGCCGTTGGGCGGGTTGTACTTGATGCCGCCGTCCTCCGGCGGGTTGTGGGACGGGGTGATGACGATGCCGTCCGCGAGCCCGCTCGTGCGGCCCCGGTTGTACGTGAGGATGGCGTGGGAGATGACCGGCGTGGGCGTGGCGCCGTCCGTGTAGCGGACCTCCACGCCGTGCGCGGCCAGCACCTCCAGCGTGGTGCGCTGCGCGGGCTCGGAGAGGGCGTGCGTGTCCATGCCCAGGAACAGCGGGCCGTCGTAACCCTGCTGCTTGCGGTACTCGCACAGGGCCTGCGCCACCGCGAGGATGTGCGCCTCGTTGAAGCTGCGGCGCGCGGCGCTCCCCCGGTGTCCGGAGGTGCCGAAGGCCACGCGCTGCTCGGCCACGGACGCGTCGGGCGTGTCGTCGTAGTACTGCGCGCGCAGCTTGTCGGGGTTGATCAGCAGGTCGCGCGAAAGGGGCTTGCCAGCGGAAGGGTGTGCCATGACAGGGCCACCCTAGCCGCGCGCGCTTTCCAATGGGGAGCCGAAGTCGCATCCCCTGTCCGGCGCCGCACCCGCCTGCACGCGCTTCCGTCCAGTAGCGGGCGGGAGCGCGGGGTTGTCAGGACGGAGGCGCGGGTCCGGAGGCCGTCAGCGCGCCGCGGCGACGGACGCGGCGGCGGAGGAGGGCGGCACGGCCTCCGGCGCGGGGGGCTCGGCCTCCTGCGGCTGGGCGGCGTGTTCCGGCAGGAATATCAGCAGGACCAGGGCGGGGATGGCCGCCGCGGCGGTGAAGGCGAAGAACGTGGGCCAGCCCATCCACGTGGCCAGGTAGCCGGACACGGAGCCGATGAGCCGGTTGGCGATGGTGCCCAGCGCGGACAGGAGCGCGTACTGCGTGGCGCTGAAGCTCTTGTGGCACAGCGACATCACGAACGCCGCGAACGCCGTGACACCCAGGCCCGTGCACACGTTGTCCACCGCGATGGTGGCCGCGAGCATCAGGTCGTTCTTGCCCACCAGCGCCAGCGCCATGAAGGCCAGGTTGGTGAGGCCCTGCGCGGCGCCGAAGATGAACAGCGCGCGGCGCATGCTGAGCTTCACCATCAGCACGCCGCCCAACAGGCCGCCGCCGATGGTGGCCACCATGCCCAGCGTCTTGCTGAGCGCGCCAATCTCCGTGTTGGAGAAGCCCAGCTCGATGTAGAAGGGCGTCACCATGCTGGCGGCGATGGCATCCCCCAGCTTGTAGAGCACCAGGAACGCGAGCACCCCCAGCGCGTACTCGCGGCGGAAGTAGTCCACGAAGGGCCGCACGACGGCATCCGCCAGCTTGCGCGGAGGCTTCACGCTCTCGGGCTCCGGGGCCAGCAGCGTGGCCACCACGCCCACCACCATGAGCAGGCCCATCACGTAATACGTCTGGGACCAGCCCAGGTGGTCCGACAGGATGAACGCCAGCCCGCCCGCGACGAGCATGCCCATCCGGTAGCCGGTGACGTACAGCGAGTTGCCCAGCCCGCGCTCCTCCATCGTGAGGATGTCCGTGCGCCACGCGTCCGCGACGATGTCCTGGCTGGCGGACAGGAACGTCACCACCACCGCCATGCACGCCATGGCCATGGGCGCGTCCTTCGGGTTCACCAGCCCCATGGCGGAGATGGCGCCCACGAGCAGCACCTGCGTGAGCAGCATCCAGCCGCGACGGCGGCCCAGGAAGGGCAGGGTGTAGCGGTCCATCAGCGGCGCCCACAACACCTTGAAGGTGTAGGGCAGCGACACGAGGCTGAAGATGCCAATCGTCTTGAGGTTCACCCCCTCGTTCTTCATCCACGCGGACAGCGTGACGCCGGTCAACCACAGGGGGAGGCCGGACGCGAAGCCGACGGCCATCAGGAGCCAGATGCGCCGGCTCTTCAAGACGGTGAGAAGCGAGGAGTTGGGCATGGGGGGCGCGGGAAACAGCCGCCAGCATAGAGAATCCACCCCGCGCGTCACCTTCCACGGGCCAGGGATTGTCCGCCCGGCTGCTGTCCGGGCCTGAGCCCGGGCGGCCTCTTCAGGGCTGCGGGTCCAGCGCGGAGACGTCCGGGCAGGTGGCGCGGCTGCCCTCGGTGGGGTTGAGGAAGTCCCAGTTGCGCTGCATGAAGGTGATGCGGGTCCGGGCGTCCCAGCACTCCGTGTACTGCGCGCCCTTCGCGTCCCCCTCCAGGATGTTGAGCACCAGCACGCCCCGGCCGTCCGGCGTCCAGCGCGCGAGGATGTCCAGCGTCTCCATGAGCCCACCCGGCACGAAGTCCACCCCCGGCAGCCGGAACGCCATCTCCCCCAGCCCCTGGGGCGTCTGACGCGACGCATAGCGGGTGAGCGGGGTCGTGGCCCCCGCGCCGGTGAAGAGCAGCTCCACGTTCGTGGGCAGCGCCAGGGTCTGGTAGTCGATGTCCAGCCGGTCCAGCGCGGTCGCCTCCTTCGTGTCGAAGCCGTTCTTGCGCGCCTCCTTCAGGTCCAGCGCGAGCGTGCCCGTGCCCTTGCGGATGCCGCCATCCGCCTTGAAGGTGCCGGGCAGGTAGGTCCACCACGCGCCTTCGCCGCCGCCCTGGGGGCGGTACTGGAGGAGGTACGCGAAGGAATCCCCCTGGCGGTTCATCACGAAGCGCAGCTCATGGCCCGGGTGCTCGTCAGCGGGGAAGGGGCCCCAGATGCGCCGGTCGGTCTCGCGCGTGGTGGGCGGGGCGTTGCGGAACAGCTCCAGCAGGGAGAGCAGGCCGTCCACGCTGGTGTTGAACTGCGTGCCCGCCTGGTAGGCCTGGAGCGCGAGCTGCGACGTGCCGCCCAGCACCTGCGACGCGCCCAGCCGCTGGCCGCGCGTGCCCAGACCCTGTCCGGAACGGGCGCTGTCCGGCAGCTTCGCGGCCAGGTCCTCGCGCTGGGGCAGGGCGTTCTGGAACTCCAGGTCGTCGTTGGAGAAGTCTCCGCCACACGCGACCGCGAGGAGGCAGGGGAGGGCCAGGGCCAGCTTTCGCATCAGGGGCTCCCTCATGGCTGGTACGTGAGGAGCGCGGCCAATTCCCAGAACCCCAGGGAGCGCTGCGCGTCGACGGTGTATTGGAGGTACTGCAGGCGGGTGCGCGCGGTGAGGTTCAGGCGGCGCGTGAGCTGGAAGCGCGCTCCGGTGGCGAGGCCCGGCGACACCATGGCGAAGCGCTGATCCGGGAAGGCCCCGTCGTCGAACTTGCGGCCCATGATGAGGTACGCGACGCGCACGCCCACGAACGGGGCGACGCGGCCCACGGGCCACTCGGCGGTGAGGCTGGTGCCCACGTTCACCACGGAGTAGCGGTACGCCGGCCCCTCCAGCGTGGGCAGCGCCAGCGCGCCGTTCGTGCCGCCCACCGCCGCGTCGAAGCCCCAGACCCAGTCGCGGCGGAAGTAGTCGTGCAGCTCCGCCTCCGCGCCAAACAGCGGCACGGAGAGGAAGAGGGACTGGCGCGTCTGCGCGTCGAAGAACGACTGGAAGCCACCGGTGAGGCCGAAGGTCCACCACGCGCCCTTGTCCAGCATGGCGCCCTTCACGGGGTCGTCGGAGAAGGGCGCGTCCTTGAAGCGCGGCTCCTGGAGGATGGTGGTCCGGCCGCGCGCGACCTCCACCTCGCCAATGCGCAGCCGGTCGCTGAGCCGGCGCTTCACGCGGTAGGTGCCGGGGGCCAGCGCCACGCGGCGCTCGGTGTCCGCGGCCTTGTCCAGCTCCGCGACCACCATGCCGCCTGGATCCACGAAGTAGTAGGCGCCCGCGGGGGCGTTGCCGGGAACGACCAGGCCTTCGGCGCTCGTGCGCAGGTCGGTGAGGACCAGATCGCCGTTGCCCGCCAGGTCGTAGCTGAACGTTGGGTGCTGGGGGCCCGCGCTGCTGTCGGCCGTGTCCGCGACCGTGCGGGCGTAGGCGTGCGAATACGCCTCGAAGAGCGTCACGCGTCCGTCGCCGCTGCGGTCCGCGTCGCCCAGCAGGCCGCTGGCCAGGTGGTGGGAGAAGTAGCTGCCTCCCAGCGCATCCGACTCCTGCGAGTCCTCGTCCGCAGCGCTGGAGGTGAGGATGACGACGCCCCGGGCATCGCGGGCCGCGCCGGACTCCACGTCGAAGGCGGGGGCCTTGCGGGCGCCCTTGGTGCGGGTGAGCGCGCCGGAGCGGCAGGAGTCCAGGATGGCGATGCGGATGTCCACGGGCGCGTCCGCCAGCCGGCGCTTGAGCGCGTCGAAGGCCAGCTGTGAGGCCCCCAACCGCAGCGCGCCGTCCTTCGCGTGGCCGGAGTAGTAGACGAACAGCGCGGTGCGCTCTCCCCGAGCCTGGGCCGCGCGGGCCCGCTGCTCCAGCTCCGACAGCGCGACGAGGAAGTCCTTCGCGTCGTCGTCCAGGAGGAGCTTCGCGTCGGCCGGAGCCACGCCGCCCAGCCGCGTGAGCAGGTCGTGCATCTTGCGCGCATCGTCGCGCGCGTAGCTCAAGGGCCGGGTGTCCGAGCCGCCCGTGTCGTTGCCGGCGATGAGCGCGAAGCGGTGCAGGGTGTCCGCGTGAGCGGCGGTGGAGGCCAGGATCAGCGCGGGAATCGACGCCCGCATCGCCGAAGCCATTGCCCGTGCCCAGGCCGCCACGGGCGCAAGCCTCGCTCGCACCTGTTTCTCGGGCCCGTCGCTCATGGCTTCAGCAGGATCCACTGCGTCTGCGCGCCCGCCACGTCCAGTGGGGCCATGCGGGTGACGTCCCGGCCCGAGGCGGCGAAGGCCTTCCGGGCCGCGTCACTCAACGCATCCATGGACACGGGCGCGTCCGTCAGCACCAGCACCACGCGCTCCAGCCCCGCGCCGGTGAACTCCACGCTCTCCGGCAGCCAGTGCTGTCCCGCGCCCGGCTCCACCGCGAGGCTGTCCCCGTCCTCCGGATACAGGGGCGTGACCTCTCCCTGCGCATCCACCGACAGCGCCGCCACGTAGCGATACGCGTCCGCCGTGTAGCCCAGCCGCACGCGCTCGCCGGGCTGTAGCGCTTCCGGCGCCTCCGTGCTCGCGACCCGCTGCGGCTCCACGCCCCCACCAATCCGCAGCTCCGCGCCCGCGCCGCCCTTGAGCCGGTTGCCCGTGACGGGCGGCTGCACCGGATCCGTCCTCCCGCTGGTCTCCAGCAGCGGGCGCGCCAGCACCAACACCAGCACGGACGCCGCCACCGCCATCAACGGCCGGACCCACTGCGCGCGGGGCGCGGGCTCCCTGGAGGCCTGCCTCGCGCGGGCCTGCTCCACGCCGGCCTCGAAGCGCTCGAAGGGCACCTCCGCCTCGAAGGCGGCCTGTGCGTCCACGAAGGACCGGAGCGTCGCGCCGCACGCCTCGCACGCTCCCGCATGGTTCCGGACGCGGTGGGCTTCCGGGGCGGGCAGCTCGCCGGCGTGCAGGCGGCGCAATGTCCAGCTCGACTCGTGCGCGCTCATCGGACGCTCAGCTCCTCTCCTCCCAGCTCCGCGAAATGCTCCAGCCGCTTGCGCACCGTGGGCACCGAACGCCCCAGCACCGCGGCCACCTCTTCCAACGTCATCCCATCCACGTGGTAGTGGATGGCCGCCGCCTGCGTCTCCGCGTCCACCCGGGCCAGCAGCTTGCGCACCAGGTCGCGCGTCTCCATCGCCTCCTCGCCGCCTTGCCCTTCCGGACGGGCCGCCTCGTCCCGCGCGAACCACTTGCGCCACGCCGCCCCTTCCGAGCGCAGCTGGTTGAGGCAGTGGTGCGTGGCGATCTTCATCAGCCACGTCAGCGGGGACGCCTCCGCGCGGAACGTCTCCCCGTGCACGAGCACGCGGGCGAAGACGTCGTGCATCGCGTCCTCCGCCCGGCTCGGGTCCTTCAGCAGGTAGCGGCAGCGCTCACGCACGCTGCCGCCATACTTCACATACAGCTCGCGCAGGACGGCCCGCCGGTCCTCCGTGGGACGGGGAGGCACCACCTTCAGGGCCAGCGGGGTCGGTCCGGTCACGCGCGGCGGAAGCCTACTCCGACCTGCCTCACAGCGACGAGTACACCGCCGTCGTGAACCCGGCGCAGGAGGTCTGCTCGTCACCGTAGCCCTGGCCCGGGAACAGGTTGGTCGCCAGGTAGGTGCTGCGGAAGTTCGTGTCCCAGCACTCGTTCACCGTGAGCAGGCTCGTCAGGTCACCCCCGGAGGCCTTCACGTCCGCGCGCCCCGCGCCGGTCGCCGTCCAGCGGCTCTTGATGCTCACGTTCTCCAGCTTCGCGGCCGTCTGGTCGCCCTCGTGGATGTTCTGGATCGTCGCGAACTCGAACTCGCCGCCCGCCGTCGCGGTCGTCTTGTAGTGGTACTTGCCGTCCACCCGCTTGGAGGGGTCCTTGTCATCGCGCACCTGGTGGAAGTCCGCGTCCACCGTGGCGTCCGCCGTGGCGCTCGGCCGCGCGTAGCGGATCTCCACCGTGCCCACGTGGTCGTCGGCGTCCGGCAGGGTGTGGGCGGCGTCCCAGTCGATGAAGAGCTCTCCCGAGCCGAAGCCCCTCTGGCGCTCGCCGTCCTCGTCCACCGAGACCTGCTGCGTGCCGGACAGCACCGCCCGGAAGGCGCTGTCCTCCTCCGTCTTCCCCTTGCCCTCCAGCACCCAGGAGAAGGACGCGTCACCCGACTTCGTCACCGTCAGCCGCCACGTGATGGGGCTCAGCGCCTCCGTGCCCGGGCCCCACACCGCCTTGTTCTCCTCCAGCGTCGTCGGCGGATACCTGGTGATCTGCTCGATGAGGTTGAGCACCCACAGCGTGCCGAGGTTCACGGACGCCGTGGCGTCCACCGTCGCCTGGTAATAGCCCGACCTCTCGCCCTGGCTGAACGTGGCGGACGGCCCCTCCGCCATCAGGCCCTGGCCCTTCTGCTGCGGAGGCTTCACCTGCACCTGCTCCTTGGAGGGCAGGCCGTCGCGGAACGTCGCCTCGTCGGAGGTTTCGGCGTCGTTGCAACCCACGAACAGCAGGGAGGCACACAGCAAGCTCTTACGCAGCATGGTCGGGTGTCCTTTCAGGGCCCGTCGTGCGGGCCGTGCGGCAGGGAATTCGCCCCTATGGACACAGGCCAGGCGAAAAACAGAAAAGGCGCTCGCTTGGGGCGGAAAAGCACAGTGAAACCAGTCGCTTGGCGCTTGGCTGCCTGCTCTCCGGCCGCCCGCGCCCGCCTGCCCGACGGCTGAAATGGGCCATCCCTACCTTTCGCCCATGGAAAAACGACACCCGAACCATCCCGGGGAGATGGGTACGGACGCCACGCTGGCCGAGCGGGAGCGTGAGCCGGACGAGATCAACGCCCGCGCCAGAGCCGTCGGTTTGCTTCATGAGGCCGGGGTGCCGTTCGTAGTGGGCGGGGCGTATGCCTACGCCACCTATACCGGCATCTACCGCGACACCAAGGACCTGGACCTGTTCCCGCGCAAGCAGGACGCCATCCGCGCCCTGGACGTGCTGGAGAAGGACGGCTGGCGCACGGAACGGCCCGACGAGGTGTGGCTCTACAAGGCCTACAAGGGTGACTACTTCGTCGACTTCATCTTCTCCTCCGGCAACGGGGTGGCGACGGTGGATGACGAGTGGTTCACCAACGCCAAGAAGGCCACCATCTTCGGCTACGAGTGCCTCATCGCGCCGGCCGAGGAGATGATCTGGTCCAAGGCCTTCGTCACCGAGCGCGAGCGCTATGACGGCGCGGACATCAACCACCTCATCCTCAAGGCGGGGCGGGAGATGGACTGGGACCGCATCCTCCGGCGCTTCGACCGCTATTGGGAGGTGCTGCTCAGCCACCTGATGATGTTCCGCTTCGCGTATCCCAGCGAGCGCGACATCGTGCCCAACTACGTGATGACGGAGTTGATGAGCCGCACGCTCCAGTCGGTGCGCGACGGCAAATGGGACGAGAAGCTGTGCCGGGGCAACCTGGTGTCCAAGGTGAACTATCACGTGGACATCCACCACTGGGGCTTTGGGGACGGCAGGGCGTGGGACGAACAGGACAGACCCGAGGGGGGGACCCGTGGCGCGAGATCCGAGCTCGAAGATTCGACTGGCAGCGGTCGGTGACCTGCACTGCCGGGAGGACCAGCACGGGCGCTTCCGTCAGCTCGTCAAACAGGTGAACGCCTCGGCGGATGTGCTGCTCTTGTGCGGCGACCTGACGGACCGTGGGATGATTGAAGAGGGCAAGGTGCTGGCCGAGGAACTCTCGGCCTTGCGCGTCCCGTGTGCCGCGGTGCTGGGCAACCACGACTACGAGCACGGGCAGGTGAAGGAGATCTGCTCGGAGCTGTCCAAGGTCGGGGTGCACATCCTCGACGGCGACCACTTCATCTTCGAGAAGACGCTCGGCGTCGCGGGGGTGAAGGGCTTCGGAGGCGGCTTCGGCAACGCGACGTTGCAGGCGTTCGGCGAGGGCCAGACGAAGTCCTTCGTGCAGGAGGCCGTCACGGAGTCGCTCAAGCTGGAGGCCGCGCTCAGCCACCTGGACACGCCCAAGAAGGTCGTGATCATGCACTACGCCCCCATCCCGGAGACGCTGGAGGGGGAGAACATCGAGATCCGCCCCTTCCTCGGGACGAGCCGCCTGTCGATGCCCATCGACCACTACGGCGCGGAGTATGTCTTCCACGGCCACGCGCACCACGGCGCGCGCGAGGGCAAGACGAAGAGCGGCATCCCGGTGTTCAACGTCGCGATGCCGCTGCTCACCAAGTTCACACCCGAGCAGCGCTTCGCCCTGATGGAGGTGTAGCGCCGCTTCAAGGCGCGGGAGCCCCGCCGTCTGCCGCTTCGGGCGGCGCCTCCTGCAGGTCCGCGGCGCGCGTGGGCAGGTCCGCCACCGCGCCCATGGACACCTCCACCAGGTCCGGCCCGGAGCCCCGCGCGTAGAGCCGGTCCTCCGTGTCCGGCACTGCGTCGCCCAGCCACAGCCGCGCCAGTTCACGCCCGTCCGCGTCGCGCAGCACGACGCCCCGGGACGCATCGCTGATGCCGTAGCGCTCCCAGCGCTTCACCTTGGCCTCACCGAACGCGGCGGCCTTCAGCGCCTCCAGCCGGCCCAGGAGCTTCACCACGCGGAAGTGCAGCGCGCGTCCGCCGCCGGGGCCCTCCACCTGCCACGCCTCGCTGTTTCCCTCGCCGCGAGTCACCACCACGGGGGCGGCCTTGCCGCCGGGGAAGAACTCCAGGCGTCGCACGGCGTCGCGCGGGAAGGACAGCACGCGCCGGTCCTTCAGCTCCTGCACGCCCACGTCCAGTGTCGTCAGCGCGCGGGAGTCCACCTCCGCCAGCGTGGACCGCGAGCCCTGTTCCCGCAGCGCATGGACGACGGGCGCACCGTCGCGAGTCACCTGGGCCAGCCGGACGCGGATGGGCTCACCGGAAGCCGGGACGAAGCGCGCGTCCACGACGGGCGTGTCCAGGCCCAGGGCCTTCCGGGTGGCGGCGGTGTCCTGCGGGAAGGACAGGGCCTGGTGCCCCGCGAATGCCTTGAGCAGGTCCGTCAGCCGGCTGTCATTCGCGCGGGTGGGCTCTGGTTTCTCCATCCGCCACGACTTGCCGTCCGCCTCTCGCGTCAGCACGTACGCGTGGTCCTTCGCGGTGACTTCAATGGACTGGAACGACGCGAGGTCCAGCGGCCCCAGGAACTCCTTGGCGCGCAATTCGAACGGGCCCTTGTCCAGCGAGTACCGCACGGCGCCGTCGGCCGCGTACACGGTCGCTTCGCCTTCACGCCGCACGTAGACGGAGCCATCGAAGGGGTTCTCGTCCCCACCGGCCAGCGTCACGGTGCGCTGCCGGGACGGATCCTCCGCGCCCTCGCCGTTCGCGTCCGGGAGGTACGCCTTCGCCGTCACGGTGAACGCGGGGGACTTGAGGCCGTACTTCTTCAGGTCCGCGTCCGAAGGCGAGGCGTTGACGGTGGCCTTGAACTTCGCCGAGGTGAGCTGCTGCACCAGGGCCTCCACCGCGTATGGATCCGCCTTGGCCTCCACGGGCGATACGAGCCGCCAGCCCTCCGGCGTCCGCTCCAGCTCCGTGATGGCGCCGCGAGCCTTCACCGTCAGGTGCGTGAAGACAGGCGTCGGGTCCGGGGTCGCGCCCCGTCTCGGCTCCGAGGGCTCCGTCGCGAAGAGCTTCGGCGGCGGTGGAGGCTTCTCCGCGTCGCGAGAACACCCCACCGCCATCAACCCCAGCATCACGACAACGGAAGTCCTCACCGGTTCCTCCGCGACAACCAGACCGCGAGCCCCACGCCCAACAGGGACAGGGGCAGCAGGTCGATGGACACGAAACGCAGGGTCCGCATCTGGTCCTCGCTCAACTCCAGGGTGGACGTCTCACGGTCGGGAGGACGCAGGGTGATCTTCTCCACCTGATGGGAGGCCCAGCCCAGGGCGTTCATCACCAGGTTGCGGTTGGCCTCGTAGCGCCAGTTCGGATCCAGCAGCAGCTCCGATTCACCCACCGCCACCAGCCGGGCCTCGTCGAAGCGCTTGTGCTCCGCCGCGCGCGTGTCCCGGAACGCGGCGGCCACCAGCGTGAGCTGCCCCATCTTCTCGCCGCTGGACGGGGTGGTGTCCTCCAGGGGGCGCGACTCCACCCACGCATAGGGCGAGCTCAGCAGCACGGGCTCCACCGTCACGCCGGGCAACAGGAAGCCCTCGCGGATGAGCGTGAGGCTGCGCGCCGTGGGCAACTGCACGTTGAAACCGCGCTCCTGCAAAGGACGCGTGATGGCGTGCTTGCCGTAGAAGTTCGACACCAGGACGAACGGGTTGCCCGAGTTGAACCGGGGATCCGCCGCCACGCCTTCGTCCACCTGCACGCCGTAGTCCGCGAGGAACAGGCCCAGCCCGTCCTCCGTGTTCGCGTCGGTGAAGTACAGCAGCCGGCCCCCTTCACCCAGGTAGGTGCGCAGGGCCGCCACCTCCGGCGCCGTGTAGTCCTGCTTCGCTCCGGCGATGATCACCAGCCCCGCGTCGCGAGGCACCTCCTTCCGGCCCAGGAGGTTGAGCGGCTCGGGGCGGTAGCCCTCGCGCTGCAATTGACGCCGCAGCTCCGACAAGCCGTCACCGCCAGGGGGCGGCTCCAGCGGCCACTCGCCGTGCCCTTCGAGGAAGTACACCTTCTGCGCGCCCGTCGCGTTCAGCTGAAGCAGGGCGTTGGTCAGCTCCTGTTCGGCGGGGAGGGGCAGGGGGG
>NZ_RAWK01000114.1 GCF_003612165.1 Corallococcus aberystwythensis | reverse complement strand
GGCCCGCCCCAAACGCCCCCCAGCGCCTCTCAGCTCCGGCGCTTGTACTGGATTTCAATGGCCTTCTGCGGCGCCGCTCCGGGCTCGATGTTGAAGTGCGTGATGACCAGCGCATCCGGGCCCTTCACTTCAATGTCCACGCGCCAGCCCCAGCGGGGTGACTGCTCCCCCGTGAAGTAGCTGCCGGTGACGGAGATGCGGTCGCTCACCCCGGGCTCGCCCAGCAGGGGCATGATGTCCGTGCCGACGTGGAAGGTGTCCACCCACGACATGGTGAACTGCTGCTTGTCCAGGTGGTAGCCCAGCGTCGCGACGCCGGACAGCGGCTTGCCGCCCATCGCGGACGTGTACTCGTGCACCACGAAGCGGCCGTCGAGCACGCTCCGGAAGGTGCCCGAGATGGGCGATTCGTCCTCCAGCTTGTCGGGCTGGAACCACGTGCGCGCGACGCCCTCCCACGCGCCGACCAGGCGGGAGAGGAGGTGATGGGGACCTGCGGACTGGGATTGCTGGAGACGTTCCTGGCTCATGGTCGCGGCAGTCTCCCGGATGCTCCCCTGGCAGGTCTACATCCCTGATCATCGTGGGCGCGCCGGAAGCCCCCACGCCCCTGGCGGCCTTCTTGCGCTACCGCTTCGTCATCGACACGGCGAGCCTGAAGGCGAAGTAGCCGTTCCACGCTTCGTCAGCCGCGCCAGGCCGTCCAGAGCGACACGAAGCCGAAGAGGAAGAAGAGCGCGGCCGTGACCCAGCGCACGTACTTCATGTTCACCCGCCCGGACAGCCGGTCGCCCAGGAACACCGCGAGGCCGTCCGACAGCAGCATCCCCGCGGTGGTGCCCAGCGTCACCAGCACCGGGGCCTGGTAGCGCGCGGCCACCGCCATGGTGGCCAGCTGCGTCTTGTCCCCCATCTCCGCGATGAAGAAGAGCCCCACCGTGGTGAGGAAGGCGCCGAAGCGCGGGGGCTTGCCGCCGTCTTCATCCAGCGTGTCGGGCTTGAGCGTCCACAGGCCGAAGCCCAGGAACAGCACCGCCAGGATCAGCGCCATCACCCGCGCGGGGACGTGCACGGACACCCACGTGCCCACGGACGACGCCAGCGCGTGGTTGGCCACCGTGGCCACGAAGATGCCGCCCAGCACCACCCACGGCTTGCGGAAGCGCGACGCCAGCGAGAACGCCAACAGCTGCGTCTTGTCCCCCATCTCGCTGGCGGCGACGAGGACGAATGAACCGACAATGGCTTCCAACGACACGATGGCACCCCATCCCAGTTCCTGGCGCGGAAGCCGTCGTAGGGGAGCGCGTCAGGGAGGAGCGCGCACGACGGACCTCGGCCAGGGAGCATTGAATCCCTGTCCGAAGGTCTCGTTCGTCTCGCGCGCTTCACGAGATGGGGGCCCGGGCTGTCACCAGCCAGTGTGTCGAGCTCCCCTCCGCCCCTCACCACCGGGCGGGAACTACTCCCCTTACGTAGGTGCGCGAGTACCAGCGCACCGGCTTCCAAGTCAACCCGGCGCGGCGCGTGTTCCTTTTTTTGACGACACGAGAGGGCGGCCCCCTAATGCCCACGCCAGGTCGGTAGCGGCCTGTAGCAGCATTCCTGGAGGAAGCCCGATGCAGGATGGAAGCGCCAGCCCGCTGAGCCCCGACGCTCCGTCGTCCCCGTCCGCGGTGGAACCCGGTGAGGTCCGAAGCCCCGAGGCCGACATCGTCTCCACCCACGTCCTCGTCCCCGAGGAGCAGGTGCACAAGCTGCGCGAGCTGGCGCGGCGCACCCGCATCCACCAGAGCGAGTACCTGCGCGAGGCCGTGGAGGACCTGCTCTCCAAGTACGGCCGCATGCCCGCCAAGACGCAGGGCGAGTCGTGAGCCGCCCCCTGCTCCGCCGCCGCGCCCGGGCACTGCGCGAGCGTCTGTGGCGCTGGCTGGAGCAGGAGCTGTAGTCCTCCCGTCATCGTCTCCAGGGCCCACCTGGAGCCGCCCGGGAGGAACACGCTAGGGTCCGCCGCCTCCCCTTCTTTTCGGAGCCGCGCCCTGATGCGTCCCGCCCTGCTGTCCGCCCTCCTCGCGCTGGCCGCCACCGGCTGCGCCGCCCCCGGCTTCGAGAAGCTCTACCCCGGCATGACGGCCGCCCAGGTGGCGGACACCATGGGCAAGGGGCCGGCGCGGGCACAGGAGTTCGGGGACGGCTCGGCGGCCTGGTACTTCGACGAGGACCACTGCGTGCTGATGCGCGACCAGGTGCTCGTCGCCAAGTCCACCACCGAGACGCGCACCGCGGTGCGCACGCCCGTGGGCACGCTGGAGGATCAGGACAAGGCCTGGTGCGGCCCGCCGGGCACCGACGGCCGGCGCGAGCAGACCGTGAAGACGCCCTTCGGCACCTTCAAGGGCACCGTGGACCCCGCCGCCGTCTCCGAGCAGGTGAGGAACAGCGTGCGCCACCAGCAGGTCCCTCCCGCGTCCCCGCCGGCCTCCGACGGAGGACAGGCCACCCAGCCCGCCCCGTAGTGACGGACGGCCTCAGGCCGCCGACGAGCGGGTGACCCCGGTGTCGTCATCCTTCTTCATCTTCCCCGCCAGCTCACGGAAGGACATGTGGCTGATGGACAGCAGGATGAGGCCGAAGGTGATCTGCTGCACCGTCTGGCACATCCACAGCACGTTCGCGTAGGCGAGCCCGTGCGCGTTCACCATCGCGGCGGGCATGAACAACCCCAGGCCCACCTTGGTGGCGGCCTGGAAGGTGCCCATCATCCCGGGCGCGGCGGGGATCATCGACCCCACCACCAGCACGCACATCACGATGTAGGACTGGAACAGCGACAGGTTCATGGCCTCGCAGGCCATGCCCGGCGCCGCCCCCGAGCAGTCGAAGGCGCGCGCGAGCAGCGCCATGCCCAGGCCGTTCACGCCCCAGTAGGCGACCGTGTAGAGGAAGAAGAGGGCGACGTGCTTGCGGTCGGGGAGCTGACGCATGGCCCCCACGAAGGTGTCCACGATGTCCGCCACCTTGTCCGCGATGCCCGGGGAGAAGCGGCCCACGGTGGCGCGCACCAGCCGCACCGTGCGCTCCTGCTGCCACAGGCCCAGCAGCAGGAACATCAGGCCGCCGCCGAACACGGCGAACATCAGCCACGCGCCCAGCTTCACATACCGGACCTCGGGGGTCTCCGTCGGCACGAAGAAGAGCAGCACGCGGAACATCGCCGCGACGAAGAGGCCGTCCACGATGCGCTCCAGCACCACGGACGTCATGGCCGCGCTGCGGCGGATGGAGCTGCGCTGGGCGATGAGGAAGGGCCGCGCGAACTCACCCAGCCGGAACGGCAGCACCAGCAGCATCATGAAGCCGATGCCGGACGCCTCGTTCAGCTTGCGGAACGGGACGCGCTCCATGCCCGACAGCAACGACCCCCAGCGCAACGTGCGGAAGATGTGCACGAGGGTGAGGCACACGCAGTACGGCAAGATCCACGTGTAGTTGGCCGCCTTGAGGCTGGCGATCTGCGTGGACACGTCCGTGTCCCGGAAGGCCCACCACATGAAGGCAACGGTGACGAGCAGGCTGGCGATGAGGTTGACGGCGCGTTTCACGGCCAGCGGGTATACCGTCACTCCTCCCGCGACTCCAGAGGCACGCCTGTCCCCTGCCCCCAGGGGCGCACGGGCGCGGGCCCTCCGGCGGCACGCTCCCCTGCCCTGTCGTTCGAGTGAGCCGGGAATTCTCCAACGCCCGGCGGCTCAGGCGTCGTGCCGGCGCGGCTCACCGTCGGAGGGCAGCTCGTCCTCCTGCTGCTCGGCCTGACGGTCGGGCACGCGGTACTCCTCGCCCAGCCAGCGGCCCAGGTCCACGGCGCGGCAGCGGCGCGAGCAAAAGGGTTGAGAGGTGTTCTCCGGACGCGGAGGCACGGGCTTCTGACAGATGGGACACGGCGCGAGTGGCATGGCGGATGGAGTCCTAGATAAGCCTTGACGCTCCGGCGGGCCAGGACGTTTCGTGCGCCGCCTCGTGCAGCCCCCTCCGGAGACCGCTTTCACGCTGTTGCAGAGCGACCGGCTGTCCCGGGACTTCACCTCCGTGGGCGTGGAGGACACGGTCGCCCAGGCGCTGGAGAAGCTGCGCGCCCACCCCGGCACGGGAGAGATCTTCTACTGCTACGCGTGTGACCCGGCTGGCCGGCTGGTGGGCGTGGTACCCATCCGCAAGCTGATCCGCGCGGCCCCCGACGAGCGCATCGCGTCGCTGATGTTCACGCGGGTGGTGAAGCTGCCGGTGGACGCGTCCGACGCGGTGGTGGAGGACTTCTTCGTCACCTACCGCTTCCTGGCGTTCCCGGTGGTGGACGCGGAAGACCGCATCGTGGGCGTGGTGGAGATGAACCAGTTCGTGGACGCGTTCTCCGACACGCTCTTCGACGAGGTGGAGGGCCGCGTGCGCGACGAGGTCTACCGCTTCGTGGGCCTGCCCCAGGGCGAGGAGAAGGAGACGCGGCCGGGGCGCATGGCGCTCAAGCGCTTCCCGTGGCTGCTCGTGAACATCGCGGGCGGGTTCCTGGCGGCCACGACGACGCGGTTGTTCGAGCACACGGTGGCGGAGCTGGTGGTGGTGAGCGCCTTCATCCCCATGGTGCTGGTGCTGTCGGAGAGCCTGGGCGTGCAGACGACCGCGGTGTCGGTGTCGATGGTCTCGCACGGCGAGGTGGACAAGAAGGTGGTGGGGCGCGAGGTGCTGGCCGCGAGCCTGGCCGGCCTGATGGCGGCGACGGTGGTGGCGCTGCTGGGGCGCTTCTATTCGACGGGGTTCGGCTTTCCCCTGGCGCTGTTCGTGGCGGTGACGGTGTCCGCCACGCTGGCCTCGTGCCTGGGCGGCGTGCTGCCGTTCCTCTTCAAGCGGCTGAAGGTGGATCCGCACCTGGCGTCCGCGCCGCTGGTGCTGGCGGTGTCCGACAACATCACGCTGCTGGCGTACTTCGGACTGGTGACGCGGTTGTTGCTGTAACGGTGGTGCTTCTTCCAGCGCAGGGGGCAGGGACATGAAGGTCGTGCGCATCACGAAGCCGGGCGGTCCAGAGGTCCTCGCGTTCGACGAACGGCCGGAGCCGGTGCCAGGGCCCCACGACGTGCAGGTGCGGGTGCGGGCGAGCGCATTGAACCGGGCGGACCTGCTCCAGGTGCGCGGCGCCTATCCGCCGCCGCCGGACGCGCCCCAGGACGTGCCGGGCCTGGAGTACGCGGGCGAGGTGGTGGCGGTGGGCCCGCGCGCGCGGAAGTTCCAGCCAGGCGACCGGGTGATGGGGCTCGTCGGCGGGGGCGCGTGGAGCGAGGTGCTGACCACGCACGAGCGCGAGGTGCTGCGCATGCCCCAGGGCCTGGACTTCGCGGACGCGGCGGCGCTGCCGGAGGCGTACCTCACGGCGTACGACGCGCTGGTGCTCCAGGCGGACCTGCGGCCCGGAGAGACGGTGCTGGTGCACGCGGTGGCGAGCGGCGTGGGTTCCGCCGCGGCGCTCCTCTGCCGGGCCATGGGCGTGCGGGTGGTGGGCACGGGGCGGAGCGCACAGAAGCTGGCGCGGGCCTCTGAGTGGGGCGTGGGCCACACGGTGCTGTGTGAGAGCAACCCGCCGGTGTTCGCGGACGCGGTGCTCGCGGCGACCGGGGGCCGGGGCGCGGACGTGTGCCTGGACCTGGTGGGCGGCGCCTACCTGCCGGAGTCGGTGAAGGCCATGGCGCCCCGGGGGCGGCTGATGCAGGTGGGCTCCGTGGCGGGTGCCCGCGCGGAGCTGGACCTGGGGTTGGTGATGCGCAAGCGGCTCACGCTCACGGGGACGGTGCTCCGCAGCCGGCCCGCGGAGGAGAAGATGCTCCTCACGCAGGTGGCGGAGCGTCAGCTGTTGCCGCTGTTCGACTCCGGCGCGCTGAAGGCCGTGGTGGATGCCGTATTGCCCATGACGGAGCTCCGCTCCGGACTGGAGCGGATGGCGGGCAACGGCACCGTGGGCAAGATCGTGGTGCGCTGGGATTGAGCCGCTACACGGTCCGCTTGCGGGCGGGAGCCTTCTTCTTCTTCGCCGCCGGCTTGGGGGCCGTGGGCTCCTGCGCCTTCAGCACCTTGGCGGAGGCACACCGGCGCCATGCTTCCTTGAGCAGGGATTGCAGCAGGGGCCGTTTCACGGTGGTGAGCCGGACGATGACCATGGGCCAGTCCTGGTAGTGCGGCGTCACCTCGAAGACGTCTGGCTGTGATTGCAGCAGGGCCTCGCGGTGGTCGAAGTCCACCTTGATGACGATGGAGTCGTCGTCCAGCACCCGCGCGAAGAGCGTGTCGCTCACCCGGAACCCGGGCGTGCCGTAGGAGGGGCGCTCCTCCGTCGACGGCAGGGCCAGCGCCATTTCGCGCACGTCGTCCACCGTGAGCCGTCCCTTGCGCTTCGCCACCGTCTTCTTCCGGGTCGCCATCCGTTTCCTCCCTGCCCTGCCGCCAGGCACCACCGAAGCCATTGCGCCCGGGGAACGGAACCGTATCCTGCGCCGCCATGGCTACCCAATTCGACCCCGCCGCCGCGGCGCAGCCGGGCTCCGGCATCTTCGGCCTCCCCCACTCTCCCGACGAGGCCCACGTCGTCGTCATCCCCGTGCCCTTCGAGGCCACCACCAGCTACGGCGGCGGCACGTCCAACGGCCCCGCCGCCCTGCTGGAGGCCAGCAAGCAGGTGGACCTGTTCGACGTGGAGACCGGCCGGCCCTACGAGCGCGGCATCGCCATGCTGGAGGCTCCCGCCGAACTGCTCGAGTGGAACGAGCGCGCCAGGGAGCGCGCCCTGCTCGTCATCGAAGCGGGCGGCATCGAGTCCGGCGAGGCCGAATTGCTCGCCGCCGCGAAGGACGTGAACGGCTTCAGCGAGAAGCTCAATGAGCACGTCTACCGCACCACGAAGCACTGGCTGGAGCAGGGCAAGCGCGTGGCCGCCGTGGGCGGAGACCACGCCATCTCGTACGGCATCATCCAGGCCCACGCGGAGAAGTACCCCGGCATGGGCGTGCTGCACCTGGACGCGCACGCCGACCTGCGCGTCGCGTACGAGGGCTTCACCTGGTCGCACGCGTCCATCTTCTACAACGTGTGCGAGCGCATCCCGGGCGTGAAGACGCTGGTCCAGGTGGGCCTGCGCGACATGAGCGAGAACGAGCACCGCTACATCGAAGGCTCCGGCGGCCGCATCCACGCCTTCTACGACGCCGTCCTCCAGCAGAACCGCTTCGACGGCCTGCCCTGGAACCAGCAGGTGAAGCAGATCGTCGACCAGCTGCCGCAGCAGGTCTACCTGTCCTTCGACATCGACGGGCTGGACCCCGTGCTGTGCCCGAACACCGGCACCCCCGTCCCCGGCGGCCTGTCCTTCCCGGAGGCCACCGCGCTCGTCGCGGGCGTCGTGCGCTCGGGCCGCACCATCGTCGGCTTCGACCTCACCGAAGTGGCCCCCGACCCGGAAGGCAGCGAGTGGGACGCCAACGTGGGCGCCCGCCTGCTCTACAAGATGATTGGCTGGATGCTGAAGTCGCAGAAGGCCTGAGGCCTCATGCCACGCGCGGCAGCGACACGCTGAAGGTCGCGCCCTCACCGGGGCGCGACTCGGCGGAGAGCGCGCCGCCGTGCAGCTTCGCCAGCTCCGACGCCACGTAGAACCCCAGCGCCTCGCCTCGCGCGGGGCCCTCCGGGAAGGGCTGGAACAGCCGGGGCAGCTCCGCTTCGGGGATGCCCGGCCCCGGGTCGCTCACGCGCACCAGCACCTGCTCCGGGGACGCCTCCAGCTGCACGCGCACCCCGCCCTGCCGGGCCGCGTTCGACAAGAGCACGTCGAACACCTGCTCCAGGCGCTCCGGGTCGAAGCGCAGGCCCACCGCCTCCGGGGGCACCATCACCTCCACCGGCACGCCGGGCCCCGTCGTGCGGCACCTCGCGATGGACGCCTCCAGGTGCCGGCGCAGGTCGCCCTCCACCGGCCGCAACGTCACGCTGCCCGAGCTCAGACGGGCGGCATCCTGGAGGTAGCGCCCCATCCGCTCCAGGGACTGCAACTGCGCGCCCAGCGCCTCCACCGCGCCCTTGCCCGGCGGGGGCAGGTCGCGAAGCGTGCGCAGTTGGTCGCGCGCGGCCTCCAGCGGGCCCTGGAGCGACTGCGCCACCCAGCGGCCCAGCGCCTCCACGGGCGTCGCGGGCTCCGGGGGCACGGCGGGGGCCTTCTCCAGCACGTCGTGGATCAGCGTCTCGAAGTCGGTGATCTCAAAGGGCTTGTTGAGGAACGCGGCCGCGTCCGGCGAGCCCTGCTGGAGCACGGCGCTCAGGAGGATAATGGGCACCTCGCGCAGGCCGGGCTCCTGCTTCAGCCGGCTGCACAGCTCCATGCCGCTCATGCGCGGCATCATGTGGTCCGTCACCACCAGCCGCGGACGGTGGGCGCGGGCGAGCGCCAGCGCCTCCTCGCCATCCCGCGCGCGCACCACGTCGTGCCCCAGGTCCTCAATCACCTGGCTCAGGACTTCCAGCACCGCGGGTTCATCATCCGCGACCAGGACGAGACTCATGTGGAACCACTCCCTCGGCCCCCGCGGGCTTCAAGCAACACGCCGCGCCGGGACGCCCAGGACCCGCCCTGCTCCCCCAACGCCGCAATCGGGCCCGGGGCAGGACGTTCTGCCTGAAAGTGCGTGCGATCACGGCCGCACCATCTGGTCTATGAAGAGCCGGACGCCGCTTCCAGATACCCAGGGAATGGCTGCGGCCTTCCCGACATTCAGACTGTCTTCCGGGAGACAATTTCCGGCGGCGTAGGGAGGAAGGTCATGAGGGCAGCACACATCCGGTGGGGGCTCTTGCTGACGGGGCTCGTGCTGGCGCTTCCGGCGCACGCGGACCTGTCCCGGCGCCGCAGCGACGTGGTGGAGGTGGTGCAGAAGGTCTCTCCGGCGGTCGTCTACATCGGCACCGAGCAGGAGGTGGAGTCACGCTTCCGGGGCCGGGGCCGCTCGCCGCTGGAGGAGTTCTTCGGCCAGGGGGTGGATCAGCCTGAGACGCGCCAGCGCATCCAGGGCCTGGGCAGCGGCGCCATCATCGACCCGTCCGGCATCATCGTCACCAACGACCACGTCATCCGGGGCGCGTCCGCCATCCACGTGGTGCTCGCGGACGGGCGCACGTTCGACGCGGAGGTGGTGGGCAGCGACGCGAACAACGACCTGGCCGTCCTCAAGGTCAACGCGAAAGAGCCCCTGCCCACCGCGAAGCTGGGCACCAGCAGTGACCTGATGATTGGCGAGACGGTGGTGGCCATTGGCAGCCCGTTCGGCCTGAGCAAGACGGTGACCGCGGGCGTGGTGTCCGCCACGGGCCGCACCTTCCGCGCGGACGACCGCGTCTACAACGACTTCCTCCAGACGGACGCGGCCATCAACCCGGGCAACTCCGGCGGGCCGCTGCTCAACGTGGACGGGGAGATCATCGGCATCAACACCGCCATCTACGCCAACGGCCAGGGCATCGGCTTCGCCATCCCCGCGGACAAGGTGCGGCGCATCGTGGAGGAGCTCACGCGCTTCGGGAAGGTGCGCCCGGCGTGGGTGGGCATGGACACGGCGGACCTGCGCGCGCAGGTGGCCGCGCGGCTCGGGTGGGACCGCACGTACGGCGTCATCGTGACGAACGTGGATCCGGACAGCCCCGCCGCGCAGGCCGGTGTGCAGCGCGGTGACGTGGTCGCGGAACTGGGCGGCTCGCGCATCCAGGACGCGGAGGATTTCGACTCACGCGTGCGCGGTTATCCGGCCCGCTCGGTCTTCCCCTTGGTGCTCTTCCGAGCAGGCGCGAACCGCACGGTGCAGGTGACTCCGGTTGAATTTCCTGCTCGCCTGCTTGAAACCCTGGCGTGGGAGAAGCTGGGACTCCGAGTGAAGGAGAATAAAGGCAGCATGGCCATCTCCGCGGTGCGGCCGGGGTCGGCTGCCTCGGAGATTGGCCTGGAGCCGGGGGACGTGCTGTTGCGGATGAACAATCAGCCTGTCCCCACGGGTGATACTTTCCGTGAAGCCCTGCTGACGGCGCGACGGGGACGTAGCGTGCTGTTGCTCGTGCGACGCGGGCGTTACGGCTACCACCTGACGCTGCCTTTTGAAGGCCAGCGCCTCTAGGTACATCCCGGGGATTCCAGGATCGATGGGAAGGGCACTAGCATGCCGTTCCCATGAGTTCGCCTCGCTATCAATCACTCGGCCCCCTCCTTGCTGGAGAGGGCTCGCGTGCCTTCCTCGGCCTGTCGCTGGAGGAAGGCGCCACGCCCCGCCCCGTCGTTCTCATCTGGGCACCGCCCGAGATTGCCCAGAACCCGGAGCTGGTGGGACGGCTGGAGCGCGAGACGAACCGCGCCATCGTCTTCGAGCATCCGAACATCCTGCGCGTGCACGGCCTGGAGAAGCTGGACGGCGGCCTGGCGCGAGTCACGGAGTTCGCGGACGGCGAGCCCCTGCGGCGCGTGCTGGAAGCCAACCCGCGCATGTCGCCCGCGTTCGCGTCGCTGGTGGTGGCGGACGCGGCCATGGGGCTGCACTACGCGCACGTGGCGGGCAACGACGACGGTTCGCCGCTGGTGCACGGAGACATCCGGCCCGAGACGCTGATGGTGTCCTTCAGCGGCTTCACGAAGGTGACGGGCTACGGCGCGCTGTCCGTGGCGCCGCGCGAGCGCGGTGGCAAGCGCGTGAAGAACCGGCGCGCGTACACCTCCCCGGAGCAGCTGCTGGGTGGGCGTGAAGCGGTCAACGTGCAGTCGGACGTGTTCCTGCTGGGGCTCACGCTGCACGAGTGCCTCACGGGGAAGATGCCGTTCAAGGAGTCGGCGGATCCGGACAAGGCGGTGCTCAACCGCGCCCTGCCCCCGATGCCGGCGGACGTGCCGCTGAAGCTGGATGCGGTGGTGCGCCGCGCGACGACGAAGCGCGCGCTGGAGCGCTACCCGTCGGCGCTCGCGTTCCGCGAGGCGCTGGTGGAGGCCATCGGGAAGCTGCCGGAGCATGAGGAGTTCGCGGCGCACCTGGCGAAGCTGTTCCCGCCGGAGAGCGAAGCGCGCGCGGCGCGGCGGGCGACGATTGAGAAGGGCATCGCGGAGGCGCTGTCGAAGGCAGGCATGCCCGCTCCGCAGATCGCGGAGCTCATCGCGCAGGGCGTGGGACTCGCGGAGCCCGTGAAGAGCAAGGTGCCGGAGTTCGTTTCGGCGGAGGGCAACAAGCCCGCCCCCGTGCAGCCCGTGGCCACCTCGCCGCAGGCTTCCAGCTCCACGCAGGCTCCGGACGCGCAGGCCTCCGCGCCCGTGCAGGCCGCGTCCTCCGCTGTCGCGCAGAGCACGCCGCAGGCCCCGACGTCCGCGCACGTCGCGCAGAGCGCTGCCGCGAGCACCGCGAGCCCGGCCAAGGGTCAGGGCCCTCACGGCGCCACGGCGCAGACCGTGACGCCCTCCCCTGCTCCCACGACGTCGACGGAGACGCGGCCCACGGGCCCCATCTTCGGCGGCGCGGCGAGTCCCGCTGTGGCGCAGACCGTTGCGACGCAGAAGCCTTCACGCTCCTGGGTGCCATTCGTGGTGGGTGGTCTCGTGCTGACGCTCGGCGCGGGCGCGGTGATCGTCCAGCGTCAGCTCCAGGGCACGATGACGGTGGAGACGTTCGACGCGGGCCTGCCCATCGTGGTGGCCGAGCCCTTCGACGCGGGCATCGAGGACGCGGGCGTGGAGGACGCCGGTGTGGACGCGGGCCCGACGATGGGCATCCTGGACCTCACGGTGGATCCGCGCGTGGAGGTCACGCTCAACAACGCGCTCTTGGGCCGCACGCCGCTGTCCGCGTCGCTGCCGCCGGGCAAGCACCTGCTCACCTTCACCAACGGCGCGCTGGGTATCTCGGTGTCGCGCACCGTGACGGTGGCGCCCACGGGCCGCTCCGCCTACCAGTTCTTCCTCAACAAGGCCTTCATCAACGTGCGAGGCCCCGCCGGAGCCAACGTCACCATCGACGGCAAGCCTGCGGGCACGGTGCCGGTGGAAGAGCTGGACGTCTACGAGGGCTACCACCGCCTCAACGTCACCGTGGGCCCGTCGCACTGGCAGAAGACCTTCACCATCGAGCCCGGCCAGCGCGTCAACTTCGACGTGGACTTCCAGGAGCCCCAGGAGGCCGTGGAGGAATAGCCGCCGGGCTTATTAAGACCAAGCTCATTAAAATTCTTCACCTGCTGCTCGACGAGCAGCAGCGCCGGGGCCGAGATATGGGCCCGGTGAAGAGTGGACGTTGCGGTGCACTCGCACCCGACTGAACGCTCTCATCGGGCTTGCTGCAAGGCATTTCCGGTTGGGACTGCCTTTGCAGATCACGAGCCATCCACCTTGACCTGATGCACCTGAACGAGGTGGTCCCAGACCTCCTAGAGGCCTAGGTCTTGAACACAGCAAGTCAGACTTCGCCCCCGCAACCCGTGGAAGTGTCAAGCCTGCTGCTAGCAAGCAATGTGGTCGAGCCCGACCTACACACCAAGTGCGCCAGCAGTTGCCTCAATCTTCTTCAGGCCACTGGATGCAAAGCAGTGTAAATTTCATCTCCATATTCGGAAGCACTACAACTCAATGAGGCCACCGTGAGCGACATCAACGTAGCAATCAAGCCCATCAAGACTTGTTTTCAAAGTCGATACACACTCCCAACATTCCAACGCGACTACAAATGGGAGTCAAAACACTTCATTGAATTATTGAGCGACATTCAAGGCGCCTTCCTGGAATCGTACGATCCGACTCACGGCCGTAAAGAGGTTGCCTCTTACCGTAGCTATTTTTTAGGCTCCATAATCACTTCTGCTGAAAAGGGCGGTCAAAAGCCCATCGTAGATGGTCAACAGCGACTCACATCCATCTTCATCCTGCTAGCCTACCTTAAGCGATACTGCCATGACAGCAAGATTAGCAATGTTGAGGATCTGACCACGCTTCTTCAACGCACAAGTTACGGAACAATTGACTACACCATTGGATTTTCGGACTCAAGACGAAGCATTTTTCGAGAATACCTAAATCAAGACCAATCCGCTTCTGCCGCCATGGAGAATATCGACTCTCTCCCAAGCCTGGACAGCGGAGACCAAAAGGTAATCGAAGCGCTAAAGTCCGTCGACAAAGAAATTCATTCAACCGTAAAGCGTCATGTCGAGTTCTTTATCGACTATCTTATTGAGAAGGTTGAGTTGATTGAAATCTCCGTAGCTAGTGAGAACGACGCCCATCGAGTCTTTGTCACCATGAACGATCGTGGGCTCCGCCTGGGGCCAATCGATCTTCTGAAAGGCCACATACTGTCAAAGGTGACAGATTCAGAGGTCAATCAAAAATGCCATGAACTATGGGTGAAGACAGTCAACGACCTACGACGACTGGGCGCAGAAGAGGACTCATTGTTTTTTCGCGACATGTTTCGTGCGCGATGGTCCAACACTATTCGCGGGAAGAAAAAAGGAGATGCACCAGGCGATTTTGATTACATTGGAGATTCATACCATCGCTGGTTTGTCGAAAATGCCAATAATCTTGGGATTATAACATCCGACGACTACGCGAGATTCTCAAGAGACGAGATCACTAAGTACGCCGGCATCTACGCTGCAATCCGGCATGCAGAGGACTCTTTTGACTCGACATACGAGCACATATTCTACAACTCCACTCACAAATACTCACTGCAGGCAATGGTGCTCCTGGCCCCAGTCAAGCCCAACGACACCAACACCGAGTGGCAAAACAAGCTGCAAATTACATCTAGATTTCTGGACCTAATTCTCACATCGCGTTCAATCGAAGGAAAGGAGAACAATTACGACAACCTTCGAGACATCTCTTACGGCATCACAAAAAGCATCAGAGGGTTGGATTACAGCTCTGTATTGGCCTACGTGCGCGGCGAGTGGGACTCACACCTACAGGCTGTGCGCCTGATTGGAAACTTGAGCTATGCCAAATCTGAGCGCTCCGATATCCTGCATATTCTATCTAGAATCGCAGACTTCCTTGAGAAAAACATTCAACTGACGAACTCAGTTGGCTTTGACGTGTACGTACAGCGAGATCGCGGCGCAAGAACATTTGATATCGAGCACCTACTCTGCACAACCGCACAAGACGTGACGCAAATGGGCTTCAGTACTCAGGCTGAGTACAACGAACTCCGCAATCGACTGGGGGCCCTTGTTTTGTTGCCCAGATCAAGAAATCGCTCCCTGCAAGACAAATCCTACACAGACAAGCTCTCCGCATACTCAACAGAGAACGTCCTAGCACAAAGCCTGTGTGCGGGATTTTATCAAAACAATCCCAATGTAAATGTCTTCACGGCGAGTCACCCCAACATAAAGCTTCGCGCCATGCCATCATTCTCAAAGGCAGAAATTGAGGAGAGGGTAGAACTGTATCGTGCGGCGGCTTTAGAAATCTGGAAGAAGCCGTAGGCAATCTGTCCCTGCTCTCAATTCGAAATGGAGAGCACCTCCTCCAGCCCGGCACCGAGTTTGGCAACCTCGAGACCCAGCATCTGACGCACTGAGGTCTGTCAGTGCGTCAGGCCGGGAGTCCTCTCGGTTCGAGGATGATGCCGTACCGGAAGCGCGGCTTGAGTGTGTCACCCGACGTGCCATTTCCGCCTGCGGCAGGTACCCCTCTCGCAGGAGTCGTCCCGCACAAGCCGCCGCTCCTCCAGTTGCTGGGCCGTCAAGTATTTAAGCCGCCGCACCATTTTCGCATTCGCTTTCTCTTCGCAGTGCTGCGCGGGCGCAGTAGCAAGCGTGTGAAGAACCGCCGCGCGCACACGTCCTGGAGGAGTTGCTGGGCGGGCGTGAGGCGGTCTGCGTGTAGTCGGACGTGGTCCTCCTGCGGCTCATGCTGCACGAGTGCCTCATAAGGAAAGTACAGTTCAAAGAGTCAGCGGATCCGGACAAGGCGGTGCTCAACCACGCCCTGCCCCCAAAGCCGGCGGACATGCCGCCGAAGGCAAGCCTGCGAGCACGGCCCCCTTAGTCCTATGACCGGGTGAAGTCTGTGGGCTGGTAATGGAACTTCGCCCGGGCCTTCGGCACGGTGAATTGCCAGCGAATCCGGACTCGCTGGCGGTTGGCCTACTTCTGCCATGCCTGCGTTTCGCAGCGGAGCTTGTCGAGCGTGGGGATGCGTCGGCTCCCCAAACACTGCCGGGAGAGAAGGGAAATCTCCACCTCCGCCTGATTGAGCCAACTGCCGTGGATGGGCGTGTAGTGCGGAGTGAATCGACGCCAGAGCCGACGCCCTGCACGTGCCCCGTACCGTACCTCCAACGCATGGCGGCTGTGGGTACTGAGATTGTCCAGCACCAAGTGAATGGTGTTCGCCTCCGGGTGCCTCTTGGCGATGTCCTGGAGGGCTTCGGCAAACGCCGGACTCTTTCTATTGGCTGTGGCCTTCACGAAATGCCATCCCGCCTTGGGCTCCACCGCGCAGAAGAGATTGGCCGTTCCACAGCGGAAGTATGCGTAGTCCCGACGTGCCTCACGCCCAGCGCATGCGGGTGATGCTGGACGTACCCACTCCAGCAGCTGCACGGGCCGCTCATCGAAGCAAACAGCGGGTTCAGTTGGACACAGATGTCGCTGGTACAGTTCCAGCACGTCTTCCATTCGCTCGGCGTACTGGGCGTCCAGCTTTGGCACGCACCACATTTTTTCCCGCCACGGTTTCAAGTCATGGCGCAGGAGGAGTTCGCGCACGGTTTCGCGCCCAACCTTCGGAACCAGGCCCCGGCGCACCGCTTCCTGCGTAATGAGGCGGACCGTCCAGCGGGCATGCCCTTCGGGCGGCAGTGCACACACCATGGCGACCACCTCGCTGGCCTGCTTCTCCGTGAGACGCCGCGAGGCCCCGGGACGCGGTTTCTCATGGAGCGCTGCGCTGAATCCCTCCTCCCGGTAGCGTCTTCGGACGGTGCGCACCGTGGTCTCTGTGACACCCGCCGCCTCGGCCACGCCCACGACCGTCCAGCCCGCCGCTAGTAGTTGCAGCACCCGGGCTCGCCGCAACACCCGCACCGACTCGCGTTCTTGGTGCGTCAGCGCCTCCAGCGCTGCGCTGTCCGCCTGCTTCAGCTTCAACCCTTGGCTTCTCGTGTGCGCACTCACACCCGGAGCAACAGCGGAAGCCCGCCCGTTAATCTCCACTCGGCCAAAGGATAAGTGGAGTGTCCACGAAGTGATTGGACATAGTCGCTGAGAGACCGATGCCCTGCGGTCGGCTCAGGACACGGCCCGCTGTTGGCCCAGTCCGCTCCAACCGGCACGGTATTGCACGGACGACGTGAGGCAGCCATCCTGTGGCCTGCGACCGAATGGGCTAAAGGAGATGGGTAGACGTGAAACACGATTTCAAGACCAAAGGCGGGCGAGACGTCCTGATCGACATCAGCGATGGCGACTACACTGCGACCGTTTATACGGTCCCTGAGGGTGACAGGATCGGTGCTCTGGAATTCCGTGTAATTGAGAGAGACGAACGCTCACCGAATACTCTGTACTTGAGTCGCGCGTACCTGGACGGCCTAGGCGGCTCCTTCGTGCACCAGGGCATTGGCCGCCAGTGCTTGGTGCTCGTCGCCCGGGAAAGCGGCATGCAGATCTATGCAAGCGACGACGATGGTCTGGGCAGCAAGGAAGACGGTAGTCATCTTACAGGAGACGCGCCAGGGTTCGTCGCCAGGATGCGAGAAGAGCGGGTGCTCGGCGGTGGCGAAAACCCCGATCTCGACGATGATTTCGACTAGTGAGTGTCCACGAAGTGATTGGGCATGGTCACGGAGGGACCGATGCCCTGCGGTCGGCTCCGCGAGATGGCAGCACTTCGTGACTATGTCTACGCACTTCGTGGACACTCCACTAGCCGCGCCCTGCCCGCATCCTTCGTTCCGCCCCACATGGAGGCCCCCCGATGCCGTTCGTCGCTCGCTTGAAAGGACGTTCTGAGCTGTTCCTCCTGGCGGAGCCCGGTCTTCTTGAGGGCGCGGCGAACACCGCATTTAACCCGGCCGGGCGCTGTCTAGAGATCGCCTACGAGCGGTTCGCCGCGGAGTTGGAGGAGGAGATCGAGCTCGACTCCGGGGACCTCACCGCTGAGCAGCGCGCGGCCTTCACGGAGTACTGGCAGGAAATGGAGGCGAAGGCACGGCGACGTCAGACCGCCGAGGTGTTGCAGGCGCATGCCTCGAAGCACCCTGTTCGATACGACGCAGAACGCAGAGGCGGCGTATTCCTGCGCGAGGACACCTACCCGTGGGCTGATGCAATCGCCCGGCTAGACGAGTGGCTGAGGCACGCGGCCGACGAGGACGTCATCGGCGACATCGGAACCTACGCCAGGAAGGCGTGGATCAAGACGAGCCTACCGGGCCGCGATGGCGAGCTGATTGGGCTCCAGATCAACGCAGACACGCGGGCGGAGCCCGTCGCCCGGTTCCTCGCATTCGTCGATGGGTGCGGAGGATATGCCTCCGTGCGTGCGGAGCGCACAGGTCGTGAGATCATCTTCTGGTCGGCCGACGGAACCGAGCATTTCGGTTCCACGGACTTCTATTGCTATGAGCGGCCACTCACGCGCTGCGAGAGGTGATTCCGGCTAACCCAGGGCTCGTTTGACGCGATCGTCGAGGCTTGATCTTCTCCGGGGATGAGCGAAGGACATCCCACCCCGGAGAAGCTGCGACGGGCCATCGTGCGGGCCTTCCACGACGAGGGCTTGTCGTATGCGCAGATTGCGCACCTGCTGGGAATTGGCGAGGCGACGGTCAGCCGCGTCCTGCGGCTGTACCGGGAAACAGGGGACGTCGTGCCACGGCCCAAAGGCGGCGGCAGGTTCTCTCCCATCCGGGGCAAGGTGGCCACCGAGATCAAGCGGCTGGTGGCGCAGAAGCCGGACGCGACGGTGCGTAAGCTGATGGCCGAGTTGACGGCCCGCTCGGGCATCGTCACCAGCCGTCCCGCCATGCAAAGGGCTCTGCATAGACTGGGCTTCTCACACAAAAAAGTCCCTCACCGCCTGCGAGCGCGACGCGCCGCAAAACCTCTGGCGCAGGCGTGTCCTCGCTGCGCTCCTGAGCGTCGTGGACGTGCGGCGGCTCGTCTTCCTTGACGAGTCCTTCTGCAATACCGCTATGGCACGCGAGTACTGCTGGGCGCCGGTGGGGCAACGTGCCCGAGGCGTGCGCCCTGGGGGGCGCTGGACGACCCTGACCCTCGTGGGAGCCATCCGCGTGGGCTCCCGGCCCAAGTTGATGACTCACCGAGGAGCCATCAATGGCCGCTTCTTCGTGCGCTTCGTCCGCCAGCGGCTTTGCCCCTGGCTCCATCCAGGCGACGTCGTGCTGATGGATAACCTGGGTGCTCACAAAGTGGCCGGTGTGCGCCAAGCGGTCGAAGCCGTTGGTGCCTGCGTGGTGTACCTGCCCACCTATAGCCCCGACTTCAATCCCTTCGAGCTGTGGTGGGCGGACTTGAAGTGGCAGCTTCGTCGCCTTGCGCCTCGGGCCATTAAGGACCTGGCACGGATGGTGAGGCAGTTATGCGCGGCCACTCCACTCGCAAAGCTCGCGGCTTGGTTTCGCCACTGCCTCTACTTCCTTCAACTCAACTGATCCCGGCGTTAGGTACAGAGCCTCAAGCGCGGCCGGAGCCAGCTGGCCACCGTGGCCTCTACCGCGCCCTTCTTGGGCCTGCTGGGCACCACCAGGGGCATCGTCACCGCCTTCCAGCAGATGGCCGAAGCCAGTTCGGGAGGCATTGGAACCCTCCTCGTCGCCATTCCCGCGGTGATCACCTCAAGGGCCCGGGCCGCGGCGGCTACCCCGTGGACTTCTGGACCGGGACAGGGCTTGGACGCGGGGGCGTGAGCGGGGGAGGCCGTGTCTCGGTATTCGCCAGCCGCTCGAGAGGGCGGAGGAGCGACATGACGCCATGGCCCAACACGGGCAAGGCCACGGAGGGCTGGAGAACCGCCTCCAGCCCCGCGTGCAGGTGCAGTATCCGGTAGAACTGGCGATGGACGTGTGCGTCGGTCGACGTGCGCTCCATCAGCCGCAGGAGGTACCAGTGCAGCAAGCCCAGCCCGAAGGGCCGCTTCCCGGCGGCCTGCGGGTACAGCAGGTCCATGCCCGTGCCCAACAGCCACGGGAGCCGGATGACTTCAGGCAGCCGCTCGCGGAAGCGCTGCGCCAGGCCCGACAGCGCGCCTCGTTCGGCTTGCTCGCGAAGGCAGGTGTCCAGCAGTTCGGCGCCAAGCCCCGCCACCGACATGCCTTGCCCGTAGAGGGGGTTGAAGGCACACGCGGCGTCTCCCAGGATGACCAGCCCCTCGGGAAAGCGGGGCAGCTTCTCGTAGTGCCGCCACCGGCAGTCCTTCACCTTGTGCTGGGAGATGGGCCCTATCGGCGTGGCCTCTTTCAAATAGTCGTACAGGTCCGGACGCGTCAGTGAGCGCGCGTACTCGAGGAACCCCGCGTACTCGGTGGGCGCGTGCTCCCCGAAGTAGCCATTGAGGGTGACGAGCCACCGGCCTCCCTCCACGTGTGAGATGAAACCCGCGCGCCAGGCCTTGGGAGGACTTGGATAGAGGAAGAGCGCCTTCCATTCCTTCTGGAAGTGGGGCGGCGGCTCGTGCAGGCACGTCGTGTAGGAAAGGTCCACGATGACCTGCTCTTCCTCCGGGCGCGCGTAGCCGATGGCTTCCAACCACTGAGGCATCCGCGAGCCCCGGCCACTGGCATCCACGACGAGGTCCGCCTCCCACGACTCCTCGCCCTGGGGTGTCTTGACCCGGACGCCCGTGATGCGCCCCGTGCCCTTCTCGTCGCAGATGAGCCCTTCGATGGAGCAGCCCTCGCGCACCGCGACATTGGGCCGCGCCTTCACCCGGCGCAGGACGTTCCACTCGAGCAGGGGCCGGGTGCACAGCAGCCCGGGGATACCGCTGGTGCGGCGCAGCTTCCACACCCCGAAGTGGTGCCAGGCGAGGTCTCCACTCGAGTCGATGAACTCGCCGCCCTGGACCTGGAGCTGCTCGAACAGGTCCGGGAAGTACTTGTCGAGGATGCGCCGGCCCGTGTCCAACAGCACGTGGATGTGCGGCCCTTGCGGAACACCCTTGCGCGCGGCGGGCCCCTCCACCCGGACATCCCGCTCCACCAGCGTCACCTTGTCGAAGTGGTCCGCGAGCACCCGCGCGCTCAGGAGCCCCGCCATGCTGCCGCCGATGACCACGGCGCTTCCGAATCTGCGTCCAGGGGTTTCCAAGTCCCAAGCCTCCAAGGTTTCATGTCGTGGCGCTGCGGGTCAGAGGGGTCCGCCTTCTCCAGAGCCGCTCGCCCCCGCCGAGGAGATTGCATCTCACCGGTCTGACATGCCCTCTCGGACCCGGGGCTCGAAAGCAGGTGAAGATGCCGGAGGGACTGGACAGGCTGGAGCGGGAGATGCCCCGGCTCCGCCCCCGCTTGAGGGAGCAAGTGACGGTCGAGCGCAGGCGCCTCAGAACTCCGCGACGAACGCCAGCTCGCAGCCCCGCTCGCGACACGAGAACACGTGCAGCGCCCCGTCGAGGAACTGCCCGCCCTCGTAGTCGAGCAGGTGCAGCATCTCGCCGTGCACGCAGCTCGGCGTCGCGTCGGCCTGGTCCCAGCGCGCCACGCCGCCGAGGCGAGCTCCGCCCCAGCGCGCGCCGCCGCGCTGCTGCGCGAGCCAGTCGTCGTACTCCTCGCCGACCACCTCGAGCTGATCCGGCTCGAAGCCCTCGGGGAACGGCCCGTCGAGAGCGGGCGCATCGAAGCCGAAGAGGGCGCTCGACGCGGTCTCCGGCGTGACCTCCGAGCGAAAGCGGTACCAGCTCGCCGGTGGTAGCTCGGTGGCCGGGGAGGCCGGCGTCACCCGCTGACTCTCGCTCCGCCAGCCACTCGACGCCGATTGCCACGCCTCGGGGCCGGTCACGCGGTGCCTCGGCTCCACCAGGCGCACGTACGCGACGCGCGGATCGCTGTTCTTCGAGACGCCGCAGTGAAAGCAGAAGAGCGCGGCGAGGCCGCGGCCGCCGGGGAGGAAGTCCACGAGCACGGCCGGCGCGATCTGGACGCACATCTCCAGCGGGCGATCGCAGACGCCGCAGCTCGGCCAGCGCGGCTCGTCGAGCCAGGCGACGGAGCCGTGCGCGAAGCAATCACCGGGGCTGGGATTGAAGCTCTCAGGCTTCAGGTAATGCGGCACCTTCAAATCGACGCAGGTTGGCGCGGTCTCGTGGAGCGCGCGGCGCCAGGGCGCGAACAGCGGGTGCTCAGGGAGCTCGGGGCGAGGCGCCTTGCGCGCGCAGGGCACGCAGGTCTCGGCGGCGTCGCTCCAGCGCGGGTGCTCGCGCACGAAGGTCGGCCATGGGGTCGTCTTCTGCGCGCGGCTCGGCTCGGCCCTGGACTCCTCGGTGTCCGCGGGCGCGACAACGAGCGGCGTCACCAGCACCGCCTTGGGCACGCCCTTGTAGCCCGGCGCGGTGCCGTGCACCTCGACCCGGGTGCCGACCGAGGGGTTCACGGCGAAGCCCTTGAGCGCGGTGCCGCCGAAGCGCACCCGCCCGCCTTCGTCGAGCTCGATCCACCCAAGGGCGTCGATGGGATTGAGTTCGACGATCGTCCCTTTTTGCCCGCTCATCGCGCGGAACGCTAACACGCCCGCCTCAGCGGCTCTGCACCGTGAAATCGCGCCCTTCCCCGCGATCGTGCTCCGGCCAGCGGAAGGTGAAGAGGACGTCCTTGCAACCCTCGCAGCGCACCCGCGCGAAGCCGTGCGCCAGCACTCCGCACTCCACTCCGCCCCGGCGAGCAGCTCCCGGAAGCGCCGACGACCGCCGAACATGATGTCGCGGACGACGATGAGGCTCCATTTGTCGCCCGGCGCCTCGAGCGTGAGGTTGATGGGGCAGCCAGAGCGGTGCGGGTCGGTCATGCCGGGGCGAATTCTCGTCTTGCACGGCAAGCCTACCACTTGTAACTTGCAACTGGTTTTAACCCTACCACCAGCATGGAGGAGCCACATGGGGCTCTTGACCTTCGCACTCAACGTGACCTTGGACGGGTGCTGCGACCACCGCGAGGGGATCGCGGACGACGAGCTGCACGACCACTTCACGCAGCTCATGGACGCCGCCGGAGCGATGCTGTGGGGGCGCGTTACTTACGAAATGATGGAGAGCGCCTGGCCGGCGGTCGCGCGCGACGAGAAGGCGCCGCAGGCGATGCGGGAATGGGCGCGGAAGCTGGACGCCAAGCCGAAGTACGTCGTGTCGTCGTCGCGCCGCGACTTCCCGTGGAACAACACCGTCCGCCTCACGGGGGATCTGCACGAGGCCGTGGCGCAGCTCAAGGAGAAGACCCCGAGCGGCATCCTCGTGGGCAGCCCCACGCTCGGGGCCGCGCTAGAGCGGCTGGGACTCATCGACGAGTATCGCATCGTCCTCCACCCGGTTCTCGCCGGCCACGGGCCGACTCTGTTCCAGGGCCTCGCGTCCCCGCGGCGCCTCGAGCTCCTCTCCACGAAGCGCTTCGCGTCCGGCGCGATAGCGATGCATCACCGCCGTGCCGAGGCCAGGTAGAGATGCGCTCCTGCGGCGGAGCGGTCACGGGCCGCGAGGCTGCTGGAAGCTGACCTCGAAGTGACCAATTTCAGTGCCGGAGAAGCAGTCCTGTTGTCCGCACTTGTGTCAGGTGCCATGACGATGGCCGGCGTCATGGTCGACATACGCTCACGCTTCGTCTGCCGCGATGCGGACGGTTCGGCCGGCAGTGACGATGGTTTCCCCTCCACCTGATGGCGGACCAAGGTGGGGCTTCACCAACGGCGTCTTCTCGTCGTTGAAATCAGACCACCACCCATTGGTAGCGTCCGAGCCGTTCCTTGTCCTGTCATGTCCGCCAACGCCGGGAACCGGGACTGGACACCTGACGTGAGCAGGCGCCGGCGCACATTACGCGGAAGTACGTATTTACCTCGAAGCACAATCCCCTGAGACTGACGCAGCAGTCCACCGAAGGGAGCTGTCCATGCGTACCGTGCTCAAGTCGCTGCTCGCCTCCGCCTCTCTCTTGGCCCTCGTGCCGCTGCCGGCCGCCGCAGTGAAGTGCCAGGTCGCCTGTAGCTGCACGACGCCCTGCGACTTCCGTTGTACCGTCGGCGCCTCCACCATCACCTGCGGCGACGAGCAACTCTGCATCGACTACTGCCGCGCCCCCAGCGAACAGCAGGCCTCCGTGAGCGAGGAGATGGAGGCGTCCGGCGACACGGCACCCGTCTGCGAGGAACCGCAGGCGTCCGAGTCCACCGCCGAGAGCTGAGCGCGCCCGAAACTCAACCCGGACATGGCCGTGAGGGATTGCGCAATCCCTCACTCCGCCTGGAGCTGGTTTCCCGGGGTCAGCTGTATTCCGTCAAGGCGGACCTGCCCGAAAGGACGCCATGTCTTTGAATGCCTACGATTTTTCTGCGGGCGTGTTCGTCCGCGGATTGACCAACTTGAAAGCGCAGTTGAAGAAGGCCGAAGACCATGCCGCTGCCAGTGGCAGGGGTGAAGCGGCGTTGCTGGATGCGCGACTCGCCACGGAAGAGCTCGTGCGTGGCGCTGCGGGTGGCTCGCCGGCTGACCTGCACATGTACACGCTCGCCGCTCAAGTCCACTGGGCCGCGGAGGGAGCCAGGTTGGCGATCGCGCAGTTGCTGGGTGCGCCATCGGTGCCGGCCGCGAACGATGCAAGGAGCTTTGCGGATCTGCACCAGCGCCTCGATGCGACGATCGCGTATCTCCGAGAGATCGCGCATGGCGACCTCGAAGCCGGCTTCGATCGAGAGATCGTGATCGAGCACCGCCGTGGTTCGATGCGCTCCAAAGGCAGCCAGTTCCTGATCGCATTCGCGATCCCCCATTTCTTCTATCACGTGAGCACCGCCTACGGCATCTTGCGCAACCAAGGCGTGCAACTCACCATGGGCGACTTCTTGGGCAACTGGGGGACAAGTTGAGCTGAAGGGCGGCTGTGGAGGTGGCCGCCCCCCCGAGTCTCCGATGCGCGCGTAGAGCGTGGACACCCGTGCCACCGGAGCACGGAGTGCCATCGTCGAAAACCGGGCCCGAGCACGTGCCCGTGGAGGGATTGCACGTGCCCTCCGCATGGCAGGTATCGCTCGCACCACAGACAATGGGTTCCGCGCCCGTGCAGGTGCCCGACTGGCATGAGTCGCTCCGGGTGCAGGCCTTGCCGTCATCCACCCCGGGGACCCGCTCCCCAGACTCCCGCTACCGGCTCAGCGGCACCTGCTCGTCGAGCCGGCCCATCTTGTGCGGGTTGCGCATGGCATAGATCCGGGTGACCCGGCCGCTCTCGACGACGATGCTGATCGCTGTGTCGAAATCGCCGGCGGCATCAACCCGGAGCGCGGGCGCACCGTTGATCCATACCGTCGAGATGCGGGCGCCAGGCGCGCGTGTGGAGAAGCTGGACAGAAGCCTGGCCACGCGGTCGCCGCCAACAATCGGGTTCCGGACCGCCGCCGCCACGCCGCCGCCGTCGGCGACCAGCACCACGTCCGGGGCGAGCACCTGGAGCAGGCCCTGCAGGTCACCGGAGTTGACCGCGGCCAGGAAGCGCGCCAGGACAGCCTGCTGCTCCGCCCGGCCGACCTGCATCCGGGGCCGACGTGCCGCGACGTGCTCTCGCGCCCGGTGGGCAATCTGCCGGACGGCGGCGGGCGTCTTGTCGAGCACCGGGGCGATCTCGTCGTACGGCATGTCGAAGACCTCCCCGAGCACGAACACCACCCGCTCGGCGGGGGTGAGGGTCTCCAGCACCGTGAGCATCGCGATCGAGACGCTCTCCGCGAGCTCGGCGTCCTCGGCGACGTTGGGGCTGGTCAGCAGCGGCTCGGGCAGCCACTCGCCAATGTAATCCTCCTTGCGGCGGGCGAGCGTGCGCAGCCGGTTGAGCGCCTGCCGGGTGATGATCCGGACCAGGTAGAGGCGCGGGTCGCGCACCTCGGCCCGGCCTGCGTCACCCATGTCCGCCCACCGCAGCCAGGCCTCCTGCACGACGTCCTCGGCGTCGGCCGCGGAGCCGAGCATCTCGTACGCGACCGTGAAGAGCAGGCTGCGGTGGGTGGCGAAGAGGTCCTCCGGAGACGGCGGGCGCATGGAGGCCGTCATGACGCGGTCGCCTCCCCCAGCCGCGCGCCCGGCGGGGCCATCGGCTTGAGCCCGCACGAGGCGGCGAAGCCCTCCGACTCGATGCCCAGGGCGGTGTTGGAGCGGGTCGTCAGGTTGGCGAAGCCAATCACGGTGGTGAGCTCGATGAGCGCCGCGGCACCGAGTTGCCTCATCAGGCTCGCGACCCTCTCGTCGGTCACAGTGGGGGGCGTCTGGCTCATCGCCTCTGCATACTCCAGCACCTCCCGTTCAAGCGGGGTGAACACGCCTGACACCCGCCACCGCGGGATCTCCCGCGCCTTGTCCACGTCCAACCCATGGTTGTGGGCCATGAAATAGTTGAAGTCGAGGCAGAACGAGCAGCCCACCAGCGAAGCCACCGCCATGTGCGCATATGACTTCAGGCCCTCGTCGCACTGGTCCCACTTCTGGAGCTTCTGCCCGAAGCCCATGCTGGCTTTGAGCACCGGCAGGTGGTGCCACATCACCCCCAGTGACCTGGGAACCTGGCCGAACGTCCTCCTGGCGAACATCTTCACCACTGCACCGTAAAGTCCGGTGAGCTCCTTCGGGGGAATCCTGGTCGAGGTCATGTCTTCTCCGGGTGTCAGCATCGGTTCGTTCGACCTGAAGACACCGGTCCCCAGCGGGATGTGACATCCTCCCAGGCGACGTGTGCGCAGCCAGACCTCGTCGCTCGCGAGCGTCCAGGGCGTCCGGATTCCACAGAAGAAGTTCTTCGTAAAGGTCTGGCTGGAAATCAAACGCACACAGGAGCCCTTCGCTACAGGCAGCGCGCTGTCTGGCTAAAACCGGTGTCCTCGGGTTGGTCATTGCCGTCCAGCCCACGCGTTCGCGGCTGAAACAGACTGCTGCAGGACTGTTGTAGAAATCTTACAAAGCGCCTACCGCCTTTCTTTCGTCTTTTCTTGGTTTCTTGGTAATCAAGGCCGCCAAAAAGGAGCCGGAAGAATGCGCACCCTGAACAAGCTCTCAGTCGCGGTGGTGTTGGGTCTGTTGCTCGGCGGTTGCGGCGTCACGGACCTGGGCGGAGAAGACGTCACCTCTCAGCTCGAGCAGGACTTCGGTGGTCCGAGCGGCCTCATGGACTTCTTCGAGAGCCACACGGAGGAGGAGATCCGGCAGGCGCTGACGCCCTACGGCGTCGGGTACGTCGCCCACGGGGACGTCACCGCGGCCTTGATCAGCGACTGCCCGAAGCTCTTCCCGTCGACTGACCGGAACAAGTGGCACAGCTTCGACGGCGAGTTCTACTTCATCGACAGCGTGGGCCGGCCGAACCGGGCGTACAAGGATCTGCCGCGGATCACCGCCGCGCCGCGCGTCGACTCCTGTCAGACGAACGTGGGCCAGTGGGGAGACGCGGAGAACCCCAGCAACGACTACGACGGAGGACACCTCATCGGCTCACAGCTCGGGGGCTGGGGAGGGCGGGCGAACCTGGTGCCTCAGGATGCCAACTTCAACCGTGGCAACTGGTTGCAGCTCGAGAACGCGATGGCCAGGTGCGGGAGCCTGCCCAGCGGCCGGTTGCGCTACTCCATCGGAGCGAACTACCCGAACTCCACCGCGCTCATCCCCAACAACCTGACGATGCAGATCTCCAACCAGTCCACGGGGAGCGCCGTGTCCATGTCCTTCTCCAACACGGACGGCGGCGGGACGAACGGCACGACCGAGCGGACCCGCGGCGTGAACTGGCTGTCGAGCCAGGGGTGTAACTGAGCCGCCGCTCACCCCTGTCGGGATTTCCTGCTCCACCACCAATCCTGGTTAATGAAACTTTGCGGAGAGCGCATGGTTGGGGCGAGCATGCGTTCCTCACCCTCAAGGAGCGTTCAGCACATGCGAATCCACCGGACTTCCGGCCGTAGGACGTTGCTCGGCACGCTGCTGTGTACCCTTTCCCTCGTGGCCTGTGGTCCGGCGCCCGAGACCGAGCCCACCGACAACGCTCCCCTGGGCACGGAGAAGCAGCCTGTCGTCTACGGGACTGACAACCGCACGGATGTGTACGCGCACGCGAACGCCACGCTGCGCGCCCGCGCTCAGCAGTCCACCGTCGCGCTGATGAACCCTTCGGACTTCAACGCGACCAACCCCAACAGCGTCACCTTCAACGCGTCCACGCTGCGCTCCGCGAACAACCTCTGCACCTCCGAGCGCTTCCTGGACGACCTGACCCCGGCCTTCTGCTCCGGCACGCTCATCGACGATGACCTGGTGCTCACGGCGGGCCACTGCATCACCAGCGCGTCGGCCTGCACCAGCACGCGCTTCGTCTTCAACTTCTACCGCACCGCCGCCGGCACGATGCAGACGGTGACGACCGCGGACATCTTCTCCTGCCAGGCGATTGTCGCGCGCCAGCAGGCCACGGTGGGCGGTCGCAACCTGGACTTCGCCGTCGTCCGGCTGGACCGGCCGGCCACCCCGCGCTTCACGCCCGCCCCCATTCGCGCGGGCAACGCCGCGCTGCCCGTGGGCACCAACGTGACGGTCATCGGCTCGGGCAGCGGCATCCCCTTCAAGATCGACTCGGGAGGCAAGGTGCGTGACGCGCGCGCGGGCACGCTGGACTACTTCGTGGGCACCACGGACACGTTCGGCGGCAACTCGGGCTCGGGCGTGTACGAGAACAACGGCTACACGGTGGCCGGCATCCTGGTGCGCGGCGAGACCGACTACAAGACCAACGGGAGCTGCAACGTCGTCAACACCTGCACGGAGACGGGCTGCCGCGGCGAGGACATCACCTACGTCCGGCCGGCCATCGACGAGTACTGCGGCGTGGCGACCAGCACGCGCCTGTGCGCGGGCTACCCGCCGCCCCCGACGCCGGTGACGTTCACCTTCACCGCCACCAACACCAACAGCGCCAACCAGAACACCGTCAACCACAACGTCACCCTGGCCGCCGGGCAGACCCTCAAGTTCGGCACCTGCACGGTGCCGGGCGCCTCCGGCACGGGTGACACGTACCTGCGCCTGTACAACGGAGCCACCCAGGTGGTCTCGAACGACGACGCCTGCGGCACGCTGTCCTACGCGAGCTTCAAGGCCACGACGGCGGGCACCTACCAGCTCCGCGCCGGCTGCTACAGCAGCGGGAGCTGCAGCGGCACGGTGGCGTACACCGTCCAGTAGTCCCTGAAGGACCGAAGCGGGCGGTGGCGTCCGTCACCGCCCGCGCCGGGCTCCTTCACTCCAGCAGCACGATGGGCGAATCGTCGCAGGTCCGCCCCGCCTGGTCCCCGAACCAGGGACTGTGCTTCAGGGCGCGACCCGCGCTTCCGTGGCCTTCCCGGGGTTTCGTCGCCGCGCGACCAGCCCCTGGACGGAGGCCCCGAGCACCCAGCCCAGCGCGACCAGCCCGGAGAGCAGCCCCACCGAGTCTCCGATGCGCGCGTAGAGCGTGGACACCCGGCCCACCGGCAGCTCCGCGCGCAGCACCCGCTCCTGCGCCGTGAAGTGGTCCAGTTCGCCATACACGCGTCCATAGCCGTCCACCGCCACGGACAGCCCCTGGTTCACCTGCCGCACCATGCTGAAGCCCTGCTCCACCGCGCGGAACACCGCCTGCCGCGTGTGCAGCGGGCTGATGCCCTCCCAGTCGCTCGACGGCAGCAGGAGCAGCTCGAGCCCTTGCTCCGCGGTGCTGGCGAACACTCCCGGGAAGTCTCCGTCGAAGCAGATGGCGCCCCCCAGGACTCCCACGCCGGGAGCCTGGCTCACCGCCGGCGCCGCGCTGCCTGGGATGGAGTGCTCCGCCTCCCACCCCGGCACCGGCCGGGACTTCACGTAGCGCCACGCCACCGCGCCATCCGGCCCCACCAGGATGAGCTCGTTGCGCAGCATCCGCTCCACCTCGGGCGTGAAGCTCGCCACCGACATGCCGAGCCACACGCCCCGCTCACGCGCCAGCGCGCTCCCCCGGGCGATGAGCGCGTCCAGCTCCCCGGTCAGCACCACCGCGTTCCCCTCGGACCAGAGGAGGAGCTTCGCCCCGTTCGCGGCCTCCCGCTCCGACAGGCGCAGCAGCTCCTCGTTCACCGCGCGCGAGGCCTCGGCGAAGGCGCGCCAGTCCTCATCGCCGAAGACCTCGCCCTTCATGAGCCGGGACACCCCCGCCTCGCGCCCCGTGGCCACGGCCCCCGCCACGGTGATGCCCGCCACCCGGA
>NZ_RAWK01000113.1 GCF_003612165.1 Corallococcus aberystwythensis | reverse complement strand
CCGCCCACCCGCGCCGCCACCGCCACGCCATAGACGCCGTAGGCCACGAACACGAGCCACTCCGGATACGGCGGGTGTGTCTTCAGGATGCGCTCCAGCTCCGCGCGGGCCTCGGGCAACCGCACGCCTCTTTCGGGGATGGCGTCCGCCAGCCGCAGCAGCGCCCCGGCCCGGACCAGGTTCAAGTGCGGGTTGAGGGGCAGCCGCTCGAAGACCACGTACAAGCGCCGCGGGGACAGCACCTCCGTCATCGCCAGGCTCTGGAGCGTGAAGACCTCCACGTCCAGGCCCCACGCCTTCGCCGCCCTGCGCACGCGCGCCTCCACCAGCAGCGACGGTTGGTAGGCCAGGTGCAGCGCCTTCGCCAGCTCCAGCAGGAAGGCGGAGGCCGTGTCCTCGTCCACCTCCGGCTCCCGCGTCATGGAGAGTCCGCCACGGGGACCTCTTCCCCGCCAGCCTTGGCGCCCGGGCTCCGCGTGTCCTTGAAGGAGAAGCTGGCGCCCACCAGCAGCGTGGCCTGGAAGAAGCGGACGTCCTGGGTGCGCGTGGAGGCGGACAGGCCCAGCTGCTGGAGCGTGTCCGAGAACCGGTCTGTCTCCTTGCTTCCCCACGCCAGGTTGGCGCCCAGCGTGAAGCGCGAGCGGCCCAGGAGGAAGTGGACACCCGAGGCCACGTGGTACAGGTCCCAGCCCCCGAGCAGCGCGTTCGTCCGCGCCGTCGCGTCCAGGGCACTGAAGTCCGTGTGCCCGCTCAGGTACACCCGGATCCGCTTCCCCAGCGGCTGTTCGACGCCCAGCGCCCCGTTGAGCACCCCCTTGAGCGCGAAGGCGTAGTCCCCGTCGATGACCTCCTCGGAGTCGCGCGGCGCGATGGGCTCGGTGTCCACCAGCGTGAGGGAGGAGACGCGCGCGAAGCCCTCCAGGGACGCGTACAGCGTGGTCGAGCCGAAGCTGCGACTGACCCCGAGCGCCGCGGACCAGGAGCTGCGGAAGTGCGCCGGCAGGTCGTCCTGGTAGTTGAACACGGGCGCGGGCGCGTTCGTGTTGAACCCCTGGGACTGGACGGCGCGCTCGAACCCCACGGAGCCCCGGCCCCAGAGGGCCAGGCTGGGCGTCGTCAGGCTGAGCCCCACGGCCCAGGGGCCGTGCTGGTAGCTGGCGCCCAGCTTCAACAACACCCGGACGTGGTCGAACTCCAGGTCGCGGCCCAGGGTCGCCAGCAGCTGCTGGCCCGCGGCACCGGAGCCCTGCGCGAGCGTCTGGAAGCGCAGCTCGTGGTGCCGGGTCGCGACGAACGGCGTCAACCCCAGGCCCAGGTGTTTGGTGACGGGGGTGGCCCACGAAAGGCCCGTCCAGTACTCGCTCACGTTCTGGTCCAGGCGCACGTCCGAGGACAGTGAGTCCAGGCCCTGCACGCCGCCCAGGTCCGTGCCCGTCCGAGTACCGCGCGTCTGCAGGCTGTAGGCGAAGCCCTGGCGCGTGAGCACCGAGTAGGCGAGCCGGGACTTCCCCAGGAAGCCGAAGCGCAGCGAGCCGGCGAGCAACGACGGCAGCACGTCCACGTTGGAGTCGGCCAGGCTCCGCCCCTGGCCCTGCCCGTCCTTCACGTTCAGGCGCGAGTACTCGTACACGCTGCCGGTGAGCTCCAGCTCCGGCGCGGCCAGCAGCGCGAGCGCGCCGGGATTGTAATAGACGGCGCTGATGTCGTTCGGGTTGCCCACGAAGGCGCCGCCCAGCAGCCATGCCCGGTTGCCGAACTGCCGCGTGTTGTAGTGCGCGTCCTGCGCCAGCGCCGTCGCGGACAGCAGCAGTCCCAGCACCGCGCCCGTCACCGTGCCACCTCGGGCCCTGCAATGGATTGACGTCATGGCGTCAGTGCACCTGTGTCGATGAGAGGGGCTCGCCGTCGTGGGTGGCCCGCGCGCCGTCTCGCGCTTCGAGGTAGGCGCGCACGGCCGCGCCCACCGTGGGAAAGAGCAGGTCCTGTCCAATCAGCGCGGCCAGCCCGGAGCGCTTCAGCATCCGGCGCATCGGCGCGCGCGCCTGGGCGACGGCGAAGACGATGCCTTCGCCCGTGAGCTCGTGACACACCTCCTCCAGGCTGTCCGCGGCGGTGACGTCCAGGTCGAACACGGAGGACGCGTCCAGCACGAACCAGCGCACCGGCTGGCGGGACGCGGCCACCAGATGGCGCACCTGTTCGCGCAGGAAGCGGGCGTTGGCGAAGAAGAGGGGCGCGTCGAAGCGGTAGACGACGAGGCCGGGAATGGTCTCCGCGTCCGCGTGGCCTTCCACGTCGTGCCAGCCGGGCATGCCCTCGCGCTCGCCCAGGACGGCGTCGTGCGGGTGCGCCGCGCGGCGGATGAGGTCCACCAGCGCCAGCGCCACCGCGATGAGGATGCCCAGGAGGATGCCCAGGAAGAGCACGCCCAGCGTGGTCACCACCGCGAGCACCGCCTCCACCGGCCGCACCCGCCAGAGCCACACGAGCGGCTCCACCTCCAGCAGGGACACCGCCGCGACGATGACGATGGCCCCCAGCGTCACCAGGGGCAGCTTCGACAGCAGCGGCGTGAGGAACAGCGTGAACACCCCCACCCCCGCCGCCGCGACCACGCCGACGAGCTGCGTGCGCCCCTTCATGGACACGTTGACCGCCGTGCGCGAGGCACTGCCCGTCACCGGGAAGCCCTGCGTGAGGCCGGTGAGGAGGTTGGCCGCCGCCTGGCCGAAGAACTCCTGGTGGGTGTCCAACCGGTAGCCGAAGCGGTCCGCGTAGACGCGGCCCGTGAGCACGGAGCTGGCGTAGTTCACCAGCGCGAGGCTGAAGGCCGCTGGCAGGAGCGTGCGCACGTCCTCGAAGCGCAAGGAGGGCAGGCCGAAGGCGGGGGCTGACGCCGCGATGGGCCCCACCACCTTCACGCCGCCGTGCTCCAGCTGGAAGGACCCGGCCGCCAGCGTGGTGAGCGCCACCATCACCAGCGGCGCGGGCCAGCGCGGAAGGAAGCGGCGCATGGCCACCAGCGCCGCGACGATGCCCAGCCCCAGGAGCAGCGTGGGCCGGTGCGTGTGGCCCACGTTCGCCGCCACCTCCTGGAGCTGGCCCGCGAACTCGTTCGACCCGCGCTCCAGCCCGAACATCCGGGCCAGCTGGCTGCCGATGATGATGAGCGCCGCGCCGTTGATGTAGCCGATGAGGATGGGCCGCGACAGGAAGTCCGCCAGCGCGCCCGCCCGGCACAGCCCGCCGAGCAGGCTCACGCCCCCCACCATCAACGCGAGCAGCGCCGCCAGGGACGCCAGCCGCTCCGGCCCGCCGGCCCCCACCACCGGGGCCAGCGCCGTCGCGGTCAGGATGGCCGCACCCGCCTCCGGTCCCATCAGCAGGTGCCGCGACGGGCCGAACAGCGCGTAGGCCAGCATCGCGAAGGCGCCCGCGTACAACCCCGCCACGGGACGCACGCCGACAATCTGGGCGTAGGCCAGCCCCTGGGGGATGAGCATCGCGGCCACGGTGATGGCGGCCAGCACGTCCGCGCGCAGCCAGCGCCGCTCATACGTCCGTGCCTGCTCGAGGCCCGGGAGCACCCGCCGCAGGACCTCTCCGGGCGTGGCCTTGGTGCGCAGCATGGCCATCTCCCCCCCGGCGCCCCGGCGCCCGTCGCGTCCCGTGGGCTTGGTCCCCCGGATGCAAGGAAGGGTGGAGGCACCCGCGCCTCACGGCATCACCCACCCGGGGTGCGTTGCGCGCATCGGCTCCACGACACGAAGGGGCTCACGGGTTCGCGGAGGCCCGCCTGCCCGTCGGCAGCGATGGTCCGCCTCCGCGCTCGGACGCCTGGTGGCGCCGGTTCCAGAGCAGGTACGGCACCAGCGCCACGGTGCGGAGGATGAGGTACAGCCCCATGGCGCCCAGCAGGGTCTTCATGGAGTAGGTGCTGCCCCCCAGGCAGAAGGCGAAGGCGGGGTTGCCGAAGGTGGCGGAGACGGCCAGCGACGTGCGGTCCCCGGGCCGGGGCCGTCCCGCTACGTGGCCCAGGGCCGCGGAGCCCAGCGTCACCACCCCCATCGCGACATACCCCCAGAAGTGGAAGTGCTTCAGCAGCGGGAAGCTGGCGGCGACCAGGGCCACCACGGCCACCAACAGGGCGATGTTGAAGTAGATCTTCACCGGCTTGTGCAGCCGGAGCGCCCAGACAGGTGACAGCTTCTTGAGGCCGACGCCCAGGACGAAGGGCACGAGGAACGGGAGCATGACCCGCGACACGATCACCCGGTACGGCGGGGGCTGGATGACCAGGGGGAACAGCTGCGCCAGCAGCTTCAGCGACCACGGCAGCAACACGATGGCGACGACCGACAGGGTGATGGACAGCGCCAGGGACAGCGCCAGGTTGCCCTTCTCCCGGGACACGACGTTGAGCGCCATGGGCAGCCCCGGACAGAACGCCATCAGTACGATGACGCCCGCCGCGATGGGAGGCACCGGCAGCACCTTCACCACGAGGATGGCCAGCAGCGGCACGCCGACGAGGCTCACGCCCAGGCCCCGCGCGAACGCCGGCTGCCGCACGCCCCAGCCCAGGTCCCCCAGGTGCCACGACAGGCCCTGGGACAACCCGAGCGCGACGATGAAGGTCGAAATCATCAGCCCGATGAAGGCCTGCAAGTCACCCATCACCGTCCCTCCGGGAAGACGCGCTTCCAGTCCTGGCGCATGCTGACCACGGTCCAGCCGCCCTCTCGCGCGGCCTTCAGCGACGCGCCGTTCTTCTCCTGGTAGGCGAACTCGCGCTCCGCGTCGTCGTGGTCGATGAGCAGGGCGAAGCCGGGCCGCGGCTGCTCCTTCGTGTACTGGAGCATCTGGATGTCGCCGCCCGAGCGGACGTTGCCCGCCGCGAACACGGGCCGCCGCCCGATGTGCTGCTCGATGCCCACCGGCTTGCCTGCCTTGTCGTTGAGGTGGTCCAGGCGGGCCTCGCGCCGCAGCACCGGGTGGCCGTTTCCCTCGTCGAACTTCTCCTTCAGGCTGCTGCCGATGACCTGCTGGGGCGGGATGCCGTAGGTGTCCTCGGAGACGACGCGCATGAAGTCCATGCCGCCGCCCGAGGAGATCCACGTCTGGAAGCCGTTGGCGCGCAGGTACTGGAGCAGCTCCAGCATGGGCGCGTAGGCAAGCCGCGTGTACGGCACGCCCAGCTTCGGGTGGCGGGCGGACTGGAAGAAGGCGCGGGCCTCGCGGGCGAACTCCTCCTGCGTCCTGCCGCCGTGGGTGGCGGTGGCCAGCTCCATCAACTGGGACTCGTCCATGGAACGGAGCAGGGCCACGTCGCCCTCCAGCACGGCCTTGAAGGGCTGCCGCTTCGCGAGCGACGCGTCCTCCTTCACGCGGGCCTTCACCTGCTCCAGGAGGAAGGCGCCCTGCACCACGGGCTGCTCCTGCCAGAGCGTGCCGTCATTGTCGAAGGTGGCGATGCGCTCCTCCGGCGGGATGTAGCCGGGGCCGCCCTCGGTGGTGGCGCGGGTGACGAAGTCGACGATGGATTGCTTCACCGGTCCGTCGTTCCAGGATGGCAGCGGATCCGCGGCCAGCGCCTGGAGGGGCACGGCGAACGTCAGTGCGAGCGCCCAGAGGAGCCAGGCCTGTCTTTTCCACGCGCGTCGTTCCATGGCTGCCCCCTGTCCCGTGAAATCCCAGACATCAGGACGGTGGGAACGAAGAGGAGCCCTCACAACGCGGTGTGGAGCGCTCGCTTTGGCAGGCCGTCAGTGGGGGGCGGCGGAGCCTGCTGGGGTTTGCCTTCCGGGAACAGGAAGGCGAGCTGCGCGCGGAGCTGCCAGTCCGGGGCCGCGTCCGGGCGCACCGCGTTCCAGCACGCGCTCATGGACGCATTGATGGGTTGCCTGCCCAGCTTCGTGACCTTGCCCACACCCGCGCCGAAGGGGATGACCCAGCGGTCGCCGTCCGCTTCCCAGTTCGCGGTGAGGATGGGCGCGGAGGTGAGGTACCAGCCCTTCGGCAGGTTGTAGTTGATGAAGTACTGGAGCAGCAGCTGGTTGACGGCCGGGCGGTCGCCGGAGCCCAAGACGGACCAGACGTTGTTGGCCAGCACGCCGAAGGTCCACGGGTCGGGCTGGAGCAGCGCCACGACGGACGGGCCCACGCTCCATTTGCCGGTGCCCAGCACGTCCGATGTCGCGGTGGGCAGCAGCAGCGCCGGACCCACGCCCCAGATGAGCGCGCCGGGCTTCCGGGGCGAGATGAAGAAGGTGGCGGACGTGTCTCCCAGGCCGAAAGTGCCTCCGGAGTCCGCGGCCACGTCCGGCTGCCAGGTGAGGGGCAGGATGACGCGGTTGATGAGCGACCAGCGGGGCGTGAGCTTCACCGGCACCACGGGTTGGATGTTGAGCGTGTTGCGCGCGCGGTTGAACGGCCCGATGCCCAGGTCCAGGTTGTTCTGGAGGGGCACGCTGATGAGGTCGGCCACGGGGTTCTGGGTGGCCTTGGCCAGGTCCTGCTCGGAGGCTCCCGCGCCACGGGCGGGAGCCTCCGGCGTTTGAGCGAAGGAGGAAGCGGCGCAGCACAGGCCCCCCATGAGCCCGAACAGCAACCAACGTGTCCGGGCTCCCGCCATGTGTCCATCCCCCCGCCTGTGCCGCGCCCGGGATTGAAGCTGGTGAGGAAGTGGAGGCCGTCGCCACGGAACGCGGGTCGCACGCGTGTGTCCGCTGAGGTGGACCGGAGGCCGCTCACCCCGGATCGAGCGACCAGGTGCCTTCAGCCCAGCGCTGGAGGTTCAAGATGGCGCCAATTGCGGCCAGGCCTCCCTCCGCCGCGATGGCCTCCAACACCGCCTTCGATTCCTCCGTTCGGTGGCGCAGCAGGAACGATGCGGCCATGCCTCGCACGTCCGCGCGGGGATGCTTCAGCAAGACCGTTAGCGCCTCCCGTCCGGCATCTCCCTGCGCAAGCAGCGCATCCAAGGCAGCTCCGTACTTCCGGGCGTGCTTGTTGCCCTTCTTGGAGTCTCCATCCCGAATGCAGTCGCCCTGCGCGGAGACATGGTGCGCGAACTGTTCGACGAGTTCCTTCAACTCCATCACCAGGCTCCCTTCATGACTTGTTCCAAGGCCAGCATCCCGAATCGGCGTTGTTCCTCGAAGGGCTGGGTGCTCAGCCACTGACGCACGGTCATCGTGGACGACCGGGTCAGGTCGCGGCGGATGGCAGAGAAGATACCGCTGATGCGCGTATGCAACCGAGCATCCAGGCGAATGACGTTGTCCGTGTTGTGCAGCGCATGCGGACCGAACCGCTCCACGTTGCCGGGGGTCTGCTCGACGATGTGGTGCCACTGCTTGCCGGCGCCCGCGGGTCCCATGGCCTGCTTGAAGCCGCTGAACGAGCCCCAGGACCTGACACCGGGAGCGGATGGAGGACTCCCTCCGCCTTGCCCCTGGGCCGCCATCGCGACCGCGCCCGGAGCCACTGCGAGCTTCCATCTGGAACAAGTCACGGGCGGCTTGCTGTGGACGGGAAGACGGCCGGACGCGCTCCTTGAGCGAGGCTCTGGCTTCGTCCAGCTCCACCACCCGGGCGTCCTGGCGAGGAACGAAAGTCGCCTTCCGGCCCGCCCCCATGTCCAACGTCACGACCGGCCGGACACCGCCACAGCCCGATAACGCGACCAGCAGAACGACCCACCACCCACGTGCAAGCATTTGGAGCCCTCTTCCGGCTCCATAGCCTGAACCCAGGCCTGCGACGTCACGCGTGGCGCCGCGAGGACAGCACGGTCAGCGCCACGAGCGCGCTGCCCACGCCCGCGAGGGCCAGCAGGGGCCGTCGCAACCGCGCCCCCAGTGCCTCCAGCGCACCGGCCGTGATCTCCCGGCTCGTGCGCCGCAACAGGTCCTGGTTGCGTGGCGCCTCCCGCCAGTGGAGCTCCTCCTGCGTGAGCGCACTCCCCGCCCCTCGAACGGTCGCGAAGGCGGCGCGCTCGGCGAGTGCCTCCAATGCATGCCCCAGCGCCTCGCCGGATGCCGCGGGGCTGGCGGCCAGCTCTTCGCGCACGCCCGCGGCGACTCCCCTCACCAGCCCCTGCCCTGCCCGCTCCACCAGCCCCAGCAGCAGGCCGGAGTCCTCTCGCAGCTTGCCTTCGACCCCCTCTACCAGCCCCCGGCCCACCTTCGAGGCCACCTCCTCTCCCAGCGGCGCCAGGCCGCGTGCGTCCTCCATGATGCCGGGCAGGGAGTCGTGCAGCTGCTCCGTGGCCGCCTTCACCACGCCCTGGGCCATCACCTGCGCCCGCTCTCCGGGCGTGCGGATCTCATCCGTGCGGGAGTGCGCGAAGCTCACCACCTCGTCGAAGAGATGGTTGAGGCGCACCATGAGGCCATGCAGGGGCAGGCCGCCTTCGTTCCACTCCCGCTCCAGCGCCTTCAGCGCGCCCTCCATGGCCGCCTCCGCGAGCGCATGGGTGGCATCCACCGGCTCCCCGTGCTCGCGCTTGGCGGCCTCGTGCGCCAGGCGGCCCAGCACCGTGAGCACGTCCTGGAGCAGCGTATGCAGCTGCCCGTCGATTTCCGGCACCTCCTTGCGGATCCCATCGGCCGTGCCACGCACCACGCCAGTCGCAATCTCGGTCGCCGCCAGTTGCTGAAGCGACAGGGTCAGGTTGCGAAGCGCCTCGATGGGTCCCTTGCGGCCCGCGATTCCCATCGGCGCACCGGTCCTTCTCCAGGGGGTTCCCCAGGACGGTGTGGACCCATGTCCCTCCAGGCAATGACTTCCAGACACGCCCGCCGCCCGCCACGCTGCTCCCTTCCGGTTGTCCAGAGTCCGGCGCGTCTCCACCCCTGGCCGCAACACAAGACTCCGGAGGGTGCACGCATGGCGACGAAGCCCGCGAAGAAGAAGCCCAACATCCTGGTCATCTTCGGTGACGACATCGGCTACTGGAACCTCAGCGCCTACAACCTGGGCGTCATGGGCTACACGAAGAAGCGAATGGAGACCGTGGACGACGAGTTCATGGCATCCACCCTGGACTTCATCGACCGCGCGAAGCAGGACCAGAAGCCCTTCTTCATCTGGTTCAACACCACCCGCATGCACATCCACACGCACCTGAGGAAGGAGTCCCAGGGCAGGACGGGCTTCGGGCTGTACCCGGACGGCATGGTGGAGCACGACGGCCACGTGGGGCGGCTGCTCGACAAGCTGGATCAGCTGGGCATCGCGGACGACACCATCGTCGTCTACACCACCGACAACGGCGCGATGACGAGCTTCTGGCCGGACGGCGGGATGACGCCCTTCCGCGGGGAGAAGGACACCAACTGGGAGGGCGCATTCCGTGCTCCGTGCGTCGTGCGCTGGCCGGGCGTGGTGAAGCCCGGCACGCAGATCAACGAAATGTTCTCCTCCGAGGACTGGCTGCCCACGCTGCTCGCCGACGCGGGCGATCCGGACATCGTGCAGAAGATGCTCAACGGCCATGACGCCGGGGCCAAGCACTTCCATGTCCACCTGGACGGCTACGACCAGACGCCGCTGTTGTCGGGCCAGGGCGAAACCCGCCGCGACGAATTCTACTACTTCGGCGACGACGGCGAGCTGGTCGCCATGCGCTACAAGCGCTTCAAGCTCGTCTTCGAGGAGCAGAACGCCAAGGGAATCGAGGTGTGGTCGCAGCCCTTCACCACCCGCCGCGTCCCGCTCATCTTCGACCTGCGCGCGGATCCACTGGAGCGCTCCGAGGACTCCGTCGGCTACTTCACCTGGATGTTCGACCGCGCCTTCGTCCTCGTGCCCGCGCAGGCGATGGTGGGCCGGTTCCTGGCCACCTTCCGGAAGTTCCCGTCACGCCAGCACCCGTCCAGCTTCTCCATCGACCAGATCATGGCGACGATGGAGAACGGCGCCGCCCCCGTCCACTGAGGACCGGCTGCGGCGCGGAGGCGGGAGCTACGCCTTCGCGCCGCGCTTCGGCATCAGGTCCTTCCAGAGACCCGAGTACTTCTTCTGGTACTTCGGGTCCTCCTCCAGGGCGATGAGCGAGAAGGCCAGGGGGGGCAGCGCCGGGTCCGGCGTGGCGTCATGCGTCTTCCGCAGGACCTCCAGGATGTCGTAGCGGATGAGCGTCCCGTTCTTCTCCGTGGCGCACTCCTTGAAGCGCTTCTTCAGCTTGTCCGCCACCGCCTTGCGCAGGGCATCGCTCGCGGTGGCCACGCGCCAGAGGCACTGGAGCGAGTGCCGCGCGGTGACGAACTTCTCGTCCTTCGTCGCCGCGATGAGCCGGTCCAGGTCCTTGAGCATCCGCCCTTCGGTGTCGCTCTTGGCCAGGTTCGCCAGCACCTGCGCGGCGATGGCGCGCTGGTGGTTGTCTCCTTCCTTCAGCAGCGCCAGCAGCCCGTCCCAGACCTCGGCGGCCCAGTCCACCTTCGCCCCCGTCACGTCCATGATGTGACGGAAGGAGGCATAGCGGGAGTCCGCGTCCGTGCTGCGCAGGTTGGCGAAGTGGTCGCGGGTGGCCTGGTCCATGGACGGTGTTTCTAATCCAGCTTCGCCAGGAAACACGCCTTGTGCGTCCCGGGAGGATGAGTCATCCAGGGCCCCTTCCCGGAACCTCGCGACATGACCGTCTCCCCTCCCCCGGACGTGCAGGACGCAGCCCCTAACGGCAGGCGCTGGCGCCGCGTCGCCCTGTGGGCCTTGGTGGCGGTGGCGGTGCTGGAGGTCGCAATCAACGTCGCGCTCAACACGGGCGTCACCCAGGCCATCATGGGCCGCGCGACGGACCGCACGCAGCTGACGTGGCAGCGCGCGTGGTGGCTGTGGCCCGTGGGCCGGCTCCACTTGAAGGGCTTCACCCTCACCCAGCAGGACGCGGACGTCTGGTGGAAGGTGGAGGTGGACGCGCTGGAGGCGGGCATGTCGCTCACGGGCCTCCTGCGAAAGCGCGTGGACGTGGACGGCATCGACGGGCATGGCGCCAGCTTCCACCTGGAGCCGTCCGGCGTGCCCGAACAGCCGTCCGGCCCGAACAGCAAGCCCTGGGTCATCCACCTCAAGGACGTCACGCTGCACGAGGTGCGCGAGCTGGACTTCAGCCGCGTGCGCTTCACGGGCGCGCTGGACGTCACCGGCACGCTGAACCTCCAGTCCCGCGAACGGCTCCAGGTGGATCTGCCCTCGGTGCGCGTGGCCGAGGGCTTCATCGACGTGGACGGCAAGCGCGTCGCGAGGCTGGAGGCGTTCGACTCGCGCGCCCTGCTCGACGCGCCCTTCCAGCAGGGCAAGGGCTACGACCTCTCCAAGGCCCTCAGCGGTCAGGTGAAGACGCGCATCGACGTGCTGCCCCTGGATTGGATCAACGACCAGCTGGGCGCGAGCGCCCCCGTGTCCCTGCGCGGCGGCGCCGGAAGGGTGGAGCTGGACGTGCGCATGCAGCGCAACACCCTGGAGCCGGGCAGCCAGCTGAAGGCGTCCGGCGCGGAGCTAGACCTGCGCGCGGGGCCCGTGCGCGCCCGGGCCCCATGGAGCCTGGAAGCCTCCATGCCCCCGGAGCAGCAGGGGCCGCCGTCCGGTTCGCTGCGGCTCGCGTTCGCGCCGGTGCGAGTGTCGGGCGCCAAGGGGAACGACGTGGAGGTGCCGGAGGTGGCCCTCACCGTGCGGGCCCGGAAGCGTGAAGGGCAGCCCGGCCTGGACCTGGAGCCCGCGCTGCACGTGGCGAAGAGCAAGCCCCTGGACCTGCGCGTGCTCAATCCGTGGCTGGGCCAGACGCTCGAAATCGACTCCGGCCACGTGACGGTGCGCAGCGAGGAGCCGTCCAAGAGCGCCAAGGCGCGCAACGCCCTGGAGCTGCGCATGGACACGGACCTCGTCTCCGGACGCATGGGGCAGAACAAGGTCCTCCTGCGCGCGGAGGTGGAGGTGGACGCGAGGCAACTGTCTTGGGACATGACGGACCTGGGCCTGAGCGGGACGACGCTGCGGCTGAGCCAGGTGTCCTCCAACGGCAACGTGCCCATCCGCGGCTGGAGCGGGAACTTCACCCTGCCCCGCGCAAGCCTCACCCTGTCCCCCACGGTGCTGAAGGCGCGCTTCGCAAGCCAGCTCACCGACACGCAGCCCCTGGTCGCGCTGATCACCTCGTCCAAGAAGCTGCCCGGCTTCCTCACCTCGCTGCTCAACATCCCGAAGGTGGAGGTGACGGGCCAGGTGCAGATTGACGAGCGCGGGCTCCAGCTGCGCGAGCTGAAGGCGAAGGGGGACGGCTTCAAGCTCGAAGGCCACCTGGACCTCGTGCAGGGCAACATGACGGGCGCCGTGCTGGCGTCGCTGGGCGCGGTGACGGGCGGCATCGAGCTGCGGCCCGGCAAGCACGACCTGCACCTGATGAACGCAACGGAGTGGTTCAGGGGCCAGCCGGTCCCCCCGTTCCGCTAGGTTCCTCACGGGTGCGGATGGGCCGAGTCGCCGGGGGGCCGCACGTAGGCCGCCACCGTGCCCAGAAGCACGCCCAGGTCCACCGGCTTCTCCAGGAGGCACTTCACGCCCAGGGCATTCATCGCGCGGGTGCCCGCGTCCTGTGAGTACAGGACGATGACCGGGATGGAGGCGAGCGCCGGGTCGTCCAGCTGCCGCAGGCGGAACGACCACGCGTTCATCCCCGGCATCATCAAATCCAACAGGATGAGCGCCGGACGCAGCCCCTCTTTCAGGAGGCGCAGCGCCTGGAAGCCATTTCGCGCCAGCACCACTTCGTGGCCGTCCAGCTCCAGCGCTTCCTTGTAGGCCCGGAGCAGGTCCAGGTCGTCGTCCACCACGAGGATGCAGTTCCACCAGGCCATGCGCCGCACACTCCTGAAGAATCCCCGCCCCGGGTCCTCCAAGGTGTCCACACGCGGAAAGGGGCACCTCGTCCCGCGGTGAGGGGAAGGGGTTTTGCGTGCCCTCGGGCGCGCAACCGTGCGACAAGGCGGGCCGCTGCGACACCCCTGGAGGACGGCATGGCGGAGATGACCTACCGGACGGCGCTGGTGACTGGCGCCTCGAGCGGGCTGGGACGTGGACTGGCCCTGTGGCTGGCGAAGCACGGCGTGCGCGTGTTCGCGACGGGACGGCGGCTGTCACAGCTGCAGGCCCTGGCCGCGGAGGCCCTGGCCGCGGGCGCGGCGGTGGAGCCCGTCGTCATGGACGTCAACCACGCGGAGGCCTCGCAGGAGCGCATCCGCGCCATCGACGCGGAGTGCGGCGGGCTGGACCTGGTGGTGGCGAACGCCGGCATCGGCGGGCCCACGCACGGCAAGCGCATGGACTGGGAGCGCACGCGCGCCATCATCGACACCAACGTCACCGGCGCCGCCGCCACGCTGTGCGCGGTGCTGCCCCAGATGGTGGAGCGCCGCCGGGGCCACGTCGTGGGCGTGTCCAGCCTCGCGGGGCTGCGGGGGCTCGCGGGCCACGCCGCCTACTCCGCGTCCAAGGCCTTCCTCGCCACCTTCCTGGAGAGCCTGCGCGTGGACCTGAAGGGCACCGGCGTCCAGGTGACGTGCGTCTACCCGGGCTTCGTGAAGAGCGAGCTCACCGCGAAGAACAACTTCCCCATGCCCTTCCTCATGGAGACCGAGGACGCGGTGGAGCGCATGGGCAAGGGCATCTTCGCGGGCGCCACGGAGGTGAGTTTCCCCTGGCAGCTGGCCACGTCCATGCGCGTATTGAAGGCCATGCCCAACCCGCTGTTCGACGCCACCGCGCGCCGGCTGAAGTGAGAGAGGAGCCCCGCCCGTGACAACGCCCCCGTCCTTCGCGCAGCGCTTCGCGAAGCTCGCCGACGAGCGCTCCCCCTTCTGCCTGGGCCTGGACCCGTCCCGCGACGTGCTCGCCCGCTGGAACCTGCCGGACACCGCGCAGGGCCTGTCCGACTTCTGCGACCGGCTGGCCGACGCGGCCGGTGACACGCTCGCGGTGGTGAAGCCGCAGAGCGCCTTCTTCGAGCGCCACGGCCCCCAGGGGCTCGCCGTGCTCCAGCGTGTGCTCCAGCGCTTCCGCGCCGCGGGCACCCTCACGCTGCTGGACGTGAAGCGCGGCGACATCGGGTCCACCATGGACGCCTACGCGGAATCGCTGTTCGGTCCGGGCAGCGCGTACGACGTGGACGCCGCCACCTTCACCGCGTACCTGGGCCTGGGCGCGCTGGCGAAGACGGTGGAGCGCGCGCGGGCCCACGGCGCCTGCGCCTTCGTCGTCGTGCGCTCGTCCAACCCGGAAGGCGTGCCCGTGCAGAACGCCGTGGGCGGTGACGGCCGCACCGTGGCCCAGGCCGTGGCGGACGGCCTGCGCGAGCTCAACGCGAAGGCAGGCCCCGGCGTGCTGCCCGCGGGCGCGGTGATGGGCGCCACGCTGCCCCCGGCCGACCGCGACGTGGTGGAGCGGCTGGGCGGCGCGCTGCTGCTCACGCCGGGCATCGGCTCGCAGGGCGCGGGCTTCAACGACTTGCCCAAGCTCTTCTCCGGCCGCGAGCGGCAGGTGCTGCCCACCGCCGCCCGCTCCGTGCTGGAGGCGGGCCCGGACGTGGCCGCGCTGAGGAAGGCCCTGGAAGCACATCAGGCGCCCTCGCGTGCATTCCGCGAAGGCGCCTGAGGGGCACTGCGTTGGGACGGGGCGCGCGGAACGGTTACTGCGCGCCCATCATGAACTGGTCCACGCCGACCTGGTTCTTGTCGGGCACGGCCTCCTTCGGCTCGGTGCCCTTCTTGAAGAACATCAGCTCCGCGCCCTTGGCGCCGGGGTGGGACACCTTGCCCGTCTTCTTGTCGATGTAGAGCCGCGCCAGCTGCATGGACTGCCAGGGGTAGAACTCCGGCTGCGGCCGGCCTTCCAGCGCCCGCTTCATGTAGTTGAGCCAGATGGGCAGCGCCGCGCGGCCACCCGTCTCGTAGCGGCCCAGCGGGTGCGGGTTCAAGTCGTAGCCCACCCACGCCACCGTCACCAGGTCCTTGGTGTAGGCCGCGAACCACGCGTCGAAGGAGTCGTTCGTCGTGCCCGTCTTGCCCGCCGCGGGCTTGCCCAGCTTCTGCGCGGGACCGCCGGTGCCCTGGAGCACCACGCCGCGCAACAGGTGCGTGAGGATGAAGCCCGTCTCCGCGCTCATCACCTGCTCGCCCGGCTCGAAGAGGCGCGCGTAGCCGGCGGCCACGCGGTCCTGGAGCGGCGCCCACGCGTCGTCGAACGCGGTGTGGTCCTCCAGCGTGCGGCCGAAGCGGTCCTCCACCTTGCGGATGAAGTACGTGGGCTTCTTGCGGCCGTAGCGGTTGAAGGTCGCGTACGCGGACGCCAGGTCGAACGGGTACACGCAGGACGAACCCAGCGCCGCGGAGAAGTCCATGTTCATGGGCGTCGTCAGGCCCAGCTTCTTGGACCAATCCGCCATGTTGTGCACGCCCACCGCGCCGAAGGTCTTCACCGCGGGGATGTTCATGGAGTTCACCAGCGCGGTGCGCAGGAGCACGTCACCCACGAACTCCTCGCTGTAGTTGGCCGGCTTCCACGACACCTTGTTGTCCGGGTCGTGCTCCACGATGGGCGAGTCCACGATGATGGTGGCCTCCGTCCACTGCAGCTGCTCCAGCGCCGCCGAGTACACGAACGGCTTGAAGGAAGAACCCGGCTGACGGCACGCCTGGAACGCGCGGTTGAACTCGTTGTCGTCGAAGTCGTAACCGCCCACCATCGCGGTGAGGTACTGGCGATGCGGGTCGATGGACACCAGCGCGCTCTGCGCCTCCGGCGTCTGCTCCAGCCGGAAGAGCTTCACGCCCTCCTCGGGGATGTCCTCCGCGAGCTTCTTGTCCCACTGCTCCCGGTCGTCCGTGAGCTCCTTCTTCACCACGTGGCGCAGCACCACCACGTCACCCACCGCCACGGCCTTCTTGACGGAGGTGATCATGCTCGCCGGGTAGTAGCTCTCCGGGTTCACCTTGCGCGCCCAGCGCATGCCCAGGAGCGGCAGCCGGCCCTGGTGCGGCCCCACCTGCACGTCCGCGCCCTTGCCGTCGTCGTCGATGCGGGTGACGACGCCCACGTAGAGGCGGTTGTCGACGAGCTCTTCCTTGCCCATGGCCTTCTTGGCCTTGGCGATGAAGGCGCTGCGCTCGGGCTCGGTGGCCAGCTGCATCACCGGACCGCGCCAGCCCTGGCGCTTGTCCACGGACATCAGGCCGTCCAGCACGGAGTCCTGCGCCGCGCGCTGCCGCTCGCTGTCCATGGTGGTGAAGATCTTGAGGCCTTCCTTCAGGAGCACGGGGTTGCCGTAGCGGTCCACCACGTCCTTGCGGACCTGCTCCACGAAGTACGGGGCGAACTCGTGGAAGACGTCCTCCACCGGGTACACCTTCACCGGCTCCGCGTTGGCCTGGTCATGCTCCTCCTTGGAGATCATGCCTTCGGTGAACATGCGGCCCAGCACGTACGAGCGGCGCTTCTTCGCGGCCTCCGGACGCAGGAACGGCGAGTAGCGGCTGGGTGCCTGGGGCAGGCCCGCGATGAGCGTCATCTCCCCCAGCGTCAGGTCGCGCACGTCCTTGCGGTAGTAGTTCTCCGCCGCGCTCTGCACGCCGTAGCTGTGGTGCCCGAGGAAGACGTTGTTCAGGTAGAGGTACAGAATCTCTTCCTTCGTCAGCGCCTGCTCCAGCCGGAAGGCGAGGATGGCCTCGCGAATCTTGCGCTTGGGCGTCTTCGCGGTGGCCTCCTTGTAGCCCTCCGCGGAGATGAGCACCGCCTTCGCGGTCTGCTGCGTGAGCGTGGAGCCGCCCTGCACGCCGCCGGCGCGCAGGCCCAGCTTCGTCATGACCGTCTTGGAGACGGCGCGCGTGGTGCCCAGCACGTCCACGCCAAAGTGGTCGAAGAAGCTGGAGTCCTCGCTGGCGATGAACGCCTGCACGAGGCGCTTGGGGATGCGCTCGTAGGGCACCACCTTGCGCCGCTCGTTGTAGAACTCGCCCGCGAGCACGGCGTCGTCGGTGTAGACCTCCGTGACGATGGGCGGCCAGTACTCGTCCACCTTCGGGATGGCGGGCAGCCCGTCGGAGAAGATGTAGTAGGCGCCCACGACGGCGAGCACCGCCGCGGTGGCGCCCATGAGGCCCAACACGGCGGCGAGCTTCATCAAGCGCACGAGGATGTTGCGCTTGGGCGGGACGCCGTCGAGCACCAGCTTGGAGCGGCTGCGGTCAATCTTCGGGTCGGACATGCGTATTCTGTCGAGTCCTGGGCTCAAGGCTTAGAGGAGCGCCGCCCGCTTCAGCACGTCCATCAATTCAGGGGGCATTGGGGTCTCCACGACGACCTTCCTGCCATCCTCGGGGTGCGGAAATTCGATGCGCTCGGCGTGCAGGAACAGACGTTTGAGCCCCCAGCGCGCCCGCACGTCGCGGTTGAAGGCGAAGTCTCCGTACTTCTTGTCACCCGCCACCGGGTGGCCCACGGCGACCAAGTGCCTTCTTATCTGATGCGTGCGCCCGGTCTCGATGGTGCAGGAGAGGAGGGCTGCGTCGCTCGACTGGCGCACGACCTTCCAGCGGGTGACGGCCGCCTGCATGTTCACTCCCCGACGGGCCTTGGACTCGGCCGTCTGCTGGTGCTCGGCGAGCGGCAGGTCGATGACGCCCGAATCCTTGGGCATCTTCCCCTTCACCAGGGTGAGGTAGCGCTTCTTCGGGTGGCCGTGGGTGAAGATTTCCGTGAAATGCACCATCGCCGGGCGGCGCTTGGCCACCAGGATGACGCCGGAGGTCTCCCGGTCCAGGCGGTGGGCGGGTGAGGCGGTGAAGTCATTCCGCGTCGCCTTGGGGCCCAGGTAGGCGCGCACGTAGTCCACCAGGGTGCCCCCGGTGATGCCGCTGCCGGTATGGACGGCCATGCCACTGGGCTTGTCCACGGCCATGAGCCAGTCGTCTTCCTTCAGGATGACCAGCCGGGAGGGGTCTACCGGTGGTGGCGGGGGGGGCGGACGGTCCGATTTCGGACGCTCCGCCAGGGTGAGCTGCTCTTCGGTGCCGCGGATGGTGAGCACGTCTCCTTCGGCAAGCAACTGCTCTGGCTGCGCGCGCTTGCCGTTCACTCGCACCTTCTTGGTGCGGATCATCTTGAAGAGGTGGCTGACGGGGACGTTGGGCATCCGCTTGCGCAGGTGCTTGTCCAGCCGCATCCCGACGGTGTCGGCTTCGATTCGGTACTCGATCATTTGTGCTGGCGCCTGGACCAGACCACACGAATAATTCGCGGTCCATGCCGAAAGCCCCAACTATCGAGAAGCTGCTCCAGAACGGTTCCGCCGAATGGAACAAGCTGCGCAAGTCCGGCCAGGCCCCCACCGGTCAGACGGGCGCCACGTTCACGCAGCTGTTCTCCGCCAACGCGGACCTCTCCGGACTGGAGCTGGTGGGCTCCGAGTGGGAGCGCTGTGACCTGTCGAAGATGAACTTCCGGGACACGGACCTCACCAACGCCTACTTCCACGGGGGCCGCCTGCAGGACTGCGACTTCCGCGGCGCCAACCTGGAGGGCTGTGTCTTCGAGAAGCTCAAGCTCCTGCGCTGTGACTTCACGGGCGCCAAGGGTCTGGACGACCTGGAGATGGACGACGTGGACATGGACCGCGTGACGGGTCTGGACGGCGAGGAAGCCCCGCCGCCCCCGCCCCCGCCGGTGCAGGGCATCACGGCGTTCACCCGGGAGCAGCGCGAGAAGATGATGGGCCAGTCGCACGGTGGCGGCGGCGCGATGGACGGCGCCGGTTCCGCGCACCCGGACGAGCTGCCCCCGTTCCGGCCGCAGGACCCGCCGGGCTCGCTCTTCTTCCGGGCGCTCAAGCACGTGGGCGCTCCCCCGCTCTGGGTGCTGGACGTGCCGGGCCTGCGTCCGCTCCTGCCGCAGCGGCTGCCCCCGGGCAGCTCCCTGGAGACGCTCTACCGCGAGGCGGTGAAGACGCGGCTGGAGAACAAGAAGCCCGCGGCGGACCCCGGCGCGGTGGAGCGCGCGCAGAAGGCGCTGCGCATGGGTGGCAAGGAGGCCAACGTCGCGGCGGTGTACCTGCGCGAGGTGGGCGTGCTGCCCCTGTTCCGCTTCGCCGCGGCGAAGCAGCTCAAGGGCGAGCTGCGCACCGAGGTGGAGGTGGACGACCTCACGGGCTCCATTGATCCGCGCACCACGGGGGCGCTCTTGGAGCTGCGCCTGACGCACGAGGTGGTGGAGCACGTGCACGAGGTGCGCCGCCGGTTGGCCGCCGCGCAGCTGTACTCGTCGCTGCTGGAGGCGGGCTTCAACCCGGAGAACAACTGGGAAGAGGCGCTGGAGTCGGCGGACGCGTCGCTGGAGCTGGCGAACGCGGCCACGGGTGAGGACCGGCAGACGCTGCTGGAGGGCTTCCAGGTGTTCGCGGCCCTGCCGGAGGAGGCGCGGCTGCGCCGCCTGGCGTACCTGGCGGAGTCCGTGTCGAACCTGGAGCTGCTCAGCCGGCTGCCGGAGGGCATGGAGCCGCAGTGGCTGTCGGGCCCGGAAGTGCGCGAGTGCCACGACCGCGAGATGACCTACGTGCAGTCGCTCAAGGCGCAGGACATCCCGGCCAAGGTGCCGGCGCTGGCCAAGGCGGAGCTGGGCGTGCCCGAAGGCGAGGTCCCCGAGGACAGCGACGACGACCTGTTCGTGCACGTGCGCTGCGACGTGTGCGGCAAGGAGAAGCTCATCGTCCAGTCGCCGGAGGCGTAGGCACCTCCGTCACGGACGTGAAGCACGGCAGGGCCCGGTCGGATGCGCTGAAAGGCGCTCCTGCCGGGCCTGCTGCTTTTCAGCCCACGGCTTCCGACTCCGACGGCGCGGAGGGCAGCGAGTACGTCACGGGCGGCGGCAGCATCACGCGCACCTCGTCGCCCGCGCGGATGAGGCCCGGGCGCTCCACCCAGCCCACCAGCCCGCGCTTCTGCCACGCGGCCTTCACGAAGCGGCCCGCGAGCCCCTTCATGTCCGGGTGGTGCGCTTCAATCACACGGCCCGGCTGCACGCAGGGGAGGTTCTCCCCTTCCATCACCAGCGTGGCGTCCTCCGGGAAGAACAGCCGCGTCCCCGGCGGCAGGTGCGTCAGCCGGGGCACCCCCACGAGCTCCAGGTTCGCGCCCAGCCAGGACGCCAGCACGTGCGGAACGCCCAGCGTGCGCGCGACTTCAATCATCTCCTCGCGCGACACCACGGAGAGCTGCCGGGTGTTGCGGATGACGGTGCCCTTGGGGAACCAGGGCACGCGCACGTCCGCCTTGCGCGTGAGGCCCGCGTGGCGGTCCCCCTCGATGCCCGCGAAGTCGACCTTCACTTCGGGCACCTCCCGGGTGACGAAGCGCTTGGGTTCAGCGTCCGTGCACAGCAGCACGTTGGCCAGGTGTCCGGTCAGCGAGGGAGCAGGAGTGGGCATATCGGGCGCCCGTTCCAACACGCCGACGCGGCAAAATCAAAACAGGGTCATCTGCTGTGGCTTGCCCAGCGGCCGAGCGTCCGTGCCCGCGTCCCGCAGCGCCTGCGCCAGCTCCTCCGCGAAGCCGTGGCAGGTGATGACGTCCCGCGCGCCGGTGTCCTTCACGTAGCGCATGAGGGACGGGAAGTCCGCGTGGTCCGACAGTGGGAAGGCCACGTCCGCGCCGTAGCGCCGCGCGCCGCCCGGGTCCATGGCCCAGCCGGTGAGCACCGCCGTGGCCCGGGGCCAGTGCGGCGCCAGGGCCCCGCCCCGCGCCAGGTGCGGCGGGAAGAAGAGCACTTCCCCCGGCTCCACGCGGCCGTCATAGCGGCGCAGGTTCTCGATGGGGACGCCCAGCTCCGCGTACAGCTCCGCGACGTCGAAGATGGACGGGTGCGCGACGAGCATGAAGCCCCGGCCGGCGAGCTGCTTCATCGCCTCCTGGCTCTTGCCCAGGGGATAGCCCAGCAGCACCGGCGTCACGCCCCGGTTGAGCTGCGCGCGCAGCCACGTCTCCACCTGCCCCAGCACCTCCGCGCGCGGCGGGAAGCGGTAGCGCGGGTGCCCGAAGGTGGACTCGATGACCAGCGTGTCGCAGGTCGCGACCTCCGTGGCCTCCGCGGTGAGCGACGGCGCGGTGTTCAGGTCCCCCGTGTAGACAATGCGCTTGCCGTCCGCGCGGGTGACGCGAAGCTGCGCGCTGCCCAGGATGTGGCCCGCGGGCAACAGCTCCAGCAGCAGCGGGCCCAACTCAAAGGGGCGGCGGAAGGGCACGGACAGCGCGGACGCCACCGGCCCCAGCCGGTGCGTCATGAAGCGCAGCGTGGCCTGGGTGGCGATGGTGCTCTCATGGCGGGCGATGTGGTCCGAGTGCCCATGGCTGACGAAGGACAGCGGCGACTTGCGCTTCGCGTCCAGCGACAGGGGCGTGCCCGTCAGGTGCAGGCCGTTTCGTCTCAGCTCCACGCTCATGGGATGGGCGCTGTCTATAGCGCGGCCCGGGCGCTCGCGCTCCCGGCCGGGGCACCCCACCCCGCGCGTCGCATGCTCAGGCGGCGGGCGTGCGGCCCCGTGCTCGCCATCCGTCCCACACCACCGTGCCCAGCTCCGACGCGAAGACGCCCACGACGATGAGCGCGCCGCCCAGCCACTCCCGCATGCCCAGGACCTCGCGGCCCACCGCGACGGAGTAGGCCGAGGCGAACACCGGCTCCAGCGCGAAGATGAGCGCCGCGCGCACCGCGCTGGTGCGTGCCTGGCCCCACGTCTGGACGAGGATGGCGATCGCGCTCGCGAGCACGCCGCAGGTGAGCACCGCCACCACGAGCGGCTGGGTCCACTCCAGCTTGCGCTCCACGAAGGGCAGGCACAGCGCGGACATCCCCGCCACGCCCACCAGCTGCACCGCCACCAGGCCCACCGCGTTGTCCTTCGTGGCGAAGCGCTCCGTGAGCAGGATGTGCCCCGCGTACGCCACCGCGCACCCGATGGACAGCCAGTCCCCCAGGTGCAGGCCGCCCACGTCCCCCGGCAGCGCTTCGCCCGAGGTGGGCCGCGTCAGCCAGTACAGGCCCACCGCCGCCAGCACCACGCCCACGGTGGTGCCCCACCGGGGCAGGCGCCGGAGCAGCACCATGGACATCAGCGGGACGAAGAGGACGTTGAGGCCGGTGAGGAACGCCGCGCGCGACGGCGTGGTGTCCTTCAGGCCCACCGTCTGGAGCGCGAAGCACACGAACAGCACCCACGCCAGCAGCAGCCCCTTGGGGATGATGCCGGGCGCGAACATCCGCCCGCGCGCGATGACCGCCATCACCGCCGCGCCCACGATGAAGCGCAGGGTGAGGAAGGTGAACGGATCCGCGAACGCGAGCGCGTCCTTCACCACCACGAACGTCAGCCCCCAGAAGACGGTGAGGAGCACCAGCGCCCCATCCGCCTGCCACCGCGCACCCTCACGCCCTGCAGCCACCTGGACCACCCTTCCCGGCTCCGGAATCAAGGAATGAAGAAGAACGCCACGCCGAGGATGGCGTAGACGCCCAGCAGCATCACGCCCTCCAGCCAGTTGGACTCGCCGTCCAGCGCGATGAGCGTCGCCGCGCCCGTGCCGATGGCGATGCCCAGCACCTCCATGTGGCTGAACTCCAGCGTCAGGTGCTGGCCCAGCGGGATGGACACCAGCACCAGCACCGGCGCGACGAAGAGGGCGATCTGCTTGGAGGACTCGAAGGCGATGTTGAACGCCAGGTCCATCTTGTTCTTCAGCGCCATCAGGATGGCGGTGGAGTGCTCCGCCGCGTTGCCGATGATGGCGATGATGATGACGCCCACGAACGTGTGCGTGAAGCCGAACGCGGCGATGGCGTCCTCAATCGCGTGCACCAGGAACTCCGCCACCACCACCACGCCCAGCGTGGCGCCCAGGAGGACGAGCGAGGCCTTCTTCGTGCTCCAGACGGGCATCTCCTCCGGCGCGCCGTCCTCCTCGCCCGCGTACAGGTGCGCGTGCGTCCGCAGGGAGAAGAGCAGCGACAGCGCGTAGACGATGAGCAGGATGACGGAGATGGCCACCGACATGGGGAAGATGACCTTGTCCGCGGCGGGGCCTCGCACCGCGTGGAACAGGTCCGGGATGGACATGGCGGTGAGCGCCAGGAACATGATGGCGGAGCCGGACAGGGCCGCCGTCATGTTGAACTTCTGCTTCGGGTACTTCAGGCCGCCCGCGAGGATGGCCGCGCCCAGCACCAGCAGCAGGTTGCCCAGGATGGCGCCGGTGATGGACGCCTTCACCACGTCCGAGTGGCCGGAGCGCAGCGCCGCCAGCGCGATGATGAGCTCCGCGGCGTTGCCGAACGACGCGTTCATCAGGCCGCCCAGGCCGCTGCCCAACTTGTGGGCAATCACCTCCGTGGCCTCGCCCATCAGGCGCGCCAGCGGGACGAGCGCCACCGCGCAGAGCACGAACGTCCACACGCCCGGGAAGAAGAAGTGCGACGCGATGGCCAGCGGGAAGAACACCGCCAAAAGGCCCAGGAACAGGTGGTCGACGTTGAAGCCCCCCTTCGACTCGCCCTCCGGGGACGCGGGCTGGGACGCACCGGGGCTGCCAGGTGAAGCCGGAGGAATGGACGCGGGAGTGCTCACGAAGGGCCTCGCCAGCAAGAAATGCCAGGGGGAACGGGACGGGGGTGCTTTTGGCCCAGGTGACTGGAGGGTGCAACTCCCGCCGGGGCTCAGGCCAGCAGGGGGAGCACCAGCACGACCAGCCGCTTGCTTCCACCCGCCGCGTCCCACTGCTGGTTCGTCGCGGCGGTCAGCGCTTCCGGCGCGGGGCGGAAGCCCAGGCCGGTGAAGGTCCGCAGGGACGCGGTGTTGTCCTCGTCGATGTCCGCGTGGATCCGGTCCGCGCCCTGCCGCTGGATCTCCTCCACCAGGCAGCGCACCAGGGCGGTGGCCACGCCCATGCGCCGCACCCTGGGGGACACCACCAGCGAGCGCACCCAGAAGCCGTCCAGGACCAGCCCCTCCTGGTGGTAGTCGTCCGCCCAGGCGAAGCCGAGCAGGTGCCCCTGCGCGTCGAAGGCGCCCGCCGCCGCCCCCACGCGCCGCTCGGGCGGCAGGCCCCAGCGGTCGCGCAGCTGCCTGCGCAGGAAGGTGCCGGACACCACCAGCCGCTCCGTGGCGAAGGCGAGCAGCGCGTCCAGGTCCTCCGGGCGCACCAGCCTGATTTCCAGCGGGCCCACGAAGTGGCGGCGCAGCGGCTTCGTCCAGCCAGAGAACAGGTCGCGCAGGTGGCGGAACACCGCGCGGGACGCGGGCTTCGTCCACACCCCGGACAGGGTGCGCTGCATGAGGAACAACGCCGGCCGCGTGGGCCGGGGCAGCCGCACCACCCACCGTCCACGCTTGAGCGCGATGATGCGTCCCACCAGTTCCCCACCCGCCACGTCCGTGCCGCCCAGAAGCGACTCCGTCACCCAGGGCTCCGTGGAGAGCACCACCTGCGCGGCAAGCCTTGGCCCGTGCCGCACCAGCGCCACGTCCCCGCGCGCCAGCCGCTCCGGCCCGCAGCGCAACAGCCGCACCGCGTCCCCGCTGCGCAACAGCGGGTAGAGACACCGCCCCATGCCGCGCACCCACAGCCGGTGGCCGAAGGGCAGCGCCGCAAGCAGGTCCGCGAGCTCGGCCGTCGAGACGCCACCAGAGGGCATGACACCCACTCTGTCATGAAGGCGCCTCCAAAACCCGCCCCCGGTGCAGGCCCCGCTTCCGCTTCGTCCGGAACCGGCTATGACGCGGCCCCAGGTCCAGGCCAGGAGGGCCCATGCCGCCGACGATGCCCGAGGGTGACTACGCACCCGTGCCCCGACAGGGGTGGTGGAGCCGCAACTGGAAGTGGGCGGTGCCCGTGGGCTGTCTGGGGATGGTGGGCTCGTGCTTCTGCTTCGCCGCCATCGCCGTGGGCTGGGGCTACACGTCCTTCAAGGACATGGGCGCGTACACGGACGCCATCACCGAGGCCCAGGAGGACCCGCACGTGCAGCAGGCCCTGGGCGGCACCTTCAAGCCGGGCTTCCCCAGCAACACCCAGGTGAGCAGCATCAACGGCCGCACCCACGCGGAGTTCGTCGTCCCGCTGGACGGCCCCAAGGCGGACGGCAAGCTCCACGCCGTGGCGGACAAGAACGGAGAGGCGTGGACCTTCCGCACCCTCTACGTCCAGGTGGAGGACGGCAGCCGTATCGACCTGCTCGACACGGGCGAGACGCTTCCGGAAGACCCCGAGGTGCCTCACGAGCTGGAGCCCGACGAGGCCGAGCCTTCCGAGCCGCCCGCGCAGAAGAAGCAGGGAAACGACAACGACATCGACCTGTAGACGCGACGAAGGGCGCGCCTCCGGGAAGGTTCCCGGTGACGCGCCCTCGGGTGTCACGGCCGGAAGCGGACTACTTCAGCTTCTGGATGCCTTCGCGCAGCGCGGGCAGGACCTTGAAGAGGTCGTCCACGAGGCCGTAGTCGGCCACCTGGAAGATGGGCGCCTCCGGGTCCTTGTTGATGGCGACGATGGTCTTCGAGGACTTCATGCCCGCCAGGTGCTGGATGGCGCCGCTGATGCCCGCGGCGATGTACAGCTTGGGCGCGACGACCTTGCCCGTCTGACCGACCTGCAGGTCGTTGGGAACCCAACCCGCGTCGCACACCGCGCGGGACGCGCCCACCGCGGCGCCCAGCAGGTCCGCCAGCGCCTCGACTTCCTTGAAGTCACCCTTGGTGCCGCGGCCACCGGAGACCACCACGCTGGCCTCGGTGAGCTCCGGACGGGCGCTCTTCACTTCGTTGAAGGACACGAACTTCGTCTTGGAGGCCTCCAGCTTCGGCTGGAAGGACTTCACCTCCGCGGACGCGCCCGCGCCAGCGACCACCGCGAACTCCGTGGCGCGGATGCTGATGACCTGCACCGGCGTGGAGAGCTTCACCTCGGCGAACACGTTGCCGGCCCACATGGGGCGCGTGAAGGTGATGTCCGCGCCACTGCCGTTGATGGCGGTGATGTCGGTGGCCATGGCGGCCTTCAGCCGGGCGGCGACGCGCGGCAGCAGGTCCTTGCCCTGCGCCGTGGAGGCCGCGCCCACGAAGGTGGCCTTCAGCTCCTGCGCCAGGCCCGCGACGACGGGGGCGTAGGTCTCGGCCAGGTAGTGCTCCAGCTCGGGAGCGGCGGCGGTGTGGATGGCCTTGGCGCCGGAGCCCTTGAGCTCCTCCGCCAGCTTGGACGGGTCCTTGGACAAGAGGACGAGGTGCAGCTCGGCGCCGGCCTTGTCGGCCAGCTGCTTGCCAGCGGCGATGGCGTTGAGGGAGGCCTTGCGCAGGTTCCCGTCCGGCTGCTGCTCGGCGACGATGAGGACGATGGACATGGTGTCTGTCTCCGGAATCGTTGGAAGGGTTGGGAGCGCGGTCAGACGACCTTCGCCTCGTTGTGCAGCTTCTCCACCAGGGTGGCCACGTCCGGCACCTTGATGCCGGCCTTGCGCGCCGGGGGCGACGACAGCTTGAGCACCTGGATCTTCGGCGCCACGTCCACGCCCAGGGCCGCCGGGGTCAGCTCCTCGATGGGCTTGCTCTTCGCCTTCATGATGCCCGGGAGGCTGGCGTAGCGCGGCTGGTTCAGGCGCAGGTCCGTGGTGACGATGGCGGGCAGCTGGACCTCCAGGGTCGCAAGCCCGTTGTCCACTTCACGCACCACCTGGACGCTCTTCTTGTCCGCGGACAGCACCACCGCGGGGACCTTGTTCTTCTCCTGGTCGCTCTCCAGCGACTCCACCTTGGAGGCGAACGTGGCCTGGCCCCAGCCCAGGAACTCCGCCAGGTACTGGCCCACCTGGTTCTGGTCGTCGTCGATGGACTGCTTGCCCAGGAGGACGATGTCCGGCTTCTCCTTCTCCGCGACCTTCTGGAGCAGCCCCGCGATGCCCAGCTGATCCAGCGGGCCCGTGTGGTTCACCCAGATGGCGCGGTTGGCGCCCATGGCCAGCGCGTGGCGCAGCTGCTCCTGCACCTCCTTGCCTCCGATGGAGACCACCACCACCTCGCCGGTGTGCTTCGCCGCGAGGCGCAGGCCCTCTTCCACGCCGATTTCATCGAAGGGGTTGATCTTGTACTTCAGCCCCTCCTTCACGATGTCCGAGCCGTCCGGCTTCACCTTGATCTTCGACTCGGGATCTTCCACGCGCTTGGCGGTGACGAGAATCTTCACGGCGGGCTCTCCTCAGTGGGGAGTGTTTGAAAATGGAGGCGCATTGACGCGTCGCGCATCAGGGCCGGAGTAATAGACATCCGTACACGGCGGCGGCAACGGGAAAGCCCCGCCGGGCACAGTTTTGCTTTTCTACCTGAACAGTTCCTTCGCGATGACCAGGCGCTGCACCTGGCTCGTGCCCTCGTAGACCTGGATGAGCTTGGCGTCGCGCATCAGCTTCTCCACGGGGTATTCCTTCATGTAGCCGTAGCCGCCGAAGACCTGGACCGCGTCCGTGGCGACCTTCATGGCCATGTCCGCGGCGAAGCACTTCGCATAGCTGGACTGGAGGGTGTTGCGCTGTCCTTCGTCCAGCACCTGGGCGCTCTCGTAGGTGAGCAGGCGCGCGGCGTGGGTGTTCATGGCCATCTCCGCCAGCATGAACTGGACGGCCTGGTGCTCGCGGATGGGCTTGCCCATGGTGTGGCGCTGCGCCGAGTACTCCAGCGAGTGCTCCAGCGCCGCGCGGGCGATGCCGATGGAGATGCTCGCCGTCAGCGGGCGGCTGTTGTCCAGCGTGGCCATGGCGATCTTGAAGCCCTCGCCCTCTTCGCCAATGCGGTTGGCGGCCGGGACACGCACCTCGTCGAACGTGACGGTGGTGGTGTTGCTGGCGCGCTGGCCCATCTTGTTCTCGTGCTTGCCGGTGGTCAGGCCCTGGGGACGGCCCTCCACGACGAAGCAGGTGATGCCCTTGTGCTTCTTGCCCTTGTCCAGCGTGGCGAACACGGTGAACTGGTCCGCGTAGCCGGCGTTGGTGATGAAGCACTTGCTGCCGTTGAGGACGTACTCGTCACCCTCGCGGCGCGCGGTGGTGCCCATGGCCGCCACGTCGGAGCCCGCGGAGGGCTCCGTGAGACAGAAGCAGCTGAGCTTCAGCTTCTCCCCGAAGGGGGCCAGCAGGCGCTTCTTCTGGTCATCCGTGCCGTGCAGGATGATGGGCAGGTTGGCCAGGTCGTTGGCGATGAGGGACGTGGCCACGCCCGCGCAGCCCCACGCCAGCTCCTCGCAGACGATGACCTGCTCCAGGTGCGTCAGGCCCACGCCGTTGTACTCCGACGGGATGGCCATGTTCAGCAGGCCCAGCTCGAAGGCCGCGGAGATGAGGTCCTTGGGGAAGTCGGAGGTCTCGTCGTAGTGGGGGGCCTTGGGGCGCACCACGTCACGGGCGTACTTGCGCGCGGCGTCCTGCAAGGCGCGCTGGGACTCGCTGAGCTGGAAATCCATGGGGCGGGCTCCGGGAGGGTTGATTCAAATATCAATCCGCTCCCCTGCCATACCGCTCCCAGCCTCCGGGCGCCAGCCTCCGTGAGGGTCCCCCCGTCGTTCCAGGAACACCGGAACGGCCGGGGGGAAGCTTTCGAAGCCCGGGCGCCTACTTGCCGGCGGGCTTCGCCTGCTTGGGGACCTTCTCCCAGTCCGCGAGGAACTTCTGGATGCCCGCGTCGGTGAGGGGGTGGTTCGCCAGCTGGGTGATGACGTTGTAGGGCAGCGTGGCGACGTCCGCGCCCAGGCGCGCGGCCTGGAGGACGTGGACGGGGTTGCGCACGCTGGCCACCAGCACCTGCGTGGTGAAGTCGTAGTTCTGGTAGATCTCCAGGATGTGGGCGATGAGCTCCATGCCGTCCTGGGAGATGTCGTCCAGCCGGCCCACGAAGGGCGACACGTACGTGGCGCCGGCCTTGGCGCACAGCAGGGCCTGGTTGGCGGAGAAGCAGAGGGTGACGTTGGTGCGGATGCCGTCGGCGGTGAGCGCCTTGACGGCCTTCATGCCCTCCACGCCCATGGGAATCTTCACGACGACGTTGTCGTGGATCTTCGCCAGGCCCTGGCCTTCCTTGATGAGCTCCGGGGCCGTCAGCGAGACGCACTCCGCGCTGATGGGACCGTCCACGATGGAGCAGATCTCCCGGATGGTCTCCTCCAGGTTGCGCCCGACCTTGGCCAGCAGTGACGGGTTGGTGGTGACGCCGTCCACGCAGCCCATCTCGTGGGCCTTGCGGATTTCGCCGACGTCCGCGCTGTCGATGAAGAACTTCATGCCGTCCCCTTGGTTTCCGGTGGTGAAGCAGGTTTCCCCGGCCACGGGCGGCCGGGCGGGCAGGCCGTAGCCCAGGCCCCCCCATGCGTCAAGGATGGCCGCCCACGTGACGGCTGGGTTAGAGGTAGCGCCCAGCCATGGCCCGCGCTCCCCGCTCCACCGCCAAGAAGCAGCCCCGCC
>NZ_RAWK01000112.1 GCF_003612165.1 Corallococcus aberystwythensis | reverse complement strand
GGCGCGGGGTGGGACGCGAGGTGTTGGAGCAGCCGCAGGCTGGCCTCATCGGCCCACTGGAGATCGTCGAGGAAGAGCGTCACCGGGTGCTCCCCGGTGAGTGCTTCCAGCAGTTGCCGGAACACCTGGAGGAAGCGGCTCTGGGCCTCGACGGGCGCCAGCGGCGCGACCTCCGGCAGCCGTCCGGTCACCTGGAGCAACTCCGGGATGAGGTCGGCGATCAGCTGCCCGCTCGCGCCGAGCGCCTCATCCAGCCGCTCCTGCCACCGGGCCTTCTGGGGTGCGTCCTCCGTGGCGAGCTGCCGGAAGAGGGGCTGGAACGCGCGGACAAACGCAGCGTAGGGGGCCTCCTGCTGCTGGTCGAACTTGCCCGTCAGGAAGAGGCCGCCCCTGTCGAGGACCGTGGACCGGAGCTGGTTCACCAGGGAGGATTTGCCAACGCCCCCCTCGCCCATCACCAGGACCAGCTCCGGGAGCTTCACGGCCACCACCCGCTCGAAGGCGGCGCGCAGCTGCTCCAGCTCGGCCTCCCGAAGCGGGAGCAGCTGCGGTGTTCGCAGCTGTCCGAGCGCGTCGCTGGCGCCGAGGGCGAATGGCTCGATCCGCTGGTTCGAGGTCCATTGCTGGCGGCAGTTCAGCAGATCCACGAGCAATCCTTGCGCTGTCGGGTAGCGGTCCTCGGGCGCCTTCGCCAGGAGGCGCATCACCAGGTCCGACACCACGGCTGGGAGCTGGGGCTGAAGCTCCACGAGCGGCCGGGGCGTGCGAGCGAGGTGGCTGTGGATCCACCCGAGCGGGTCCTCGGCCTGGAAGGGCAGCTGTCCGGTGAGCAGCTGATACAGGACGACGCCCGCCGAATAGAGGTCCGTGCGTGCGTCGAGGGGGCGGTCCATGCGGCCTGTCTGCTCGGGCGACAGGTAGGGCAGACGCCCCACCAGCTGTCGTGGCATGGGGAGCAGAGACGCAGGCTCGCTCCCACCGCGCGCGGCGAGGGCGAAGTCGGTCAACTGGACGTGGCCCCGCTCGACATCGACGACCAGGTTCTCCGGACAGACGTCCTTGTGGATGACACCGTGGCCGTGGAGGTGGGTGAGCGCTTCGGCGATGCCGACGGCCAGGTTGAGCGCGCGGCCGAACTCCATGGGAGCCCCAACCAGTTCGTCGAGGAATCGGCCTCCACCATCCTCGAACACCAGGGCGAAGCGACTGCCGGATGCTTCCAGGGACAGCGTGCGGACCGCGGCTGGCGAGTCGAGCTCACGCCCGAAGTCGAACGCGTGGCGGAGCTCCGCGAGCTCTCTGGGAGAGGGCTCCTGGGAGCGCAGCAGCTTGACGATCACCCGTCGGCCGTCGGCGGACGTGCCCCGGTAGACGACGGCGCTCTCCCCCTGCCGCACGATCGCACCCAGGGTGTACCCGGGCAGCACATCCATCTTCTCGTCCATCCTCACCTTCGCAGTATCGCGGTGTTGAACGAGGGCCGCAGTGATGAAGCCCTAGCACCTGCGGGTGCGCGACACTTCAACTGAATGGGGAGGGGGCGGCGTTCGGGATGCAGGGTGTCTCGGTGGACGTGCCCCCTCCAGCCCGCCTGCCCTGCGTTGGGCCGGCGTCCTGGCGCAGGGCACCCCGCGATGCCCTGCGCTGATGGATTCAATCCGCTGCGCGTTGGCTCAGTTGCCGGCGTAGGCGGACATGTTGCTGCCCGGGTAGCCGCCGGTGCCGGACCAGGTGGCGGGCAGCGTCGTCAGGCCTGGCTGTACCTTGTAGGAGCCGGTGCCGCTGGTGTGGCGCCAGTAGATGTCGCCCCCGCCGGTGGGACTGAGCGCCGCCAGCCAGTACGTCGTGCCCGACGTCACCGCCTGGGACGTGATGGTGCAGACGTTCCAGGCGCCGGGCGTGACGGACGTGACGGTGCAGTTGCGCAGCTGCGCGCCGGGCGTCCCGCTCCCATTCGCATACAGGCCGAGCTGGAGCGTGGTGGCCGTCGTCTGTGCATCCACGTAGAGGCTCAGCCGCGTGACGTTGCCGGTGGCGCTCGCCGCGTAGTTGAACGCCGCCGCGACGCCGGCGTGCTCGAAGTCGGACGTCGTCAGCACGGTGCTGTTGCCGACGAGGGCGGTGGGCGCGGCGGGGGTCGTCGCGCTGGCGTTGGCCGTGTACGCCGAGCTTCCCGCGGCGTTGGTCGCACGGACCCGGTACCAATAGCGGGTGCTCGCGGTCCGGCCCGTGTCACTGAACGTCGTCACGTTGGCGCCCGGCGTCCCGACCTGGGCGAAGGTGCCCGGGGCCCCGGAGACGTCCGGCGCCCGCTCCACCAGGAAGCCGCTCTCGTTGTTCGAGGCATCGGTCCACGCCAGGTTGATCTGCCCCGGCGACACCGCCGTCGCCATCAGGCCCGTGGGCGCCGCGGGCACGGTGGTGGCGCTGCTCACGGTGATGGAGACCGTGGCGGAGTTCGTGCTGGCGGCGGGATTTCCATTGTCCACGGCCACGGCGCGCACCGTGTGGCTTCCCTGAGAGGGATTGCTCCAGGTGCAGCCGTGGGGGCTGGTGGTGCTGGAGCAGATGAGCGACGTGCCGTCCGCGTAGAAGTCCACCCGCGCGATGCTCCGGCTGAACCCCGCGCTGGCGGTCGCGGCCAGCGGCACGGAGGCCGGCGCCGTGTACGTGGCATTGGCGGCGGGGGAGGTGAGGCTCACCGTGGGCGGGTTGGACAGCGTGAGGGGCACCGCGGCGGAGGTGGTGGCCTGGAGCGTGTCGTCGGTGGCCTTCGCCGTCACGCTGTGCGCGCCGTCCTGGAGCGAGCTGACGCCGCAGCTCACGGACGCCGTGGTGGGCGCGTTCACCGTGCAGAGCAGGGTGGTGCCGTTGTCGAAGAACTCCACCTTCGTGAGCGTGCGGCCCGGGCCTGCCGTGGCGGTGGCCTGGAGGTTCAGGTTGGCGGGCGCGGTGAAGTTGGCGTTGGCGGCCGGCTGGGTGATGGACACCGCCGGCGCGGTGGCGCTGCCCGCGGAGAGGCCATACATCGAAGCGCTGGACGCGCCCGTGTACACGGTGGAGCTGCCGAACGTGGGGCCCGGCAGCGCGGAGAGGCCCGTTGGCGAGTAGCGCATGGCGCCGGTGGGCAGGTCCATGTAGCGGAACACGCCGCCCCCGTTCGCGCCCAGCAGCGCCAGCCAGTAGACGGTGCCCGACGTGAGCGTCACCTGCGGCGCGGCGGTGCAGCCGTACCACTGCCCCGTCACCAGCGGCAGCGGGTCCACCACCGGGGTGGTGCAGGAGGAGAGCAGGGTGCCCGGAGCGCCCGAGGCATCGCTGTAGACGCCAATGGACAGCGACGCATTGGCATTGCCCGGCGCCGCGAAGACCTTGAGCGTCCCCAGCGTCCCTGTCGCGACGGCGGTGTACTGGAAGGCGTTCACCGAGCCGCCGTTGTCGAAGTCGTTCTGCGTCCCCACGGTGTCGACGCCCACGAGCCGCACGCCGCCCGCGGAGGCGCTCACCGTGAAGCTCACCGGCGCGGAGTTCGTGATAAGCGCCGGGCTGCCATTGTCCGTCGCGCGGGCAAAGACATTGGAGTACGTGCCGGCCGTCGCGTTCCACGTGCAGCCCGTGCCGGTCGTCGTGAAGCAGAGCGACGTGGTGCCCTGGAAGAACTCCACCCGCGTGAGGGTCCGCCCCGCGCCCGCGCTGGCTGACGCGTTGAGGGTCGTGCTCCCCGTGGGCAGCGTGGCGCCAGAGACAGGACTCAGGATGCTGACCGTGGGCGGGCCGGCGACCGTGATGGCCACCGACGCGGAGCCGCTCTCGCCCAGGGAGTCCACCGCCTCCGCGCTCACGGTGTGGCTGCCATTGCCCAGGCTGCTCGTGGCCGTGCAGGTGACGGGGTTGGAGACGGGGGCGTTCACGGTGCAGAGCACGGTGGCGTCCGCGCGGAACGTGACGCTGGCAATCGTGCGGCCCGAGGTGGGCGTGGCCGTGGCGCTCAGGACAAGCGTCGCGGGCGCGGTGAAGTTCTGACCGGCCGAGGGCGCGGTGATGGCGACGGCGGGGGCGGTGGGAGGCGCCCCGGAGATGACGATGACCCCGCTGGTCGAGTGGCGGATGCGGAGCGCGTTGTTGCCGGTGTCGAAGGTCCACCCGTCCGCGGCCAGGTCCGTGCGCTGCGACAGGGCGGTGCCGCCCGCCGTCACCGCCGAGGGGACGAAGGCGAGTCGCAGCACCTCCGTCGCGCTGGCGTCGTAGGTGGTGTAGCGGACCTCGTTGCCGGGCCCGTAGGTGACGCTCTTCACGACGGAGGTGGAGCGCAGCAGGTGGTTCTGTCCGGCGGGCGCCCAGTCCGGCTGCGCGCCCATGCCGATGACGAAGTGGCGGATGAAGTCACCCCAGCCGTCCGTGAACCAGACGTTGTTGGGATACGGCCCGTCGATGGTGAGCCCGCTGTCGCGCACCATGTACGTGGCCCAGTTGAACGCGCGGAAGGCCTTGTCCTTCGCCGTCGCGTCCCCGGTGAGCTCCGCGTAGCGCGCGTTCACGGCAGCGTAGCGCGCGGTGTGGCTGCCCATCTTGTAGTGGAAGGCGTACTGCTCCTTGATGGGACGCGCGCCGAACTCCAGCGTGTCTCCGAAGTTCGTCTCGATGAAGGCGATGATGTTCTGCACGTGCGCCTGCCAGCTCGGGTCCAGGCCGGGGTTGTCCATCAGGAACTTGGCCGTCTCCCCGGGGACGAGCTGGTTCAGGTTGTTGGTGGCGTCCGAGCCCACGTCCTCGAAGTACTGGGTCCAGTTCTGCGTCGCGATGGGGCCGTTGCTGCCCAGCAGCCACGCGAGCACGGTGGCCTGGGTGCTCTGCCATTGGGCCAGCTGCGTGCTGCTGTAGCCGGGCGCGCCGTTCAGCGCCCCCGCCTGTCCCAGCTTGATGAGCTCCTGGAACAGCTTGAGGGGCTCCACGACGTTGGACGCGTAGTTGTCCACGATGTTCGCGCCGGTGCGCACGGCGTTGTCGGAGGCCCGCACGCGGTACGGCCACGGCGACACGGTGGCGGTCGGAGTGCGCAGGTGGCTGGTGAGCTGGTTGGCCGCGTGGATGGCCATGTCGCGGTAGGCCGTGTTGCCATTGAACTTGAAGGCCTGGATGGCGGCCCACGCGAGCGCGCCCACCTTCTCCGGCTGGAGGTAGCCCACGCCGTCGCCCACGCCCACCGATGCGCCCGCCTGCGCGCCGGCGTACGTCAGCGTGCCGCTGGCGCCGCTCGCGTAGGGCACGTTCGACCAGTGGTCGCTCACGGCCGTCATGCCGTGCGCCAGGTGCCAGTCCAGCAGCGCCAGCGCGACGTTCCGCAAGCGCGGGTCGTTCTTGTAGGGCGAGTACGCGAGGCCGGACTCGATGAGCATCGCGTTCAGGCCGGCGGGGTTGTGCGGCCAGCCCACCGGCTGACCCGCGGGAGAACACCCGGGCGCCGTGCCGCTGCACAGGTACGAGTGCGCGTAGTAGGCGGGTTTGGCCACCGACGGGTTCGTGAGGTTGGACAGGTTGGGGAGCGCGAGCAGGTAGTTCTGGTTCAGGTCCAGCACGTAGTCATACGCGGCGGAGCTGCCCGGGGCCGTGGGAGGCGCCCAGGACAGGAGCTTCCCCGTGCCGTCGCACTGCGCGGCGTGCTGGTCGATGCTTCCGCCGCCGCTGCACGCGAGCGCCTGACGCACGGTGGTGGGGGCGGGCGCTTCGGTGGGCGCGACACAGCGGGTCAGCAGCAGGAGCGCGAGTGCTCCAGTGAGGGAGCGGAGGGTCCGCGCCGGGAGACGGGCATGCATGGGGTGGGGGTCCTTGGAGGGGCGCAAAAACAGCACCGGCCCTGGAGATTGCTCTCTCCAGGGCCGGTGCATTATCGACCGCGCCCGGTCGCCGGTTGCGTCAGGCCCGACCTACGCTCACGCCAGGGTGACGAGAAGCTCGTCCAGTTGCTGGAACGTCTCGACCAGCGCATCCGCCGCACCGCCGGCAGCGTCGAGAGCTTCCTTCGAGGGGTAGAGTTCGCTCACGACCAGCAGCGTCTTGCCCTCTTTTTCCTCGAAGGTCACGGTGGTGACGGACGCATTGTCACCCCCTTCCTCATTGGTCCAGACGAGGCGCGAGTGCGGTGTCACTTCGGTGTACGTCCCGAAGAACGCCATCCCCTGGCCGAACACCAGACGGTACGTGCCCCCGGTACGAACATCCATCTCGCAGGAAACCAGGGTCATTCCCATCGACTTCGGCACCCACCACTTCTTGAACAGCTCGGGCTTTGTCCACGCCTCGAACACGATGCGTGCCGGAGCATTGAAAGTTCGCGTGACGACGGTCTCACGCTCGGACTTCAGTTCCACGGTCGTGCGGTTCTTCATGGCTGCGGGCTCACTCTCTCTTCTTGCGTCCATCGGCCTGCTCCTTCCGTTTCAATTCCTCGACAACCTTGTCCAACTCGTCGAAGCGTGCGTCCCAGAGCTGGCGGTATCTGTCGAGCCACGCCATCTCTTCCTCCAGTCGGCGCGGGCCGATCTTGCAGGTCCGCACGCGCCCGACCTTCTCCGTGATCACGAGCCCGGCCCGCTCCAGGACACCGACGTGCTTCTTCATGCCCGTGAGGGTCATGTTGAACTTCTCGGCGAGGTCCGTGATCGAGGCCTCCGCACGCCCGAGCTGCTCCAGAACACCGCGTCGGGTGGCGTCGGAGAGCGCGGCGAACGAAGCATCGAGGCCGGCATTGGCAAACTGAACCATATGGTTCAGTGTCTAGCAGGCGGATGGATGGCACGCAAGGGCGGTCAGGGCGCGCTGCTTGAACAGCTCGCTGAGGGTGAGGGCTGGAGCGGAGGGGCCGAGGAGGGCCGCGGACGGGAGCCGCCCGAGCTGTGTGCCAGGCCCGTGTAGGGTAGGGGGCCGAGCCCCCCCATGGGGCACGCTGCTGCCCAGGCCGCCCTCCCATCAGGGCGAGGCAAGAGCCTGAGCTGGGCCTGTGGTTTGTCTTGAGCGCCTCAACACCCCGCTGCCTGGGGTGGCCCTCGCGCCGGGGCGAGCCTCGCACCTGCTGTAGCCAGGCCCGGGTGCTTCAGAATCGCGCGCACCCCTCGTACTCTCTTCACGTACGCCAACACCCTTAAGCCTGCCTCTACACCTCACGCAGGCCAACACGTCCAGGGCGAACGTCCTCCTCAGCAACTCGGCAAAAGTCCACTCGCGGCGTCCTCTGCTTCATCCGCTCCGTTCTGCCCGCTGCCTCCTTCCCGGCTCTCGCCTCCTCCTCTCCTGCTTGGGGGAACGCGTTCGCTGAAGGTGAAGACGGATTCGGTGAGCCGCTTGGGCAGCCCGCGTTGGCCCTCGAGCGCCACCATCGCCATCTCTTCCATTGCTGCCTTCAGCATGAAGCCCGGAATGTGTATCACCGAGGAACGGCCCAGCACCGTCACTAGCGAGGCCTCTTGCGGCGTAGGGCGAACTGTGTGTCCGCAACAAGTTGCTTCGCTGCGGGTTCAGGCATTGCCTGAGCGATCTTTAGCGCGGACATGTCATTGCGTGTCCCTTGATGCAAGACAGCGGCGGCGACGATTCGCAAAGCTTGAAGTGAGCGGCGCTCTTCGAGCCAACGGGTCATTACCGCAAGAATCTCGGGCCACGGGACATCGGCTTTGAGGAAGCGGCCGAGCAGAAGGTCCATCCAAACAGTTCGTTTCTCCGCCACCGTCTTGTCGAGTTTCGAAACAAGGCGATCGGGATTCCATTTGTGTTCGCTGTGCGGTTCCTTCAGTGCCTTGTCCAAGGACTCACGCCGCAGTGAGAACCAGCTGCGGTCATTGCATGCTTCCCATAAGGAGTAGATATCACTGGGGGAGAGCAGGTGAAGATAGGGAACCATCGCCCATACTTGCGCTTCACGGGTGAGCCCCGGGCGGCCGTGTGTATTCATGCCCACATGGGTACTGAAATGCCGCAGAAGCACGGCGGGCTGAGGGCAGTTTTTGATGGCCGCTCTCGCGGCGTCCAAGAGGCGTGGCGTGCAGAGGTAGAGCGCTGCTTGCACAAACCGAGGGCTGAAACGAAGGTGATGCCAATGCTTGAGAAGAAGGCGTTCAGCCTCGTCCGTTGGAAGCCGTTGAATCAACTCGGAGATAATCCAGTCCGAATCAAACTTGGACTCATCCGCCCAAGACTGCTTCGCCAATGCCCCACGCCTACCGAGTTCCTCATCGAGAGTTTGAGTGAGCGCCGGTGACCATAAATATCGTCCGTACCGCCACCAATGGCGGCCGCCGCCCGAGGTTATCTTCTCGATCATCGCCGGAATCGCCAGCGGGTCTGCACGAATCAGTCGCGCCGCCAGAACCCTGTCCGCCAGCTCGGCGGAGGGTTTGGTTGTGCGGAGGACTTCTAGATCTTTCGGGTCTTTGGTCTGGGACCACAGAGAAAACGCTGCCCTGCGAAGGTACTTGTCGTTTCCCTCAGATTGCCAAGCTTCAAGCAACAGGTCTCGAGATGCCTGCGACATCGGCCGGCCATTTTCTTGAGCACGACGCCATTCGTCTGGCGCTGTCGTGGCGAAACCCGACGTGGAATCTGTTCCCTCAAAGCGCCGTTGATCGGCCGCAACTTCGCGGGCCACAAACAAGACGGCGCCTGGATCGTCCATGCTATGAAGCATGTATGTGATTGGCCATCGGAGGTCCTCTTGCGAAGCGCGTTGGATGAAGTATTCGATGGCGGCCCTCGGTGGCCATCGGCTAAATGCCCAGCGCACTTCGTCGCTCGCGAAGTCTTCGCGCGGCGACGGGTCCCCCTCTCGCTCCGGTTCATCGGGAAGTGAGGCCCACGCATCGCAGACAGGATTGAGGTAGCGTGGAGGGTCCTCCCCGCAGCACTCCGCGAATGCCCATAAGTAGTCGGCCAGATGAGCGGAGCGGTTTTCGTCAGTGCCCCAGCACGCTTCTATCGCAGGGGCCAGACTCGGATCAGCCAAGTGGCCGGCAAGACGCAAGGCGCCCACTCTCGACGGGCTGTTCAAGCTTGGCTGCCTGAGATACTTGTTCAAGGCGTCGGGCAGGCGTTTGCCATAGCGGAACTTTGCGTGAGCGATTTGGATGTCTCGCCACGGTGCTCCAAGGCCTGGTTCCAAATGGAAGCAGGCCTCGATTCCGCCCGACAGGTCACCATTGCGAAACCGAGCGAATGGGCTCCACGTGGTTCGATCCGGAAATTTGTGAACAATGTCCGGCACAGCGCGGGAATCCGTCTCCGCCAGAATGGCGAGCGCTTCCCACCTCAGGTGATTGTTTGAAGGGTCTCGTGTGCTTGGCTCGTCAAGCCATCGGTGGATGGCCTGGACAATCGCCTCCCCATGAGGCCCGCCGTTCTCGCCCAGCAGACGCAGTGCGTAGAAGAGCGCAAGCGGGTTTGAGGATGCAACCCGCTGGAGGAAGCCCGCCAACGGACGTTCCCATGCGAGAACGGTACCAATCACCTCCGCGAAATACGGCTCTGTCAATATCTCATCGGCCAAGCCTCCCCCGCGATCCAGTTCAGCCGCAGCATCTGCCAGGAGCCACTCTCGAATGCGGTCGTGGCGGAACACCAACCGCTGTTCGTTTGAAGGCCCTGCGATGCGAATCAGCTCCCCTTGCTGGGCCAGGCTGCTGATGAGCCGAAGGGGCTCGCCCTGCAGGCTCTTCCAACTGCTCACTTCACGCCACGTCAGCTCTACCTGACGGCTCGCAAGCATCTCACCCGCAAGCGCCCGAAGGGCTTGGCGGTACTGCGCGGCCGGATAGTCCTTGGCTCCTGCCGAGGTCCGTGAGAGCGAACGCTCCACGAAGCCACCGATGACTCGGTGCGGATCGGGCGCGGCCCCCGGATCATGGAGTGCAATGAGGAGTGGATCGTGACCCAGCGCCTTCGTGATCTCCTCGGCGGCCAAAGGGCTGAGCTCATGCCCTGTTCTTCGTGCCCGAGTGGCAACAGCGTCGCGGCCTTCGTCCTCGCTGAAGCCGCCTGCTGTGATGATGAGAGAGGCGATGAGCTTCTGGGCCTGATCGCTCAATGCGCTGAGCGTCTCCGGCCACAACGGGCAAATGAGACGCCACGGGGACAGCGCCCCAGCCTCCTGTTTGCCCGGTACACGCCGCCAACTGACGAGCTTCTCCAGCAACAATTGAGGGCGTCCCGAACGATTGATGTCCTCGACAGCGAGCAGCAGCGGGTGCTCAGGTGAGCACAGCGAGAGGGCCGACGGGCCCGTCACGGCCAAGGCGGGATGCAACTGGCGGAGCGTCGCCGTAATGGCTTGGTCGAGCGTCATCGAGGACTCGACCGCCACGTGAGGAAGAACGAGCCCGAATCCACCGCCTTCCACATGCGCGGAGAGCCTGCGATGACAGGCCACGGACTTGCCCATGCCGGAACCTGCCACCAGGAAGGTCACGTCACGAGCGAGGCTCGCACTCAAGACCGTGTCCAGCGTCCGCGGGACCCAGGTGGAAGGGTCATCCAGTGGGCGGGAGGCCTCCAGGCTCTTCTTGGACAATTCATGGAGCAGCTCTGCCGAGAGCTGTTCCTGCTCGATGCCGAGATAGGCGCGGCGGATCCACTGGCCCCTGGGGTGGTGATCAAGGAAGTGGCTCAGCCTCGAGCGCGGCCATAGGTCAATCGCCATCGCGTGCGCGCTCCCTGCCGCCACGACGTCGCGAACCAGCGCTTCGCCTGGCTCCTCGTTGGTGGTGAGGACCAACGTTGCACGCAGATTCGGCGTTCGTGTTCTCTCTTGCGCGACCAACTCCGCTGTCTTGCGGAGATCCCCCGCCGGAGCCTTCGGCTTCGTCCCTTTGCGTGGCTTCACCTTCGAAGGGTCATGGAGCCATTTTTTCTCTAAATCGCCTCGCGCGGTGATGGTGTGGTGGACCGCGATCATGTGGGGCGGATTGGCACCCTGGACGAAGCAGATTCCGTCGAGTGGCGACTTGACGGTCTTTCCCGCGACATTGACGCCAGGGTGCGCCAGCGATGCGTAGTCGGGTTCGGCTTCTCGAAGGATGGCCGTCGCCAGCCGCTCGAAGAGGCCCTCGTCCGTGATGAACGCCAAGGCCTGTTCTGTTGTCTGTGCGGGCAAGTCCGTAAGCCACTCCTTCCTCAGGCGAGAGCATAAGAAAAATGGGAGGCCAGTTGAAGGTGAGGGCTGGAGCGGAGGGGCCGAGGAGGGCCGCGGACGGGAGCCGCCCGAGCTGTGTGCCAAGCCCGTGTAGGGGGCCGAGCACCCCCATAGGGCACACTGCTGCCCAGGCCGCCCTCCCATCAGGGCGCGGCAAGAGCCTGAGCTGAGCCTGTGGGTTGTCTTGAGCGCCTCAACACCATGCTGCCTGGGGTGGCCCTCACGCCGCAGCCAGCCTCGCACCTGCAGTGGGCAGGCCCAGGTGCTTCAGAATCGCGCGCCCCCCTCGTGCTCTCTTCACGTACGCCAACACCCTCAAGCCTACCTCCACACCTCACGCAGGCGAACACGTCGAAGTCGAACGTCCTCCTCAGCCACTCGGCAAAAGTCCACTCGCGGCGTCCTCTGCTTCATCCGCTCCATTCTGGCCCTTGTCTCCTTCCCCGCTCCCGCCTTCTCCTCTCCTACTTGTTCCAGCCCGGTGAAGAGCAGGTGCGTGGTGCAGTCCGGCAGCGGGCGCTTCATTCGATAGGCGATGCGGCCGTCCTCCGCTCGTGACAAACGCGCCAGCGCCAGCGCATCGCGTGCCCCTTAGCGGCATCGCCGCTCCAGCCCCTGCCTGTCGTTCGCATGCAGGTGCATATTGGCGTGCAGGGAGAATCTTTCCAGCAAGGCACACCGGGGCTGCTTTCGGGGAGGACGCCGCATATTCACCTCCGTCCAGCGCAGCCGCTGCTGCAGGGAATGCGCTGGGTACGCATCCAGCGCGTCCTCGGGCCCTTGCGCCGGCAGCACCCTTCTTCCTCCAGCAGGCGCAGCACCACTCGCAGTAGCATCCAAAGCCTTCATGGCAATCGACTTCATGATCATGCCCATCAGCCGCTACATCGTCGGCGATTTCATTACGCCGGTGATGCGCTCAGCGTGGGAGAGCGGTGTCCCGTACTGCGTCATCGGACCGGAAGGTGAAAGGCAGCTACCGGAAGGCCTGCCATTCGGCGGCCTAGCGGCGCCTGCTCGCCGCGCCAGCGTCATCGCCATGTTGGCGGAGGATCTCCAGCAGCTACCGAGCGGTGTTCCAAACCAACTGTGGGACGAGAACTCTGATGCCGATCCTCAATTCCACCGTGTGGACCCCGCTTCGTACGAGGCGCTCGTGGAAGAGGCACGCAAGCCCGTCAAGTCGTTCCTTGGGATACGCAAGCGGGGCGATGGCCACCGAGCTCACGTCGCCGCTACGCTCTTCCTACCCTGCGACTTCGACGCGCCCTTCAAGATGGTGACCCCGCTTCAGCGGCTCACCGGATCGACCTTCCGGGCCATGGATGCACTGGATCGGGTGCGCTGGCCGGCCAACGCGAAGGCCGCAGCCGAAAGTCTCCGCGCTGCGCTCATGAACTCCTGGGAGAGCAAGGTGCCGATGATCGTGGACTGGTGATTCAAGTCCGGGGTGTGGATGACGCCGCCAACATCGACTTGCGCCCCGGGGCCCCCGCTCGGATGCGGGAGCCCCGAGGCACGGTGGCCTACTCGCGGAGCTTGAACAGCAGCACGTCGGAGCGCCGGGACTGCGGCGTGTACCAGGTGCCGTCCATCTCGAGCGCCTCCTTCAGGTTGCCCGCCACCACGACGCCGTCCGGGGAGGACGCGAGGTGGAGCTCATACACGGACGTGAGCCCCAGCACGCGGACCCACCGGGACTCCAGCCCGGGACCGAAGGCCGCCAGCGTGGGCCGGGGCAGTTCATCCTGCCGCCAACCGACGTCGCCCAGCCCGACGAGGTTCCCCGCGCCGTCCTGGGTCGTCACGATGCTCCCGGCCCCGTCCACCACCATGTCCGTGAACCCGGAGTGCGCGAACTGCCGGAGGGCCACATCCCCACCCGCCGCGGTGAGCACGCCCACGAGCGCATCCCGGGCACCTTCGTATTCCTCCGGCTCGCGGCTGACGTACTGCTGGCCGGCGAACGACAGGTATCCGTTGAAGTTCCCGGTGAAGGCGATGCGCTGGTCGGGCAGCACGCCCACGGAGGTCACCTCGCTGAAGCGCGCGCTCATCACCCGCGCCCAGCCGAAGTCGCCCCCCACGCCATACCGGGCGACGAAGCCTCCGCGCTCCGCGACGGTGCCGCCACCGAAGTCGGTGTTGCTGCCCGCCTGGCCGCCCACGATGACGCCCTCGCTGGCGTCCACGGCGACGCTGTTCGCCCGCGTGCCCACCAGGGACGTCCCGGCCAGCACACGCGACCAGAGGGGCGCGCCGTCCCACTGGAGCTTCAGCACATAGGAGTTCGGGTACTCGTCGTCGTACGGATACGCCTTGCCCGAGTACACCGGCCCGTTGCCGAAGTCCGTGTAGCCCCAGAACGTGCCGACGAGCACCGCGCTGCCGTGCTCATCCGTGGCCAGGTCGAGCACGTCCATCGGGTTGTCGTAGTAATGCTCCGGGTCGCTCGGGTCACCGAACCAGGCCCGGAAGCCGCGCGTCCAGTCCACCGTGCCGTCCGGCGTGAGCTTCATCACCACCATGCCGGAGCCCTGGGGCAGCGGCCCCTTGCCCAGGTCCGGTGCCCCGTCGTAGCTGCCGGCGACCAGCACGTTGCCCACCGTGGTCACCACCACCTTCTCCAACCGCACCCCTGCCTGCGGGAAGGAGCGCGTCCACGCGACGGCGCCATCCGCCCGGTGCAGGGTGACGGTGTGACCCAACGGGACGGGCGGGGTCCCCGTGCCGAAGAGCCGGGTGACGACCGCGAACCCGCCATCCGGCGCGGGAGCCACATGACGGGGGGCCTCCGCTCGCGCGCCTCCGTCCTGACGCACCCAGGCCGTGGTCCCCGACGGCTTCGTGCCCCGGTACGAGCAGAACGGGTTGCTCTCATACGTGACGACCAGCCGGGGCGCGCCCCCGATGATGTGGCGCGCTTCCGCGTCCGTGGAGACGAAGCCCACGCTATTGGTGCTGTCCGGCAGCAGCGCGAACGCGTACGTCCCGGAGGCCGTCACGGTGTTCGTCACGTCCAGCTCCACCCACGCATCCCGCGCGACGGCCCCCAGGTCCACCAGCGGCTCGCCCAGTGGCGCCGGGCGGTGGTTCCAGTCCGTCGTCGCCCCGTCGAACGCCGACGCCCGGTAGAGCCGGGGCCCGTTGCCCGTGCCGTCAATGGCATACAGGCGCAGCGCCACCCGCTGGATGCGCTCCGGCCGCAGCTGGACATCAAAGCGGAGGAAGGCCTCCGCGCGGGGATCCGCGTCCACCCGCAGCGAGGCGTGGTGCTGGAACTTCGAGTCCGGCGCATCCGCCGCGGCGTAGGTGTCATGCAGCGCATTGACGGGGGCCTCGACGTACTCCGTGCGGGTCAGACACGCGTCCGCCGGGGCCGTCTTCGCCGCGCCCGTCCAGACGAGCAGCCGGGGACGCAGCGACGCATCCGCGCTCTCCCGCGAGAAGAACGTCACGCCGTCGCTGGAGGTCGGGTACAGCCCGAACGTCACGTCCCCGTTGCCACGCACCAGGTCCGTCACGTCGTAGTCCACCCAGCTCCCTGTCGCGAGCCCCTGCGCGTCCTCCACCGGGCTGCCCGTGCGGGCCGGCCGCGAGCTCCACGTGACGCTGGCCTCGCTCCACGGCAGCCCCGTCAGCGCGTACACGGCCGGGCCGTCATCCGACCCGGAGCTCACGTACAGGCGCAGCACCGCGCGCTGCACGGCCTCCGTCAATCCCTGCACCGGGAAGCGCAGGTAGGCCTCCTGCATGGGGGCGCTGTCCACCTTGAACGTCGTGGCGCCGCCCTGGGCCGTGCCCGGGCTCTCCGCGTCGACGAACGTGTCGCCGCTCGCGGTGAAGGAGACCGGCGTGCCGGAGAGCGTGAGCGGCGCGGGCGGCGGCGGCGGGTTGTCCGCGGCGGACTCCACGGTGAGGACGAGCTGCGGCTTGTACTCGAAGGACTCGCTCGACCCGAACGTGAGGCTGTCCGTGCCCTTCGCCGAGAGGCGGAAGTCGACGCTGTAGTAGCGGCTGGGGATGTACATGCCCGACACGTCGAGCTCCACCCAGGTCCCGCTCCTCACGGGCCCCTCGCTTGAGGTGAGCCAGGCGTCGCTCCAGCTCGGCCGGGTGTTCCACGTCACGCTTTCGTCCCAGATGTGCACGCCCGGCGAGTCGTGCACGACGACGCCCTGTGCCGCGTTGTTCATCGCGAACAGGCGCAGCCTCGCGGACGTCACCGTCCCGGCAACGGGGAGCTCGGCCCCGGAGAAGCGCAGGTACGTCAGCGCCTCGGGGGTTCGCGAGACCTTCAAGGAGGAGGAGGCGCCGAAGCTCGTGTTCGGGGACGCGGCCTCCACATGCGCGTCCTCCGTGGGCATCAGGACGACCGTGCGCGTCGTGAGCGCCGCGCGCTCCGTGCTGACGGTCTCCGCCTCGGGTTTGGGTGAATCTTCCTCCACTGTCAGTGGCGCTCCGCACCCGCTCAGGGTCGCGAGCGCCACACCCATTCCCCATAACATCCCTGCGACTGTCATCCGTCTCACGCTGACTCTCCCTCTGGGACCACGAGGGGAGGGCATGAGCAACAGGTGAGCCAGACATTGGGCCGTGGCAGCTCTTGCTGGGAGGGCAAGCAAGTGCAGATGTTCAATGCCATCCATTCGCCCAGGTCCGCAGGGGGCATCCTCCGCGGGAGCTGCTGTCGTGGTCCGCCCTCGCATCCCCGGAGCCTCCATGACGCAGTCCAGGACGGCCGTACTCGCGCTGATCATCACCCTCGCGCTCGCCCCCGCAGTGGCCACGGCGGGCCAGAGCGCCTCCACCCGCTGGGCGGCGAGCCGGGGTGACTTCCTCACCTGGCAGCTCAGCGGCGTGGGCCGCGCGGCGGATGGCTCGCTCCAGCTTCTTCCGGGCCAGTCCTGGTCCGGCACCGACCCCTACGGGCCGGGCGGCTACTACGGCGGCACCTATTACAACGGCGGCTCCTTCTTCCAGGGCGAGGCCACGAGCCCCATCGTCTCCAGCGCGTTCGGCTTCCGTGAAGCCATCGCTTCCTGGGAGGCCACCACGCCCACGGGCACCTGGGTGGAGACGCTCGTGCGCGTGCAGGTGGGCGGCGCCTGGACGAAGTGGTTCAGCCTGGGTGTCTGGGCTTCGGACTCCTCCACGGTGCAGCGCCACTCGGCGGACTCGCAGGCGGACACCGTGGCGAGGGTTTCCATCGACACGCTCATCGTCACCGCGAAGAAGAGCGCCGCGACCGCGTGGCAGGTGAAGACGCGGCTGTTCAGCGTGAACGGCGTGGCCACGCCCGTGCTGCACGCCAGCGCGCTCACCACCTCCACCTCGCCGGAGACGCGGCCCACCGTGCCCGCGGGCAACCCGGCCCGCTGGAACCAGGTGCTCGCGGTGCCGCGGTGCTCGCAGATGGTCTACCCGGACGGCGGCGAGGTCTGGTGCAGCCCCACGTCCACGGCGATGGTGCTCCAGTACTGGACGGCGGACACGCGGGGCTGCGAGGCGAACGTGCGCGCGGCCGTCGCGGGTGTGCATGACTGGTATTACGGCGGTCACGGCAACTGGCCCTTCAACACCGCGTACGCGGCGGGCCAGGGCTTCCAGGCGCACGTGGCGCGCTTCACGAGCTTCGCGCAGCTGGAGCCGTGGCTCTCCGCGGGAGTGCCCGTCATCCTCAGCGTCGCGTGGGGCAAGGGTGAGCTGACCGGCGCGCCCATCCCCTCCACCGCGGGCCACCTCATCGTGCTCGCGGGCTTCGACGCGGTGGGCAACCCCGTGGTGAACGACCCGGCGGCCGCCAGTGACACCGCCGTGCGGCGCACCTACTTCCGTTCGGAGCTGGAGCCGCTGTGGCTCTCGCGCTCCGGAGGCACCGCCTACCTCGTCTACCCCCTGGACTGGCCGGTGCCCGCGCTGTAGCTGCCATCCATGGCCGCAGCTTCGAGCGCTTCGTCCGCCAGCGGCTTTGCCCCTGGCTCCACCACGCAGGCCCCAGCATCCGGCGAAGGGGCCTGACATGGATGTCTCCAGGGGAGCGTGAGCGCGCGTGCCAGGATTGGCACGTTCGCCGTGAGCCCCCGGCGCCGTAAGGCCCGTGCCCCCTCGCAACCCACCGGAATCCGGCCGCGCGGGGGGCTTCGGGGGTCGTGGCACCCGCCTCGCAATGGGACGGCTCCGCAACCCCAGGAGCCCACACCCCATGAAGCCCGTGAAGCCCACCGTCGTGTCCCCGGTCGTCCCTTTCTTCCCGCTCCGCCAGGGTTGGCGTGCGCTGGCCCTGAGCGTGGCGGCGTTCGCCACCGGCTGTGGCGCTGGCGACGCGCCGATGCCGTCCGAAACGTCGGCGCGTGCGCAGGCGCTCGATGCACTGCCCGCGAGCTGTCTGGACATCAAGACGGCCTGGCCGGACGCCCCGGACGGTGATTACACGCTGTATGTCTCTGGCGAGGCCTCCGCGCCCTGGACCGTGTATTGCCATGGCATGGCCGGCACCCCGGCCGAATACCTCACGCTGACGCGGACGCAGGCGGGCGCCAATTCCTCGCAATACCTCGCGGGGGGCGCGTCGCCGGGGACGACGGTGCGGACCGCCTTCACCCGGCTGCGCATCAACCCCGCCACGTTGAAGGTGAACACGGCGGATCAGACCTTCGCGACCTCCACGGGGTCGCTCCGGCACAGCAACTCGCAAGTCCTGGTGACGTCCATGTCTTATGGCGTGGCCATGTCCTGCAACCGGACGCTGTCCCAGGGCAACATCGACCTGCGGGGCACACCGTTCGCGGTGCCCACGGGCCAGCTCGTGCCCTGGGGCGGCAGCATGGCGGGCACGGGCGCCGTCTCCAGCGAGGGAGAGCAGGTCGTCAGCCTGTCGGGCGGCGGCTCCTGCGGCTTCGTGGGCCTCGCGGGCATCGTGAACCCCTACAACCAGGGAGGCGGCCTGCTCCAGCTCCAGTACCGCCAGGGCGACCGGCCCTCGAGCTGCCAGGACATCAAGACGGCGCACCCGGAGGCCACGGACGGCGCCTTCACGCTGTTCGTCAACAAGGATCCCGCCAGACCGTGGGGCGCGTGGTGCCGTGACATGGCCGGCACGCCGGCCGAATACCTCACGCTTTCCCGGACGGGCGACAACGTCAATTACTCGCAATACACGGCGGGTGGCGGCTCACCGGGCACGAACGTGCGGACGATCTTCACGCGGCTGCGCATCGACCCGCTCACGCTGCGGGTAGACACGGCGGATCAGACCTACTCGTGGTCCTCCGGGTCCATCCTGCACGGCAACACGTCCCCGGTGACGTCCATGCCCTACGCGGCGGCGATGACCTGCAGCGCCGTGGGGCTGGGCAACATCGACCTGCGCGGGACCCCCTTCGCGGTGCCCGTGAACCAGCTGGGCCGGGGCGGCTACAACTTCGAGCCCTCGTCCATCCTCTTCAGCAACAACAACCAGGTGGTCGACCTGCGCGCCACGGGGCAGTGCGGCTGGATTGCGCCGATGGGCAGCTACAACCCAGTCAATCAGAACGGCCTGTCCCTGCTCCTGACCTGGTCCGTTCCGCAGTAGCGGCCGGCTCATCTTCGGCCTCGGGAGAGATGTCAGAGGGTTCGAGTATCAACGCCTGACAACCCGATGAAAGGAGAACCCATGGCACCTCCTGTTCTCACTGACGACACGTCGCAGGCGCCCGAGGTGATGCAAGCCGGTTGGGATTGGTCCGAGGCCGCCCCACCGTGGGCTTACACATCCGCGAGCGCGTGGGAGTCCAAGCTCCCCGCAGGCGTGCCGGTGGTGCCGCTGAGCACCGTGGCGGGTGACTTCTACACGAAGCTGCAAGCCACGGTGAACGCGGCCCCCGGACGCGTCATCGTGCGGCTACCGGCGGGCGTGTTCACGCTCACCCAGTTCCGCGCGATCGGCTCCAGCGGAATCCCCACGTATGCGTTCGGGTTCTTCTTCCCGAAACTCGCGGGGTTCGTCGGGGCCGGGCCAGACAAGTCCATCATCGAGATGGCGGCAGGGTCGGTGAGTCAGGCGCAGTTGTCGCACATGTCCACCATGACCCAAGCGTCCTTCAATCAGTTGCTGATGGGCATGTGCAGGCTCGACACCCAGTACTCGAACGCACCGGCGCCGATCTATCTGGGGGGCGTCGGCTTCGAGGCCGCGCCACAGCCGCTCCTCACGTCGATCAGCAGCGACATCACGGGCGGCGTGTACGTTCCGCAGTCGGCGCCGCATCTGGGCGTGGTGATCTACTCGGATTCGAGTCGTCGTCACCCTGACTCCAGGGTGACGCACTGCCGGTTCCGGGGGGCGGGCAAGGCGATGACCAGTCAGCCCCCGTTCGAGCTGAGCAACATCACCAGCCAGCGGAACCACGTCACCTACGAGCACACGGAGTTCGACGGGCGCATGAGTCCCCGCTACGACGCGACACGCCCCCGCAAGTGCGGGCCGTTCATGGCGAACGGTGGGGTCACCCAGCACGTCATCGACTGCTGGATGCACCACTCCAACGTGTCCCGGTACGCCGCGAACGACGAATCGGTCGCGTCCCCCACGGCCCTGTCGAACCACTACCGGATCGAGCGGTTGAAGATCGATCAGATCACCAACAACCAGAACCGGCAGCCCCCGATCAACGGTGGCAACTCCCTGGGCGGGTACACGAACGCATCGTGCATCGGGTTCGAGTCATCCAACGCGCTGATCGAGATCATCGACTGCATCGCGTCCGTGGACAACAACCTCATCGCGGGGCAGGTTCCCTGTCACATCCAGTTGACCAACACGGGCGCTGCTCGTGCCGGTGGGCGGCTGTACGTGCGCGGCGGTGAGTTCCGTCACACGGCGTTCCCGCAGTTGAATGGGTTCGTGACGTTCCGCATCCAGCCCTCATCGAACTGGTGGACGGACGGTTTCAACACGACCCTCGACGTGCGCGACGGCGCTGACAAACGGCTGCTCCCGCATCAGGTGACGGGTACCTGGCCCCCCACGGCCGCGGCGCTGGCCTCGGCAGGGGTCACCCCGGCAACCCACTACCTGATCCGAAGCACCTAGGAGGCGCTGCATTCCGTCACCCGGACCCGGGACGGCCGGTGCGCTACGCCGCGGCAGGCGGCCCGAACCATCGGGTCAGGGCCTCACGCAGACCCTGGCCGCCCTTCCGGACCCACGCCATCCAGCCGGCAGGCGCTGTTGCCCAGCTTCGTCCACGCCTGCTCCCAGCCCGTCAGTCGCTGGCGGAGGAAGCCCGGGGGCTCCACCGGAAGTCGTGGTACCAGCTCGCCACGTCCACGCTGAGCCCGACCACGGTGGTGTCCTCCTCATGGGGAAGCGCGTCGCCGCCCAGCTTGAGCGTCCACGTGTGCTGCACGAAGGCCTTCACCCACTTGTAGCCCACCTTCGCCGTCAGCGCGGGCTCCGCGAAGAGCCACACGGGGTCCGTCACCTGATCCTCCCCAAGGAACTCCCGCGCACGCTCTGATTCCGTGTAGCCCTCCACGTCCAGCGAGAGGTACTTCACGGCGGACATGCGAAGGCTTCCCGCCACCTCGAAGTAGGGCGTGACGTAGCCCAGGTTCGGCTGCACGAACGCCCGCACGCCCCGCGCCGTGAAGCCGACGTCCCGGAAGGCACCGCCCCCCGCGTCGAGCTGGTCGCTGGCCGTGGAGCGCCCGTAGCCCACGCCTCCATAGGCCTCCCACACCGCGTTCTCCAGGAAGCGCCCGTAGAGGCCTCCTCCCACCTCCGCGAGCAACCCGTTCGCGTCTCGCCGCCCCTCTTCGTAGGATTCGTAATAGCCATTCGCCAGCAGCCCCACGCCCTGGCGTGGCGACCACGCCAGCTGCACGTCGCTGGGGGTGATGCTGCCCTTGAACTCACCCTGCTCACGCAGGAGCGGGGCACTGACCTGGTTCGACTTGTACAGCGTGGTGGTGCATCCGGTGGACACGAGTCCGACGACCCCTGCGACGACGCTGACGCGAAGCGGGTTCATGAACGCCTCCTGGGAGACGAACACAGCAATGGGTGTGCCTGCTTCCGCCCATCGCCTGGACGCACCGCGATGTAGAGGGAGAGCCCCAGGAAAGAGACCACGTCACTGGATTCAGCGGGCGGGAGACGCGAAACCCGGGATGCGGTGCGAAGCGCGCGATGCAGTGGGCGTCCTTCCGCGCGTCGCAACAAGATGGGAAGTGTGTCGATAGGAGCGTCTATCGCCATACGACTGAATGGCTCTTCCTTTCCCATTGGGCTGACCCCAGAGCCTCGCGCACCGGGATTCTTCCGCGCGGCGGAAGAGTCCCTGCCGGGCCGTGGGTATTCAGTCTGCGGACGCCGCCTCCTAAATCTCTCCTCGTCGCCCAGACCCGGGCGGACGGCGGCACTTCGGCTCGCCGTAGCAACGAGGAAAGATCATGAACTCCCACCAGAAGGTCGCCATCATCACGGGCGCGTCGCAGGGCATCGGAGCCGGGCTCGTCGAGGCCTACCGGGGCAGCGGCTACCGCGTCGTCGCGACCTCCCGCTCCATCAAGCAGGGCAGCGACCCGGAAGTGCTCTCCATCGCGGGCGACATCGGCGATGCCTCTACCGCCGAGCGCGTGGTCAACGAGGCCCTTGCTCGCTTCGGGCGCATCGACACGCTGGTCAACAACGCCGGCATCTTCATCGCCAGGCCGTTCACGGACTACACGGCCGACGACTTCACCGCGATGATCAAGACCAACCTTGGTGGCTTCTTCCACCTCACGCAGCGCGCCCTCGTGCAGATGGTGAAGCAGGGCTCCGGCCACATCGTCAGCATCACCACGCCCTTCGTGAACCAGGCCATCGCGGGCGTCCCGACGGGGCTCGCGAACCTCACCAAGGGCGGCATCAGCTCCGTGACCCGCGAGCTCTCGGTCGAGTTCGCCGGGAGGGGCATCCGCGTCAACGCCGTCGCCCCGGGCTTCATCAAGACCCCCATCCACGCGCCGGAGTCCCACGCGTTCCTCGCCACCTTGAACCCCGCGAAGCGCATGGGCGAGGTCAGCGACGTCACGGATGCGGTGCTCTACCTCGAGGGTGCCAGCTACGTGACGGGCGAGATCCTCTACGTCGACGGCGGCCAGAACGCCGGTCGCTAAGGGAGCCTGCCATGCCCATCGTCACCATCCAGATCACCCGTGAGGGCTCCGGCCCCGGCCGGGACTCCGTCACGCCCGAGGAGAAGGCCCGCCTGATTGCAGGCACCAGCCAGCTCCTGCTCGACGTGCTGAACAAGCCCCTCGACTCGACCTACGTGGTCATCCAGGAGGTCGAGCTGGAGGACTGGGGCTGGGGCGGCTTGCCGGCGCTTGAGTTCCGCAAGCGGCGCGCCGCGGGCACGTCGTGAATCCGCACGGAGACCGCCCAAGCCCCGGCGGTCTCCTGTCCCCTGTGCACCCGAGGAGGCCCCCGTCAGCCCTGGAAGGCCTGGGCCTGCACGGAGAGCCTCGAGAACTCGGCGCGCAGGCGAGGCACCGCGAAGTCCATGAAGGCGCGGACCTTGGGCACCGAGATGCGACCCTGCGGAGTGAGGAGGTGCACGGGGAGGGCTGACGGCTCGGCGTTGCGCAGGAGGACCTTCAGCGAGCCATCCTGGACGCGCTCCGCCACATGGTACGTGTAGAGCCGGGTCACGCCGTGGCCGTCCACCGCGGACGCGAGCGCGGCGCGCACGCTGTTGACCACGAGCCGCGGCTTGAAGTGCACGGAGCGGGAGACGGTGCTCCCGGCGGCTGGCGGAAACACCCACGCATCGTGTCCGAAGTGCGTCGTGGTGATGATCCGGTGCCTGCCCAGGTCCGCCGGCTCGAGGATGGGCGGATGCCCGGCGAGGTAGCGCGGCGATGCCACGATGACCCGCTTCACGTCGCCCCCGACACGGACGGCGACGAGGGAGGAGTCGGGCAGCTCGGCCACGCGCAGCGCGACATCGATGCCTTCCTCGACGAGGCTGGCGTACCGGTCGAGCAGGACGAGGTTCACCGAGACCTCGGGGTAGGCCTCCAGGTAGGCGTCGAGGATGGGCCGCAGGATCTCCTCGCCGCTGATGGGGGGCGCGCTGAGGGTGAGCGTCCCTCGCGGAGCGACGCGCTCGCCCGCGGCGCTCAGCTCGGCCTCCTCGAGATCCGCCAGGATGCGGCGGCACGCGGACGCATAGCGCTCACCTGCCTCGCTGAGCTTGAGCGTGCGGGTGGTGCGGTGCAGCAGCTCGGCGCCGATGTGTTGCTCCAGCAACGCGATGGCACGGCTCACGGCAGCCGGCGAGCGCGAGAGCCGGCGGCCGGCGCCCGCCAGGCTGCCCTCGTCGAGCGCCGCGACAAACACCTTCATCGCCTCGATGCGATCCATGTCCACTCTTCCGCGGGGGCCCCTGCAGCGAGCCGGGTGACGGTGTACCGCAGGTCACCCCGGGCCCTCCACGCAAGGACGGGTGGGGCACAGCGCGTCCTGCTTGGGGGGGCCTAGCGCCTTGTCTGCGGCTTCGATTCCCGCCGCCTCCACTCCGTATCTCCCGCGGTTGTCGGGGGATGCGGGAGCGCGTGGGCGAGAGGGTCCCTGACCGCCTGGCGCAAGGGGTCCACGGCGAGCTGGGAACGGCCCCCACCCTCCGCGGGCGTGACGCGGGCATATCCGTGGGCAGGCACGGAACACGGGGGCCCGCTTCCTCCCACCGTGAGGTCTTGTCCCAGGGCGGCCACGTCCTCAGCCTCTTCCATGGAGGGCACTCAGCCCTTGGGAGACAAAGCCATGAGAACAGGACGCAGTACCCACTTCGGATTCACCCTGCTCGTCGGAATGATGCTGCTCGCCGCGGGCTGCGCCTCGACGAGCGTAGGCAAGACCTGGAAGAGCCCGGCGCTCGCCCAGCACCCCCCTGTCAAAAAGGTCGTCGTCGTGGCGATGGTGCCGAGCGAAGCCACCCGACAGCAGCTTGAGCAGGAGCTGTCGACAAAGCTGTCGGAGGAGGGTGTCCAGGCCGTCAAGAGTTCCGACGTCCTCCCTGCGGGAGCGAAGCCCGACAAGGACACGATCCGGAGCGCCATCGAGGGACAGGGGTACGACGGCATCCTGGTGGCTCGCTTCGCGGGGGTCGATGAAGACGTCAACGCCGATCCCGGCATGTCCTACGACGGCTACTTCGGTGCCTACGGTTCAATGGACTACTCCGTGACGGAGGAGGCGCGGATGCAGGTCAGCCTCTTCGACGCCCGAGGCGAGAACGGACAACTGTTGTGGAGCACGAACACCAAGACCTACGAGTCCTCGGACGTGCAGAAGGAGGTCCCGGGTCTCGCGGATGCCATCGTCAAGAGCATGGCCAAGGACGACGTGGTGGGGAGCGCGAGCTGACGCAAGGACGCCAGTAGAAGCCCGGCAGGTAGAGCGCGTCACCCCAACGTCGTCACGCTCCCGAGCGACACGCTCTAGAACGTCCCGACGAGGCGCTTCTACCGCCCGGCTCCCGTCTTCCTCGGCTTCAAGCCCAAGGAGAAAGCATCGGGCGATGAGAAGGCCTGTTCAGGGTGAGGGCGGGTGTAGAAGTGCCGAGGAGGACGCTGCCGGGTGCCGCCAGCCGGTGGAGAAGCCGTGCAGCCCTCATCGGGCACAGGCCTGCTCAAGCCGCCTTCCCATGAGGAGGCGGCAGGCGACAGGCCACTGCTGCCGCGGACTCAACACCCCGCGTTCTGGAGTGGCCCCCCGTGCTGGGGCCAGTCTTCCAGGCGGCGTGGGCAGTCCCAGGTGCTCCAGGAGGGTACGCATATCCCTCCGGGAGCCGTCAGATATGGAGTGTCTCTTCAATCGCCTGAAGCAGCGCCGGCGCGTGGCGACGCGCTACGAGAAACGCGCAGCCAACTCCCTGGCGATCTAGACTGAAGCGATGTGGCGCCGGTATTCCCAGTGGCTCGATGAGGGCGAAACTGACGGAGATCCGCTCGGGGCGCCGATGCTGTGGCCCGACGGGCGTCACATCGCCGCGAACGGGCGCGGGCGCATCTTCCTCTGGAGTCTGGCGACCGGTGAGTGCACGCGGGGCCTGAAGACGGGCGCCATCTGTCGGAATGGAGAGCCCTGGTTCCGGCTGGCGGGTGAAGCCGAGCTGGGCCGCGTGCTCGAGGCGTACAAGATCCGCGGCCTGGCCATCTGGGACTCCAAGGACTGGCGACGCGTGCAGACCTTCGAGGGCCACGGAGAGGAGGTCCAGGCCGCCGCGGTCGTCAGCGAGGACCGCGTCGTCTCCATCAGCGCCGACAGCAGCGCGCGGCTGTGGGACGCATGGACGGGCGAGAACCTGCGCACGCTGGAGACCGGACCACTCTACGCGCTCGCGCATGCACCCGCTCGGGGCCTCGTCGCCGTGGGCGGAAGCAACGGCGCCGTGCACCTGCTCGAAAGCCTCACGCTCAACGTCCGCGCCCTCTTCCACCTGCCCATGGCCACCGCGCGCCATGAGCCCCTCGGCGCCGAGCGCCCGTCGAACACCCTCCGGGCGCTGGCCTGGCACCCCGACGGAGAGCACCTCCTCTGCGGGTCCTGGGACTTCGTGGCCCGCATGTTCCACAGCCGCACCGGACGCGTCGTGCGGCAATGGCAGGGCCATGCGGACGGGGTGGACTCCATCGCGGTGGAGCCCTCGCGCGGGCTGCTGTGCACCGGGAGCTCCGATGGCACCGTGCGCGTCTGGTCGCTCGACTCCACCGAGTGCCTTGCCGTGCACGACGTCGGCCACGCCGACCTGGGCGGCCTGCTGGTGCATGACCGGACGATCTACGTGACGTGTCAGCGGGAGCTGTTGTCGGTGCCTCTGGACTAGCACAGCGCCTCCCCATTGGCGGTCGAAGAGGAGGGGTTCCCCGGATGGCGGCCAGGTCTGGTGCAGCCCCACGTCCACGGCGATGGTGCTCCAGTACTGGACGGCGGACACGCGGGGCTGCGAGGCGAACGTGCGCGCGGCCGTCGCGGGTGTGCATGACTGGTATTACGGCGGTCACGGCAACTGGCCCTTCAACACCGCGTACGCGGCGGGCCGGGGCTTCCAGGCGCACGTGGCGCGCTTCACGAGCTTCGCGCAGCTGGAGCCGTGGCTCTCCGCAGGAGTGCCCGTCATCCTGAGCGTCGCGTGGGGCAAGGGGGAGCTGACCGGCGCGCCCATCCCCTCCACCGCGGGCCACCTCCTCGTGCTCGCGGGCTTCGACGCGGTGGGCAACCCCGTGGTGAACGACCCGGCGGCCGCCAGTGACACCGCCGTGCGGCGCACCTACTACCGTTTGCAGCTGGAGCCGCTGTGGCTCTCACGCTCCGGAGGCACCGCCTACCTCGTCTACCCCCCGGGGCTGGCCGGTGCCCGCGCTGTAGCGGCGACTTCCGCGCGCGGCGGGGCTTGACGCTCCGCCACGCCAGCGCCGGGTGCGTGGCGCGCATGTTCGCGGAGAACCCGGACCGCTCGGCCGTGCAGGTGCGCGACCTCGTCCTCAAGACCGTGGAGCAGGACACGGACCTCAAGGGCAAGGTCATCACCGGCGGCAAGCTGGACATCAACGCCGCCAAGGCCACCGTGGAGCCCACCCGGGTCTCCGGCCGGCGCCACGCGCTCAGCCACGAAGAGATCTGTCGGTTCCGAGCCAGGCGCGCGTTGAGCGCGCCTGGCCCGTCTTCTTCCGATGGAGTGAACAGGTCGCTCAGGGCGTGTAGAGCTCCGTCGTGGCGAGGCGCCCATTGCCGCCATTGCCCCCCGTCACCAGCACCTTGCCCGAGGGCAGCAGCGTGGCCGTGTGGCCTGAGCGGCCCGTGGCCAGGCTGGCGGTGGGGGCCCAGGTGCCCGTCCCCGGGTCGTACACCTCCGCCGTGGCGAGGGACCCACTGGCGCCGACAGAGCCGCCCGTCACCAGCACCTTGCCCGAGGGCAGCAGCGTGGCCGTATGGTATCCGCGGGCCGTGGCTAGGCTGGCGGTGGTGGCCCAGGTGCCCGTCTCCGGGTCGTACACCTCCGCCGTGGCGAGGGCCCCACTGACGGTAGAACTGCCAGCCACCAGCACCTTGCCTGAGGGCAGCAGCGTGGCCGTGTGCGAGGAACGGCCCGTGGTCAGGCCGCCGGTAGGGGTCCAGGTGCCCGTCTCCGGGTCGTACACCTCCGCCGTGGCGAGGGCCCCATAGTCGCCATCGCCGCCCGTCACCAGCACCTTGCCCGAGGGCAGCAGCGTGGCCGTGTGCCCATCATGGACCGTGGCCAAGCTGGCGATAGGAGCCCAGGCGCCCGTCCCCGGGTCGTACACCTCCGCAGTGGCGAGAGCCCCATTGTCGCCATAGCCGCCCGTCACCAGCACCTTGCCCGAGGGCAGCAGCGTGGCCGTAGGCAAGGCACGGGCCGTGGCCAGACTGGCGGTGGGGGCCCAGGTGCCCGTCCCCGGGTCGTACACCTCCGCCGTGGCGAGGTACCCACTGGCGCCATAGCCGCCCGTCACCAACACCTTGCCCGAGGGCAGCAGCGTGGCCGTGTGAGCTGTGCGATTCGTGGCCAGTCTGCCGGTTGTGGCCCAGGTGCCCGTCCCCGGGTCGTACACCCATGCCGAGGCGAGGTACCCATTGCCACCCGAACCGCCCGCCACCAGCACCTGGCCCGAGGCCAGCAGCGTGGCCGTGTGCGAGGAACGGCCCGTGGTCAGGCTGGCGGTGGGGGCCCAGGTGCCTGTCCCCGGGTCGTACACCTCCGCCGTGGCGAGGGACCCACTGGCGCCATCGCCGCCCGCCACCAGCACCTTGCCCGAGGGCAAAAGCGTGGCCGTATGGTATCTGCGGCCGGTGGCCAGGCTGGCGGTGGTGGCCCAGGTGCCCGTCTCCGGGTCGTACACCTCCGCCGTGGCGAGGGACCCATTGTCGCCCAAGCCCCCCGTCACCAGCACCTTGCCCGAGGGCAAAAGCGTGGCCGTGTGCGATTCACGGGCCGTGGCCAGGCTGCCGGTGGGGGACCAGGTGCCCGTCCCCGGGGCGTACACCTCCACCGTGGCGAGGGAGAGGGACCCACTGGCGCCGCCCGTCACCAGCACCTTGCCCGAGGGCAGCAGCATGGCCGTGTGCCTTCCACGGCCCGTAGTCAGACTGTCGGTGGCGGCCCAGGTGCCCGTCCCCGGGTCGTACACCTCCGCCGTGGCGAGGGACCCACTGGCGCCATTGCTGCCCGCCACCAGCACCTTGCCCGAAGGCAGCAGCGTGGCCGTGTGCGAGGAACGGCCCGTGGTCAGGCTGCCGGTGGGGGCCCAGGTGCCCGTCCCCGGGTCGTACACCTCCGCCGTGGCGAGGTACTCACTGGCGCCAAAGCCGCCCGTCACCAGCACCTTGCCCGAGGGCAAAAGCGTGGCCGTGTGCGATTCACGGGCCGTGGCCAGGCTGGCGGTGGGGGCCCAGGTGCCCGTCCCCGGGTCGTACACCTCCGCTGTGGCGAGGAACCCACTGCCACCCAAACCGCCCGTCACCAGCACCTTGCCCGAGGGCAGCAGCGTGGCCGTGTGGCCTGCGCGGCCCGTGGTCAGGCTGCCGGTGAGGGCCCAGGTGCCCGTCCCCGGGTCGTACACCTCCGCCGTGGCGAGGGACCCATTGTCGCCCAAGCCCCCCGTCACCAGCACCTTGCCCGAGGGCAGCAGCGTGGCCGTGTGGTTTTTCCGGCCCGTGGTCAGGCTCCTGGTGGGAGACCAGGTGGGGCAGTCCGGAATCCCGACAGCGGAGAACCGGGCGGTGACCGACAGGTCCTGGTCATTGGTCGCCGTGACCGTGAAGGACGCTGTCACGCCAGGGTCCAGGCACGCGGGTGCCGTCCATGGGAGCTGGCTCGCGGTGCCGGTCTCCTGGGCGGAACCCAGCGTGCCGACACTCGCGGCCCAGGAGAACCGCAGTGCATTGCCCTGCGGATCCTGCACGGAGGCCCGGAAGGTCAGGAGGCCTCCCGCCTCCACATAGGACGAAGACGGGGGCTTCTCGATGAAAAGGGGCGGGAGGAACGGGCCCGCGTCCGGAGTGCCCGCATCAGCGCCGTCGCCGCCGTCCCCCGCATCGGAGGCCGGCGCATCACAAATGGCCGGACTGCGCGCGCAGAACTCGCGCCTCTCCTGCTCGAAGTCGGTGCATCCCGCGAGCATGGCCAGCAGAAAGCCCATCAGCACGGTGCGGCGCATGGACGCGTTCACGGCCACCTCCCGGAGACAAAGGCAGACGTCCCATCCGTGCCCAGGACCATTCCTCCCTTGCCTGGCTTGGGGGGCGCTCCCAGCAGGTACATGCCCGCGGAAAGGCCCAGCCCCGCCACTCCCGCCCCCAGGA
>NZ_RAWK01000111.1 GCF_003612165.1 Corallococcus aberystwythensis | reverse complement strand
CCCCTCCCCTGCCCCGCCGCGCGTCAGCGGCCTCACGGGCGAGGGCGTGGAAGCGCTCCGGACCTCCGTGCTCACGCGGTTGTGGGGCGGTGGCACGCCCTCCGCGGTAGCCCTCGTCTCCGAGCGGCACGCGGACGCCCTGCGTCGCACCGCCGAGGCGCTGGGCCGCGCGGAAGAGGCCTCCCGCATGTCCACCCTGGAGGTCCTCTCCGGTGAGGTCGGACTCGCGTTGGAAGCCTTGGGGGAAGTGTCCGGAACGAGCGTGTCCGATGCCCTTCTGGACACCCTTTTCCAGCGTTTCTGCATCGGGAAGTAGTGCCCGGCGGGCGGCGGTCCGCATGTCAGACCCCTCCCTAGAATGCCTCGCGTTCACCGGCGTTCCCCGAGGATTCATGACGGCACTTCAGCAGCTTCACCCCACCTCCCACTCCCTGCTCTCGGCGCTGCCGTCGGGCTGGGTGGGGGAAATCCTCGATGGCGAGCTGGTGGCCTCGCCCCGCCTCTCCGTCGCGCCCGCGCGCGCGGCCTTCATGATGGGCGTGGAGCTGGGAGAGCGGCTGGATCCGCGCCGCGGCGGCAACGGCCGCTGGTGCTTCCTGCGCGCGCCGGAGCTGCACCTGGGCGAGGACGTCCTCGTGCCTGACCTGGCCGGCTGGCGCCGTGAGCGCGTGGCCGCCCCGCTGGAGCCCGGTGCCGCCTTCTTCACCCTGGTGCCGGACTGGATTTGCGAGGTCCTCACCCCCGCCACCACCGCGCTGGACCGGGCCCGCAAGCTGCCCCTGTACTCGCGGGCTGGCGTGTCCCATGTCTGGCTGGTGGACCCCGTCGCGCGCACGCTGGAGGTCTACCAGCGCATCAAGCGCGGCTGGCTCCTCACCGCGAGCCACGAGGACGACGCCCTGGTGCGCGCCGAGCCCTTCCCTTCCGTCCCCCTGGAGCTGGGCTCGCTGTGGCTTCCCGACGCGCCGGAGGAGCTGCCCCGGCTCGTCGCGGTGCCCTGAAGCCGTTCAGCTCGCGTGCTTGAGGCGCGCTTCCTCGGAGGCGCGCGACAGCCGGCGCACGGCGCGCAGCAGCAGATCCGGATCCACCGGCGCCGCCACGAAGCCCCGCGCATGCACGGCCTGCGCGCGGGGCAGGTCCCGCTCCGGCGCCTTGCCCGCCACCAGCACCTGCGCGCGCAGCCGCTGCGCCAGCACCTCCATCGCGGGCAGCGGCGCCACCACCACCTGCGTCTCGCCCGCCGCGCACACGTCGCCCGTGCTCGCCACCTTCACCGTGAAGCCCGCCCCGCCCAGCACCTGCACCAGGCCGGCCGCCGCGTCCGCGCCCCAGCCGTACACCAGCACCTGCTCGCGCACCGTCACGCGCGGCTCCGGCGCCGCCGGCATCGGGGTCCAGGTGGGCTCCAGGGGCGCCAGCATGGGCAGTGCCGCGCTGTCGCTCTTGCGCACGGGCTCCCGCACGGGCTCCGGCGCCGCCATGTCCGTCAGCTCCGCCAGGGACGTGCCCACCACCAGCGGCAGCGATTCCTCCCACTCCGGCAGGGAGAAGCCCTCCATCCCGGGGCGGCGCTGCGGCGTCGCCGGCTCACCCCGATACAGCCGCCCGATGGCCCGGCCCAGCGCCGCGTCCGTGGCCAGCAGGGGCACCACCCTCGACTTGCCGGACACGCTCTTCACCACGTCCAGCGTCGCCAGGCTCGCGGGCGCGGCCAGGGCCACCACCAGCACCGTGTCGCGGCGGGGACCCTGCCCCTCCAGCCGCAGCGGCACCACCCGGTGGGCCTCCGCCACCTTGTACGGAATCAGCCTCGCGAGCGACGCGTCCAACGGCTGGGCGTCCAGGTCCACCGCCTCCACGCCTGACTGGACCGCCAGCGCGGACAGCACCGCCTCCGCCGTGCAGAAGCGCTGGTCCACCACCACCTGCCCCAGCGCCACGCCCCACTTGCGCTGGTACGCCAGCGCGGACTGCAACTGCAGCGAATCCACCACACCCCGCGCGAGCAGGATGTCCCCCAGTCGCTTCTTCATCGCACGCTCTCCTCCGGCCCCCCTCGTGCCGCGGCCGGGACGACCTGCTCACCACGCCCTCCCCTGTACGCCAGGAGAGTGTAAAATTACAGACAAACCGTAGGAAGAGCTGAAGGAAGGCCGGTTGCCTGCCCGGACCCCGAAGGCGCCGCCCGGCCACTTCTTCCTGGGCTTTCACCGTCCTTCAACGAACCCCGCTCCAATCCTTGAAGGGGGGACGACAAAGCGGACGTTCACCGGAAGACCCGAGGGTGGCCGGATGTCGGAGACGTTCCTAGCCTGTAAGCATGGCTGACGCGTGCCTGAGAGAGTTCGTGCGGATGCTCCGCGCGCGGCGTGCTGCTCCTGGGGGTCTGGCGGGGGTGGATGCGCAGATGGCGGGACTCCAGCTGGAGCCCTCCAGCCTCAAGCCCTACCTGCATTTCCTACCGGGCCGCTACACGCGCAACCTCGTCCACCGGGACGAGGGCATGGAGATCATCGTCAACTGCTGGTCGCCGGGCGTGGCCTCGCCCATCCACGACCATGACGGCCAGGAGTGCTGGTTCAGCATCCAGCGCGGCCATTTCCTCCTGGAGAACTACCCGCTGCTGGAGGGTGGGACGGCGCCCGGCCAGGCCCGGCTGGGGGCTCCGGTGCGCGTGGGGCCGATGGGCGCAGGGCACGTGGACTTCCGCGAGCCAGGGGCCTCCATCCACCGCGTGAGCATCGCGGGCAACGCCCCGGGCATCACGCTGCACGTCTACGCTGGCCCGGTGGCCAGCTGTCTCGTGTTCGATCCGCGCCGTCACCGCTGCGCGTCGCACAGCCTGCGCTACCACAGCATCTTCGGGCGGCCGGTGCAGCCCAACGAGGGCCGCGTCTCCGTCCCCCTGCACGTCTGACGCGGGCTACCAGCGCACCTCGGGAAGGGGCGCGTACAGCATGCGCCCCTCCGCGCCCTGCCCCGTGAGGCCCAGCTTCGCGCCCACGCGGTACACGGCCCGCACCTGCTCCAGCACCTGGGATGACACCGCGGCGTGGCCTCCGGCGGCGTCGTCATCGCTGTTGTCCGCGTCGTGCTTGCCCAGCAGCTCCGACAGCACCTGCCCGGTGGGCCGGGGGCGCGGGAAGACGACCACGCGGACCGGGGCGTCCTTGTCCAGCTTCGCGGCCTCCTTCGCCAGCTCCAGCGCCTTCGGGTACCCGCCGAGCGCGTCCACCAGCCCGCGCTCCAGCGCGTCCTCGCCCGTCCACACGCGCCCCTTCGCCACGGCCTGGAGCTTCTCCAGCGGCATGTTCCGCGCCTGGGCGGCGCGGCTGGTGAAGTCCAGGTAGATGGTGTCCAGCTCGGACTCCAGCTGCGCGCGCTGCTCCGGGGTGAACTCCTGGTCGGAGCTGGCGAAGGTGGCGTTCTTCCCGAAGGCGATGGTGTCGAAGTTCACGCCCAGCTTCGCCCACAGCTCGGACGTGACGAACTTGCCGTTGTACACGCCGATGCTCCCCGTCAGCGTGCCCGGCTGCGCGACGATTTTATCCCCAGCCATGGCCACGAAGTAGCCGCCGCTGGCCGCGTACGTCCCCATGGAGACGATGACGGGCTTGCCTGCCTCGCGCGCGCGCTGCACCTCGCGGCGGATGGTGTCGCTGGCGGAGTAGCTGCCGCCCGGGCTGTCCACGCGGAAGAGGATGGCCTTCACGGACGGGTCCTCCACCGCCTTGCGGAAGGCCGCCGCCACCGTGTCGCCGCCCATCACCTGTCCGCCGGAGAGCGGGTTGGACTGGCTCTTGCCGCGAAGCACCTCGCCCACGCCGTAGATGAGCGCGATGGTGCTGCCCGTCTGGTGCGGGCGGCCCGCGCGCTCCAGGTACTTCTCCACGTAGAGGAACTGCGCGCCCTCGCCGGCCTCCTTCTTGAGCTCGTCGTGGATCTCGTCGCGGTAGCGCAGCCCGTCCACCAGCTTCGCGTCCACGGCCGCCTGACCCATGAAGGGCGCGCGGTCGATGAGGGCGCGCACCTCGTCCTCGGACAGCTTGCGGCCCTCCGCCACGCCCTTCACCACCTGATTGAAGAGGCTGCCGCCGTAGGCCTCCGTGGCCTCGCGCTGATGGGCGCCGTAGGACTCGTCGGTGAAGGTGTTGACGGCGTTCTTGAACTCGGCGCGCTTGCCGAACTCCGGCTTCACGCCGAACTTCGCGAAGGCGTCTCGCGCGAAGGGCGTCTCCATCACCAGGCCGGTGAGCCCCACGTCGCCGGAGGGCTGGATGTAGACGGCGTCGAAGGCGCTCGCCAGGTAGTAGGCGCCGGTGCCGTTGCCCGCTTCACCGAAGCCGTCCGCGTAGGCCACCGCCCGCTTGCCCGCCGCGCGGAAGGCCTTCACCGCGTCCCGCAGCTCCTGCACCTGCGCCGCGCTGCCCGGCTGCCCCACCCGGACGACCAGCGACTTCACCCGAGGGTCCGTGCGGGCCTTCTCCAGCCCCTCCACCACGTCCCGCAGCGTCGTGGGCTCCTCGCCGAAGGCGCCCGCCAGGGACGTGTCCAGCGTGTACTCCGGCAGCGGCTGCTGGAGGTCCAGCTCCAGCACCAGGTTGGACGGCACGCCCGGCTTGCTCGACGCCGCGAGCATCAACAACCCCACCACACCCACCACGAAGAGGATGGACAGCGCCCCGATGAAGGCCAGCGCACCAATGAAGAAGCGTTTCATCCGGAAGGACTCCTGGTGTCCACGTGCCTGAGGGACTGGGGCGGCCTACCACCAACGCGCGCGCCCGACGACGCTTGCATGACCTTCAGTGATGGGCGGCGGACGGGCAGCCAGGGCCCGGCCGTCCTGGTGGCCGGGGGGCGGCCCGGCACCCGGGCCCGCGCGGAGGCCGCCGCGGTGCACACCGTCCTTCCAGGAGCCGGGAGCCAGGGGCCTTCCGGCCCCGGGAGGCATGGAATGCAGAAGCGACGGTTGGGCAATTCCGACATGGACCTCTCCGTGCTGGGGTTCGGCGCGTGGGCCATTGGCGGGGGCGGCTGGGCATTCGCGTGGGGCGCGCAGGACGACGCGCAGTCCATGGAAGCCATCCAGCGCGCGCTGGACTCGGGCATCAACTGGATTGACACGGCGGCGGTGTATGGGCTGGGCCACTCCGAGGAGGTGGTGGCCAAGGCGCTGAAGGGCCGGGGTGAACGGCCGTATGTCTTCACCAAGTGCGGGATGGTCTGGGATGCCCAGGGTGGTGTCAGCCGGCGGCTCAAGGCGGACTCGGTGCGCGAGGAATGTGAAGCGTCGCTGCGCCGGCTGAAGGTGGATGCCATTGATTTGTATCAGGTGCACTGGCCGGTGGAGGCCGGGGCGGAGCTGGAAGAGGGTTGGACGGCGCTGGCGGAGCTGCAACGGCAGGGCAAGGTGCGCTGGCTGGGCGTTTCCAACTTCAATGTCACGCAGCTGGAGCGGGTGCGGCGCATTGCGCCGGTGACGTCGTTGCAGCCGCCGTACTCGCTCATCCGCCGGGACATCGACGACGACGTGCTGCCCTACTGCCAGCGGCAGGGCATTGGGGTGATTGTGTATTCACCCATGGCCTCCGGCCTGCTGACCGGAGCGATGACACGCGAGCGCATCCAGGCGATGCCAGACGATGACTGGCGCCGCCGCAGCGAGGACTTCCAGGAGCCGAAGCTGTCGCATCACCTGATGCTGGTGGAGCGCCTGCGCGAAGTGGGCGCGCGGCATGGGCGTTCTCCGGCGGAGGTGGCGCTGGCCTGGACGCTGCGGGAGCCGTCCGTCACCGCCGCCATCGTGGGGGCGCGCAGTGGGAAGCAGGTGGATGGCTTCATCCAGGCGGGGGACTTCCGGCTCACGTCCGAGGAGGTCCGCGAGGTGGAGGAGGCGCTGGGGTCAGGCTCCGCGATGGCGCCCGGAGGCATCTACGCCTGAGCCGGGCGGCGCGTGGAGGGCTCAGTTCTCCCCTGGGTCGTCCATGCGCTCTTCCAGCACGTCGATGCGCTTGCGGTCAGAGGACTGGGCATCCGCGAGGTGATGCACCATGCGGCCCATCTGGCCGAACATCCGCGTCTGCGCGGTTTTGATCCCGTACACTTCCTGCGTCAGGGTCGAGACGTGCGTGGTGAGTTCACCCATGTTGTCCCGGAACTCATTCATTTCTTCATCGAAGGCGCTGACCTGTTGCGAGAAGGCGCTGACCTGTTGCGAGAAGGCGCTGACCTGTTCCGAGAGGACATGAACCCGATCCGCCATGCGTTGGGCTTTCCGGAAGAGAACCCGGCATTTCATGTGGACCGTTCTCAGCGCCGTCTCGGTCCGCGTGAACTGCTCCTTCGACTCCTCCTGCAGCTCCCGGAATTCCTGCAGCATCCGCACCATCACATCCCCGCCCGTCGCCGTCGCCAATCCGTCCCTCCTGATGATGGGCCGCACTCCTACCACCCTGTCCTGACATGGCATTCCACTCGACCTCCGGTTCGGATCCGCGCCAGGATAGCTGACAACCTGTGAGGTTGGAAGCGCGGGACAGGACCCGTGACGGTCCATGGGTGTTCCTCCGCGGACGCCTGCCCGCAGGGCTTGGGTTTCTCGGGATGGGCGGACCCGGTGGGGCGGTTAGAAGTCCCGTGCCCACTGTTTCGCACCTCGAGGACCGCATGACGCGTCGTACCCCGCTCGCCCTGCTGGCCGTCCTGCTCATGACGGCTCCGCCCGTGTGGGCCCTGGCCCCGGCTCCCCTTCCGAAGCCCGCTGCCTCCCAGGCCGCGCGCACCTCCGCGAAGTCCGCCGCCCTGGCCCCTGTCGCCAGCGTGGAGGGCATCACCGAATACCGCCTGCCCAATGGCCTGCGCGTCCTGCTCTTCCCGGACCCCACCAAGGCCACCGTCACCGTCAACGTCACCTACCTGGTGGGCAGCAAGCACGAGGGCTACGGCGAGACGGGCATGGCGCACCTGCTCGAACACCTGATGTTCAAGGGCACGCCCACCACCCCCAACGTGCCCCAGGCCCTCACCGAGCGCGGCGCGCGCCCCAACGGCACCACCTGGCTGGACCGCACGAACTACTACGAGACCCTGCCCGCGTCGGACGACAGCCTGTCCTGGGCCCTGGCCTTCGAGGCGGACCGCATGGTCCACAGCTTCATCGCGCGCAAGGACCTGGACAGCGAGATGACCGTCGTGCGCAACGAGTTCGAGTCCGGCGAGAACGACCCGCGCGGCATCCTCTTCAAGCGCACCATGAGCGCCGCGTACCTCTGGCACAACTACGGCAAGGCCACCATCGGCGCCAAGGCGGACCTGGAGCACGTGCCCATCGACCGGCTCCAGGCCTTCTACCGGCGCTACTACCGGCCCGACAACGCGACGCTCGTCATCGCCGGCCGCTTCCAGCCGGAGAAGGCCCTGGCGCTCGTGCAGTCCACCTTCGGCAAGCTCCAGAAGCCCGCGGATCCCGTGCCCCTCACGTACACCCAGGAGCCCACCCAGGATGGTGAGCGGGAAGTGACGCTGCGCCGCGTGGGCGACAACCAGCTGCTCTCCAGCGTCTACCACGTGCCGGAAGGCGCCCACCCCGACTTCGCCGCCATCGACGTGCTCACCGAGGTGCTGGGCGACGTGCCGTCCGGCCGCCTCTACAAGGCGCTCGTGGAGACGAAGAAGGCCTCGCGCGCGGGCGCGTTCAACTTCCAGCTGCGCGACCCGGGCGTCATCGGCTTCAGCGCGGAGGCCCGGCAGGATCAGCCCCTGCCCGCCGTGCGTGAGGGTCTGATCAAGACCGTGGAGGAGGCCGCCAAGACGCCCTTCACCGACGAAGAGGTGAACCGCGCGAAGACGAGCCTCGCGAAGCAGACGGAGCTCTTGCTCAACAACTCCGAGCGCGCCGCCATCCTCCTGTCCGAGTGGGCCGCCGTGGGTGACTGGCGCCTGCTCTTCCTGCACCGCGACCGCATCGAGTCCGTCACCCCCGCGGACGTCACCCGCGTGGCCGCCACGTACCTCAAGGCCTCCAACCGCACGCTGGGCACGTTCCTGCCCACGCCCAAGCCGGACCGCTCGGAGCTGCCGGATCCGGTGGACGTGGCGAAGATGGTGGAGGGCTACCAGGGCAAGGCCGCCGTGGCCCAGGGCGAGGCCTTCGACCCCTCCCCCGCCAACATCGAGTCGCGCGTGCAGCGCGGGGAGCTGGCCTCCGGCGTGAAGTACGCGCTGCTGCCCAAGAAGACGCGCGGGGAGATGGTCAACCTCACGCTGGACCTGCACTGGGGCACCGCGGAGGCCGTGAGCGGCAAGCTGCCCGCCGCGTCCTACGCCGGCAGCATGCTGATGCGCGGCACGAAGAAGCACACCCGCCAGCAGCTCTACGACGCGTTCGACAAGCTCAAGGCCCGCGTGGGCGTGGACGGGGGCGCGCTGGGCGCCAGCGTCTCCATCGAGTGCCCTCGCGCGAGCCTCCCGGAGGTCCTCAAGCTCGTCGCCGAGGTGCTGCGCGAGCCCGCCTTCGACGCGAAGGAGTTCGCGCTCGTCAAGCAGGAGCGGCTGGCCTCGCTGGAGTCCCAGCGCAGCGAGCCCCAGCCCCAGGCCAGCATCGCGTTCTGGCGCGTGCTCAGCGCGCAGTACCCCAAGGGCCACCCGTACTACGTGCCCACCCTGGAGGAACGCCTGGCCGACGCGAAGGCCGTCACCCTGGAGCAGGCGCGCGACTTCCACCGCCAGTTCTACGGCGCCTCGCGCGGGGAGCTCGCGGTGGTGGGTGACTTCGACGCGAAGGAGATCACCGCGCTCACGGGCACGCTGCTCGACGGCTGGAAGAGCCCCGCGCCCTACGCTCGCGTGCCCCGCACGTTCCAGCCCGTGGCCGCGAAGTCCGTGGTGCTGGAGCTGCCGGACAAGGCCAACGCGTACTTCCTCGGCGGACAGCTGCTCCAGGTGCGCGACGACCACGCGGACTGGCCCGGCATGATGATGGGCAACTTCATGCTGGGCGGCGGCTTCCTCAACTCGCGGCTGGCCACGCGCGTGCGCCAGCAGGACGGCCTGTCCTATGGCGTGGGCAGCAGCCTGTCCGCCCAGGAGCTGGACACGGTGGGCTGGTTCATCACCTACGCCATCTACGCCCCGCAGAACGCCCAGAAGCTGGAGGCCGCCATGCGCGAGGAGGTCACCCGCGCCGTGCAGAAGGGCTTCACGCCGCAGGAGCTGGACAAGGCGCGCGCGGGTCTCCTGGAGTACCGCCAGTCCAGCCGCGCGCAGGACGGGAACCTGGCGCAGCAGCTGGCGGACGGCCTGTATCTGGGGCGCACGCTGGCGTTCGACGCGGCCCTGGAGGCGAAGCTCCAGAAGCTCACCGCCGAGGACGTGCGCAAGGCCCTGTCCAACCACCTGGACTTCAGCAAGGCCATCCTGGTGCGCGCGGGTGACTTCGCGGGCGCCACCAAGAAGCAGCAGGCGCCGGTTCCTGCTCCGGGACCGGCCAAATAGAGTCCGCGGCCATGCCCGTGCAACTGGTGGAAGGCGACCTGCTGGACCAGCCGGTGGACGCCATCGTCAACGCGTGGAACCGGAACATCATCCCCTGGTGGCTGCTCATCCCCCAGGGGGTGTCCGGGGCCATCAAGCGACGGGGTGGCACGGCCCCGTTCCGGGAGCTGGCGCGCGTGGGGCCCATGCCCCTGGGCTCGGCGGTGGTGACCGGCCCGGGGCGCCTTCCGTTCAAGGGCATCATCCACGTCGCGGGCATCAACATGCTCTGGCGTGCGTCCGCGCGGTCCATCCAGGACTCGGTGCGCCACGCGCTGGAGCGGGCCGCGGAGCACGGCTTCCGCTCCGTGGCGTTTCCCCTCATCGGCGCGGGCTCCGGGAGCTTCAACGAGGACCGCGCGCTGGAGCTGATGCGCGAGGCCCTGGGGGACGCCCCCGCTTTCGACGTGCGCGTGGTGCGCTTCCGCCGTTAGACGGGAGCGCATCTCTTCACACGCGAAGCGAGGGTGACATGATCGACCTGTATACGTGGGGCACGCCGAACGGCTTCAAGGTGTCCGTGGCGCTGGAGGAGCTGGGGCTGCCGTACACCGTGCACGCGCTGGACATCTCCACCGGCGTGCAGAAGGAGCCCGCGTTCCTGGCCATCAACCCCAACGGCCGCATCCCCGCCATCGTGGACCGCGCGGAGGGGGACTTCGCCGTCTTCGAGTCCGGCGCCATCCTCCTCTACCTGGCGGAGAAGACGGGCCGGCTGATGCCCACGGACGCGAAGGGCCGCTCCCTCGTCACCCAGTGGCTGATGTTCCAGATGGCCGGCGTGGGCCCCATGCAGGGGCAGGCCAACGTCTTCTTCCGCTACTTCCCGGAGAAGCTCCAGCCCGCCATCGACCGGTACCAGAACGAGACGCGCCGCCTCTACACGGTGCTGGAGAGCCGGCTGAAGGACCACGAGTACCTGGCCGGGGACTACAGCATCGCGGACATCGCGAACTGGGCGTGGGTGCGCTCACACGACTGGGCCGGTGTGTCCCTGGACGGTCTGCCCGGCGTGCAGCGGTGGCTGGCCGCCATCGAGAACCGGCCCGCGGTGCAGCGCGGGCTGGATGTGCCCACGCCTCGCAAGCAGGAGGACGCGCGGACCGCCGCGGAGCGCATCGAGGGGGCTCGCGCCCTCATCCAGCGCTGAAGCGCCCTCCCCTCCCCTGCCCCGTCACGCATGGACCCGGACATCCTCCCCGGGCGTGCGCATGATGGGGCCGTTCGAGGCCCCCTTCCGGGAGCCCGGGGAGTGGATGACATGAGAGCGGTGCGGAGCCTGGGCCGGTGGGCCGGACTGTGTCTGGCATTGGGACTGTGGGGCGCGTGCGCGCCGAGCGGTGGCGGCACCGTGCGCGCGTCGCGGGACAACGTGGCGCCGGATGGCTGCGCGCCGGCCACGTGCTCGCAGGCGATGGTGGCCTGTGGCCGGACGCCGGATGGGTGCGGGGGCTTCATTGACTGCGGCGACTGTCAGGCCGGCACGTGCAAGGAAGGCCGCTGCGTGGCGCCGCCCGTGCCCGCCGAGCCGAAGAAGGACCCTACGGGTCCCATCAGCACCTGCACCCCCGGGTGCAAACCCAACGAGTCCTGCGTGGACAACCGCTGCGTCTGCCAGCGCGCGACGTGCGCCACGCTGGGGCTGAAGTGCGGCACCGCGGACGACGGCTGCGGCGGCGTGTTGCAGTGCGGTGCGTGCGTGCCGGCGTGCCAACCGGACGAGATGGAGTGCTGCGGCGCGTGCATCCCGAAGTCCGACGGGCGCTGCCCGGAGAACGTGCACTGCCCCAAGGCGAACCCCCTCCCCACCCGCTGACGCCGTGCGGCTTCCGGGCCCCGGATTCAGGGCCCGGAACCCGGAATGTCAGACCCCCCCGCTATACCCTTCCCCGTCGCGCACACGGGCGGTCCGCCGGCCTCGCTGGTTCGAGTCCGAGAGCCCCCCATGCGCCCTCACCGCATGGGCAGCCTCTGGCCCCCGTGTGTGCGACGCCATGTGAAGGCACGAGGTCCGGGGGACTCGTGCAGGCAGGTCCCATGGATGCCATCGCCGTCGACGGGCCAGAGACGCCACCGGTGTGTCAGGCGCGCCCCCGACGGATCCACGATGACCGGTGCGCGCGAGGCGGGCGGCGTAGTTGTTACCCCTCCCACTGTCCGCCTCGCGTGCTCCCGAACTCTGGCAGGTCATGTCTGGGTTTGGCGCGCACGGCCCGGGCAGGCGGGGAGCCAGCCGGGTGACGGTGTCCCCTGCCCCGGCTTGCCATGGACGCGTCCCGGCGTGATACCCCCCGGGACGCGATGGAACTCCGATACGACATCGTCGTGGTGGGACTGGGCCACGCGGGCTGCGAGGCGGCGCTCGCGTGCGCGCGCATGGGGCTGTCCACCCTGGGCGTGACGCTCAAGCGCGAGCGCGCCGCCGTGATGAGTTGCAACCCCGCCGTGGGTGGCACCGCCAAGGGCCACCTGGTGCGTGAATTGGACGCGCTGGGCGGACAGATGGGACGCGCGGCGGACCTGGCGGGCACGCACGTCAAGACGCTCAATCCCTCCAAGGGCCCCGCCGTGCAGGCCACTCGCGTCCTCTGCGACCGCGACGCCTATGCCGCCGGCATGCAGGCCGTCCTCTTCACCCAACCCAACCTCACCGTGCTCGAGGGCGAAGTCGCCGCCGTCGTCGCGGAAGGGGGCCGGGTGAAGGGTGTCGTGCTGGGGGACGGCACCCAGGTGGTGGCCCGCGCGGTGCTCCTCACCACCGGCACCTTCCTGCGCGCGCTCATGCACGTGGGCGAGCAGAAGGAGGTCGGTGGCCGGCTGGGAGACGAAGCCGCGCGCGGCCTGTCGGAGTCGCTGCACGCGCTGGGCTTCACGCTGGGCCGCTTCAAGACGGGCACGCCCGCGCGCCTGTCCCGCGACAGCATCGACTGGGATGCCGTCACACCGCAGCCGGGGGACACCGGGGTGCGGCCGTTCTCCTGGCGCACGCAGGTGGAAGAGGGCCTTCCGTTCCCACGCCGGCCCGCCGTGATGTGTGGCCTCACCGCGACCACGCAGGCGACGCACCAGCTGCTGCGCGACAACCTGCACCGCTCGCCGCTGTTCCAGGGGGACATCGTGGGGCGGGGGCCGCGGTACTGCCCGTCGCTGGAGGACAAGGTGGTGCGCTTCGCCGCTCGTGAACGGCACCAGGTGTTCCTGGAACCGGAAGGGCCCACGTCGCCGCTCGTGTATCCGGCGGGCCTGTCCACCAGCATGCCCGCGGACGTGCAGCTGGCCTTCCTGCGCACCATCCCCGGCCTGTCGCGCGTGGAGGTGATCCGCTACGGCTACGCGGTGGAGTACGACTACGCGCCGCCCACGCAGCTGCACCCCACGCTGGAGACGAAGGCCGTCGCGGGCCTGTACTTCGCGGGCCAGCTCAACGGCACCTCCGGCTACGAGGAGGCCGCCTTCCAGGGCCTGTGGGCCGGCATCCAGGCGGCGCTTCAAGTGAAGGGCGAACCGGCGCTCGCCGTGGGCCGCGATGAGGCGCACGGCGCGGTGCTGGTGGACGACCTGGTCACCAAGGGCGTGGATGAACCGTTCCGCATGTTCACCAGCCGCTCCGAGCACCGGCTCCGCCTGCGCGAGGGCAACGCGGACCTGCGGCTCGCGCGCCACGGACATCGCGTGGGGCTGTTGCCGAAGGAGGCCCTGGAGCGCGCGGAAGCCCGGGCCCACGCGGTGACGGAGGAGGTGGCGCGGCTCAAGCGCACCGGCCTGGCCCCGCGGCTCAAGCGCCCGGAGGTGACGTACGCGCAGCTCTCCCAGGAGCGCGAGGACTTCCCGGCCCTCACCCCCGACGTCACCGAGGAGGTGGAGGTCGAGGTGAAGTACGAGGGCTACATCGCCCAGGCCGCACGGGCCGCGGCGCGCGAGGCGGAGGCGTTCGACCGCTGGCGCATCCCGGACACGTTCCGCTTCACGGACGTGCGCGGTCTGGGTACGGAGGCGGTGGAGAAGCTGTCCGCGCACCGGCCCGGGACGGTGGGGCAGGCGCGGCGGATTCCGGGCCTGACGCCCGCCGCGGTGTCGCTGCTCCTGGTCGCGCTCAAGCGGGGGCAGGGGACGTCAAGTGATCAGGAACAGGGCTGTGGATAACGTGTGGACAATTCTGGGGATGGATTTCTCCTGAGTGATTCCAAGGACTTGAAGGGCCCTTCGGGGTGGAGGTGTTGTGGATAACGCGCGGTTCGCAGATCAGCTGGCGTCGGGATGCAGTGCGTTGGGCGTGACGGTGGGGCCGGACGTCGGGCCCCAGCTCCAGCGGCTGATGGCGGAGCTCCTGAAGTGGAACGCGAAGGTGAACCTCACGGCCATCACCGCGCCGGAGGAGGTGCTGGAGAAGCACTTCCTGGACTCGCTGGCGGTGCTGCCGGAGGTGACGGGCGCCACGTCGCTCTTGGACCTGGGCGCGGGCGCGGGCTTCCCGGGGCTGCCGCTCAAGCTGGTGCTGCCGGGCATGGGCGTGACGCTGGTGGACACGGTGGGCAAGAAGATCGCGTTCATCAAGGCCACCGCCGCCAGCATGGGCCTCACCGGCGTGCGCGGACTGCACGCCCGGGCGGAAGGGAAGCCGGAGACGGAAGGGATTCCGCGCGCGCAGGTGCTCATCGCGCGCGCGTTCATGGACCTGCCGGACTGGCTGGGCCTGGCGCCCGCGTACGTGGAGGAGGGCGGGCGCGTGGTGGCGATGCTGGGCAAGGCGCAGACGGACGCGGAGCTCCAGGCGCGCGCGGCGGAGCGCAACCTGCGCGTGGTGTCCGCCCGGGCGTACCGGCTCCCGTTCTCCGGTGCCGAGCGTCAGGTCGCGGTGTTCGCGAAGCAGTAGGGGAGGGCGCCCGGGCTCCGGCTTCAGGCCGGGCCCGCTGCCTGCTGCATCTCCCGGAAGTGCTCCAGCACGTGCTCGAGCGCGTGCTCCGAGACGAAGTCCAGCCCCTGTCGTGCGCCCTCGGCGGCCTCGGCGGCGCGCTCGAACATGGCCGCTTCGTAGCCCGCCACGGCCCGGCTCCAGTCGGAGTCCGCCGCGAGCGCGAGCCCCAGCTCCAGTCCGTCGAGCATCGCCATGTTCACGCCCTCGCCGGAGAACGGAGACATGACGTGGGCCGCGTCCCCGAGCAGCGTCACGCCCGGCCGGTGCGTCCACCGATGGCCCACGGGCAGCGCGACGATGGGACGGGAGACGATGGTGTCGTTGCTCGCGTCGATGAACGCGAGCAGGGACGGCGCCCACCCCGGGAGCAGCGCCTTGAGCTGTTCGCGCGCCCGGGGAGGGGAGGACGTGTCCACGAGCCCCTCACGGAGCTGTGCCTCGGAGACCCGGAACATGAAGTAGGCGCGCACGTGGCCGTGGCTGCTGCGCTGGGCGATGAGCCCCCGGTTGTTGCCGACGACGGAGAGCTTCCCGTGCGGAAGCAGCTTCGCGATGGCCGGATGCCGCGTGTCCACGTCGTCGATTTGCAGCTCGATGAAGAGCACGCCCGTGAAGGCCGGCGTCTCCTGCGACACGAGCGGGCGGATCCGCGACCACGCGCCATCCGCGCCCACCACCAGGTCGAACTCGCCGAGCGTTCCCTCAGGGCCCACGACGCGGTGGCGCCCGTCGGGGAGCGGCTCCACGGCGGACACCTTGCTTCCCCAGCGGATCCGCTCCGAGGGGAGGCTGGCCAGGAGCAGGTCGCGCAGCTGCGAGCGGTCGATCTCCGGCCGGTCACCGTTGCTGGCCTCGTTGTGCTGGAAGTGGAGCGTCCCCTGGGCGTCATAGAGGGCGTCGCCCTGGTCGTCGTACCGGGCGACGGCCTTGAACTCCGCCTCCAGTCCCGCCTCGCGAAGGGCGCGCAGACCGGAGTCGCCGTGCAGGTCCAGTGAACCTCCCTGAGGACGGGAGAGCGCGTGCTCATCCAGTTCGAACACCGTGAACGGGATGCCCCGTGTCGCCAGCACCCGCGCCAACGTCAGTCCACCCGGGCCACCGCCGACGATTCCCACCGTTCTGGTCTTTTGCATAGCCTGCTATGTAAAAGACGATAGGGCCCCATGCAACCGAAAGGGCCTCAGTCGACCGCGCTGATGGCCGTGGAACACGACGTGATGGCCGGCTTCAGCTCGAAGGAGCAGTCGGTAAGCCTGCTTCAGCGCGTAGTGGAGCACCTGGAACGGTGGAGCGGATCCACGTCACGGCGCGAGTGGATCCACCGCAAGGGGAAGGATGGAGCCTCCGCCCACGAGGGTTGGAACCCTGTTGGGACAGTCCGGCCGAACCACAGAACGGGTCCGACAGTCGGATCCGTTGGGACCCCTGCGGCAGACACGCCAGGCCCAGGAACCCACTGGGTGTTCCCGGATCCGTTGCGTCATCCGCCGGAGGTGTAGAGCCTTCGCTCCTCCCGAAGCTCACGAACTGGTCCGACAGTCGGACCAGTTGAGACCAGCGCGGCCAACGACCCGGGCCACCGGACCCTTCCTGTTGTTCCCAGGTTCGTTTCGGCATCCGCTGGAGGCGAAGGCTTTCGCTCCACCCGGGCCACATGAACGGGTCCGACAGTCGGACCCGTTGAGCGCACCGTCGCTGGCGCCTCCGCGCTGACCCCCTTTGTGGCTGGGGGCCAGTCCGGCCGAACCACAGAACGGGTCCGACAGTCGGATCCGTTGGGACCCCTGCGGCAGACACGCCGGGCCCAGGAACCCACTGGGTGTTCCTGGATCCGTTGCGTCATCCGCCGGAGATGCAGCGCCTCCGCTCCGCCCGAAGCTCACGAACTGGTCCGACAGTCGGACCAGTTGGACGGCATCCCGCAGGAGGTGGACTGCGTGGAACCCCGTCGAGCCATGGATTGAAGTGATCCACACAGGGCCGTGGATCACTTGAGCGCCTGGGGCATTCGCGAGCGTTCGCGTGTGGTGCGTGGATCACACGCGGCCGGTGCCTCGGGTGGGGTGATGGCCTAACGTGCCGCCGCGTGACGGACACCGCTCGCAGCCCCGGGCGCGATGAGCTCGCGCGCTTCCTTCGCAGCCGCCGTGAGCGCTTGCGCCCGGAGGACGTGGGGCTTCCTTCCGGTTCGAGACGGCGCACGCCGGGCCTTCGCCGCGAGGAGCTGGCCCGGCTCGCCGACGTGGGCGTCAGTTGGTACACGTGGCTGGAGCAGGGGCGGGACATCCACGTCTCGGAGCCGCTGCTGGAGCGCCTGGTGGTGGCGCTCCGGCTCACGCCCACGGAGCGCCTGCACCTCTTCGAACTGGCGCACGGCCGGCCCGCGTCCCGGCCCGTGAGCTCACCGGCTTCGGTCAGTGACGCGCTTCAGCGGCTCCTCGACGCGCATCCCTTTCCGGCGCTGGTCTCCACGCGACGCTGGGACATCGTCGCGTGGAACGCGGCGGCGACGGTCCTCTACGCGGACCTGACACAGCCCACTTCGGAGGAGCGCAACGGCTTGTGGTCGCTGTTCATGAATCCGGAGCGGCGCGCGCGCATGCCGGCGTGGGAGGAGGCGGTGCGCCGGGCGGTGGCGGGATTCCGGATGGACGCCGCGAGGGCCGCGGACCGGTCGGAGTTCGACGCGCTGGTGGAGAAGCTCCAGGCCGCGAGCCCGGAGTTCGCGCGCCTCTGGAGCGAGCACGACGTGGTGGAGACCCCCTCCATGCTCAAGGTGATCATCCTCCCGGAGCTGGGACCCATCGAGTTCGAGAGCGTCATGCTCACGCACTCGGAACCGGATGGGCGGGAGCTGCGCGTGTCCTTCTACCAGCCGCGCCCCGGTCCCCACCTGGAGCGCGCGCGGGCGCTGTTCGCGCGGCCTTGAGTCACCCGGTCAGGTCCGCGTGTAGCACTGGATGAGCGTCGTCCCGGTCTTGCCGCACTGGCTGGCGGATCCGCCGTCATAGCCCCGGGCGATGCACGCCGAGTAGACGTTCATGGGAACCTTGCAGGGGTTGTTCGTGCTGACCCAACGGTAGACGGTGAGCTCCTGCTCGGCCGTGCCGAGGTTCGCGGGGGCCTTGGTCCCAACGGTTTCCTGCGTGGGAGCGCCGTCATTCATCTCCTCCTCGGGACCGCAGCCGACGGCGAGGGCCGTCACGGCGAGCACCAGCGCGAAACGCAGACTCTTCAGCTTCATGGGATGGCTCCGGTTCATGGCCCGGTCGGGGCAGTGGGGCGGTGTTCGACAGGGGTTCGAACACCGCCTCGTTTCAAGACGGAGCGGGTACGTGGCGACGAAAATCCCGGTTACATCCCCGGCCGCGCGTCACGGGTTGAAGCGGACGCCGGTCCACGCCTCGCTCGCGGTCCACAGCCGGTCCGCCCGCTTCGGATCCACGGCCCAGTCCTTCACGCCGCGCCGGATGGTGGCGTCGGGCGGCGCCATCACGGCGATGTCGACGTTCTCGCAGTACACGCCGCCCTTGCCCTCGAGCTGCGGATGGGTCGCGCACCAGACCGTGGTCGCGGCGCCCTGTTCCGGGGTCTTCAGCGGCTCCACCTTGTTGGAGTTCTCAATGGAGGCGCGGACCTCCTCTTCGGACATGGACCGGACCAGCTCCGTGAGGATGCCGCCGGGGTGCACGGCGAACGCGCGCACGCGGTGCTGTTCGCCGCGCGCATCCAGCCCGACGGCGAAGAGGATGTTCGCGGTCTTCGACTGCCCGTAGGCGACCCACTTGTCGTAGGGGCGCTGGTGGAAGTTCGGGTCCTCGAAGTCGACGTCGGAGAAGAAGTGGCCGCGCGATGACAGGCACACCACGCGCGCGCCATTCGCCTGCTTCAGCGCGGGCCAGAGCCGGGCGGTGAGCTGGAAGTGGCCCAGGTGGTTCGTGGCGAACTGGGATTCGAAGCCGCGCGCATCGCGGGTGAGCGGTCCGGCCATCACGCCCGCGTTGTTGATGAGCAGGTGCAGGGGCCGGCCCGACGCGAGGAAGCGTGACGCGAACGCGTCGATGGAGGCCGGGTCCATGAGGTCGAGCGTCTCCAGCTCCACGCGCTCCAATCCGGCGAGCGCCGCGCGCGCCTTGCCGGGAGTCCGCGCCGGGACGATGACGGTGGCACCGGCCGCATGGAGCACGCGGGTGGTCTCCAGTCCGATGCCCGCGTAGCCGCCGGTCACGATGGCGACGGTGCCATCCATCCGGGTGTTGCCCAGCGCCTCGCGCGCCGTGGTGGTCGCGCCGAAGCCGGAGTTCAGGGGCTGCTGTTTCGTGGTCATGGGCACAAGGTGCAGGCTCGGCGTCCGCGCGAAAAGGGCGTCAATTCATCCTATGAGTGGCACCACCCGGATGCGGCTTCCGGAAGGGGAGGGCGGTCCATGGAAGCGGTGAAACTGCGAGTCGCGAGGCCGGCCACGAACCTGGACGCGGTGGTGCGCTTCTACCGGGACGGGTTGGGCTTCCAGGTGTTGGGAGGGTTCGAGGACCACGCGGGGTTCGACGGCGTGATGCTCGGGCATCCGGGGGCGCCGTATCACCTGGAGTTCACGGTGGAGCGCGGACACGCGGCACCACGAGCCCCATCCGAGGACCACCTCCTGGTGTTCTACGTGCCGGACCCGGAGGCATGGGCGGCGCGGGTCCACCGCATGGAGGCCGCGGGCTTCGCACCGGTCCCGTCACGCAATCCGTACTGGGACGCGAACGGAAGGACCTTCGAGGATCCGGACGGCTACCGCGTCGTGCTCCAACAAGCTGACTGGTCGCGCTGACGCCGCGTGTTCCACGTGGAACACGTCCCCAGGTACCGCCGCGGGACGAAGCAAGGTCCGGCACCGCCTGCCGGAAGGCACGGGACGGATGTCCGAAGCCCTGGCGCGAAAGCCCACGCGGGCCGAGTCCCCACGCATCCGTCAGCGGATGAGGCCACGGATCCCGGAGGGCGTTGCCGCCATGTCTGGGGGATGCCGTGTTCCACCTGGAAGGCCCGCCGCATGGGCCGCGAAGGGGTGGGGCAGCGGAAGGGCAGGGGACGTCACGCTTTCAGCGCAACACCTCTGGTCTCTTTCCCGGCTTCAAGCCGCTGGGGTTCGCGACGCCCGTCCGTGTTCCACGTGGAACAGGCGGGGGCTGAAGCTCCAGCCGGTGAGGCCGATGCGCCTGAGTCCCAACAGCACGTGAAGAGATGAAGCGTGGGCGCCCCGTCGGTCATGCGCAGGTCCGCGATTCGCATCACGGCGGTGGCTTCGAACGCAGGTGCGAAGAGCGTTGGCCTGGTCCGCTCACGGACCCGATTCGGACGACATGGCCAGCACCGGCTGAACGGTCGACCGGTGTTCCACGTGGAACACCGCTGGCTCTCCGTCCCCGCGCGGTGCGGTTGCTCATCACGGAGTCCGGACGCCTGACATGAAGCGCTTGATGGTGCGCAGCGGGAAGGGGCCGACGCTCACGCGGCCTTCCGTGTTCCACGTGGAACACGTTCCCAGAAGGCGCCCTCCCGGTTGCCCGAACAGGTGGCGCGGCAGTGAAGGCCAGCGGATGGGAATCAGTGGGGCGATGTGAAGGAAGGGCCGCATGAGCGGCTGCGCATCCGTCACTCATGGCATCGGCTCACAGCCCCAGCGCTACGGATCCGAGAGGGCGGCGCCGGTCCTGCGCGCTGGTGACGGATACGAACGGAGGAAGGTGAAGGAAGCCTCGGGCTGACTGCTCCTTCTCCGACCAGCACTTGAACCGTGTGCAGGGGAAGGACGCCGACCTTTCTGGCCCATCTGTCCCAGGCGTGTTCCACGTGGAACGTCCCATCGTGGCAGCGGCACTTCGACGGATCCCGGATGGGGCGCTCACAGACGAGGACGTGTTCCACGTGGAACGTCCGAAGCCGTCCACGGCTTGGCGGCCCTGTGTTCCATGAACAGTGCGGGACCGTTCTTTCGCGAGGCATGGTCGCGAAGGGGTAGGCGTGTTCCACGTGGAACGTCCGTCCGTGGATCCACGGCCTGGGCCGCTCACAGACCTGCGTGAAGCGCGACCGTCTTTCGCGACACAGGCGCGTGGTGATGCATGCGCATCTGGAGTCTGGCCCGCTCACCATGCGGCTGCCTGGGCACGGACGTGTTCCACGTGGAACGTCCCAAGGGGTCCACTGCCTGGAGGCCTCATGTTCCACGTGGAACGTCCAGCCGCGGATCCACGGCCTGAACTGCTCACGGACCTGCATGACTCGCGGCCGTCTCGCGCGACAGGCGCGTGGTGATGCGTGAGCACCTGGAGTTCGTCGTGCTGGAACTGCCGAACAGGTCGAAGCGGTTCGCACGGGAGGGTGGACCGAACCTCGCTGCGTACCTGCGGCTGCGTGAGCATGAACGTGTTCCACGTGGAACGACGCGCGCCTGACCAAGACCTTGGGCCGTCTTCCGACCGCACCCGTTACCCGCTTCTCTTCGAGAACGAACTCGCGACTGCCTGAACGTGTTCCACGTGGAACGTGCGGACCGGTTGGGACGTCTGCGGCTGCACTCGATGCCTGCTTCTCTTCGCACCACGCAGTCGCGCTGACCTGAACGTGTTCCACGTGGAACGTGCGAACCGGATGGCCCGTCTTCAGCTGATCTGTGCCCGGACCGGCACTGGACCGCGCTTCGGCGTAGCGGTGCTCCCAAGCGGAGGAGGCCGTGCACGTGGAGCAGCTGGTCCTCAATGCGCCGGCTGTGTTGCGCGTGGACCCGTGCGGGACCGTCCGTTCGCATCGGGGTGCCCAGGTCCGAAGATGGCGTCATCAGTGGATGGGTCCGCGAAAAGCGTGGGGCCGCTCTTCGCACTGCGGTGCTCGTCACCGCATGGCGCGTGTTCCACGTGGAACGTCTGGGCGGGCATGGCCGGGAACCGGTCGCATCAGTCAGCCCGTCACTTCCTGGAGGCGCGGACCTGAGCGGGTGGTCCATGCCATCGCATCCAAGGTCCGCGCGGGTGCCCCACCGGCGAGGGCCGCTGTGCTCGCGCACGGGTTCGCGCTTCCGGTGAGTTGCTCCCCACGAACCGCCCACCCGCGACATCAAGCCAACGCGGTGAGGTCGCCTGCGCTGGCTCACGCCGATGCGTGCTCCACGTGGAACGACGGGCATGCCCATCACCGATGCGGCCCACCAACGATGGGCCCGCTGTGAAGTGACGCCGGTCTTCAGATGCCGGCAGCGCTGATGACGGCTCCGGTTCAGCGAAGGGCCCACGCAGGGCAGTGCATCCAGGTGGCGCGTTGAACCGGACGCCATCGATGCACATCGGGCCGACATCCGCAGTGCTCCGGTAGAACGCGGAGGTGGACCCCGCGCGGAGGTCGCAGCCACGGACCGGCCCAAACACCCCAACTGCCCGGAAGCGGTGACCGGGGTTCCGCGGTGTGCCCACGCGCCCGCGCCGGGCCTGAACGGAACTCGCTGCTTCCACGCCACCGCGAATCCGGAGCCCACCCCCCTGAAGTCATCGGACACGCGCGGCCTCCGCGTTCCCGAACCGGCCTGAGCTCCGCCGTGCCCATCTCGGACCTGAGCCAGATGCCGGAACCGTCGAACGCAGCGGCTCGCGCGAAATCCACCCGCGCCCATGAACCCACGAAGCCTGGTCGTTCCACGTGAAACGCCGGACCCGCGAACCGCGTGAAGCCACCCCCTGAAAAACCCAACACCCTTCCAGCCCGCGCGGAATCACCCCGCCTGAAGCAGCCAGGCAGGCACGCCCCGGCACCCCATCCGGCCGAATTCCCACTGCCGCACCGCCATCCACGGGCCCCCGAGCGAGGGGCCGGGCAGCACTTCGGCGTCACCTTGGATGGGAAATTGATCCGTCCTCGGACCCCGTGCTACCTGCCTGATCAGGCCCCGATTCGCGCGCACGTCCGCGCGAACCGCGGGCGGGGCCCTGGCGTCAGCCGGGGCGAGAGAGGATGGGCCACGTGGGTCGTATCATCTGCATCTCCAACCAGAAGGGCGGCGTGGGAAAGACCACCACCGCCATCAACCTTGCAGCGAGCCTCGCGTCCGCGGAGCGCCGCACCCTGCTGGTGGACATGGACCCCCAGGGCAACGCCGGCAGCGGCCTGGGCCTCAAGCGCGACTCCCTCAACGGCACCGTCTACGACGCGCTCCTCGGCGGACGTCCCGCCTCCGAGCTCATCCACCCCACCGAGCTGCGCTTCCTCCAGGTCATCCCCGCCACGCCCGACCTCACCGGCGCGGAGGTGGAGCTGGTGAACCAGGAGCGCCGCGAGTTCCGCCTGCGCGAAGCCCTGCTGCCGCTCAAGGACAAGTACGACTACATCATCATCGACTGTCCGCCCTCGCTCGGCCTGCTCACGCTCAACGCGCTGGTGTCCGCGGACTCCGTCCTCATCCCGCTCCAGTGCGAGTACTACGCGCTGGAGGGCCTGTCCCAGCTCACGCACACCATCGACCTGGTCAAGCAGGGGCTCAACCCCTCGCTGAAGATGGAGGGCATCCTGCTCACCATGTTCGACGCGCGAGCGAACATCGCCCATCAGGTCGTCGACGAGGTGCGCGGCTACTTCAAGGACCAGGTCTTCCAGGCCGTCGTGCCGCGCAACGTGCGCTTGTCCGAGTGCCCGTCCTTCGGAAAGCCCATCATCCTCTATGACATCAAGTCGAAGGGTTGCGAGAGCTACCTGGCGCTCGGCCGCGAGCTGATGCGCCGGGACTCCCCCAAGCCGTCCAAGCGCCGGGTCGCCTGACCGGTCTCCTCCTTATTAGGGGTTCCCAACCACCGTGCAGAAGACCGCAGACACCCAGAAGCGCGCCCTGGGCCGGGGCCTCTCCGCCCTCATCCCCCAGGCCGCCCCCGCCGCTCCGCCGCCCGCCGCGCCCCCGAAGGGCGGCGTGCTCAAGCTGGCCATCGAGTCCATCCACCGCGACACGCTCCAGCCCCGCCGCCACTTCGACGAGACGAAGCTCCACGAGCTCACCGAGTCCATCAAGGCGCAGGGCCTGCTCCAGCCCATCCTCGTCCGCAAGAACCCGAACAAGGGCGGCGACGGCTACCTCATCATCGCGGGCGAGCGCCGCTGGCGCGCGTCCCAGGCCGCGGGTCTCAAGGAGATTCCGGCCATCGTGCGCGAGGTCACGGAGGCGGAGTCCTTCGAACTCGCCCTGGTGGAGAACCTCCAGCGCGCGGACCTGAACCCCATTGAAGAGGCGGACGGCTACAAGCGCCTGGTGGAGGAGTTCAAGCTCACGCAGGAACAGGTGGCCCAGAAGGTGGGCAAGGAGCGCTCCACCGTCGCGAACGCGCTGCGCTTGCTTGCCCTGCCTCCGGACGTGAAGGCCATGGTGGCGGACGGGTCGCTGTCCATGGGCCATGCGCGCGCGCTGCTCGGCGTGCCCCGGCTGCCGGAGCTGCAGAACCTGGCGAAGCAGGTGACGGAGAAGAAGCTGTCCGTGCGCGACACGGAGCGGCTGGTGCAGCAGGGCAAGTCCGCGAAGGGCGGCAAGGATGCAGGCAAGCCGGCGCCCAAGGTGAGCCCGCAGGTGAAGGCGCTCACCGAGGAGTTGCAGCGTCGGTTGGGAACAAAGGTCCGTCTGTCGGAGAAAAGCCCGGGAAAAGGCACCCTGGAAGTCGACTTCTTCTCCTACGATGACCTGGACAGGCTGTTGAAGCTTCTGAGGAAGGAGTAGGGCGTGGCGCTCCTTGGCGGGAAGAAAGACGAAGCACCCAGCAAGCCCCTGTTCAAACGGGAGGAGGATTTCGTGTCGACGCGTCCGGGTGAGGTTCACACGCTTCTGGGTAAGGGAAGCGAGTTCGAGGGGAAGCTCACCTTCGAGGGTCAGGTTCGAATCGACGGCAAGTTCAACGGGCAGATTGTCACCAAGGACGTGCTCGTCATTGGCGACGGCGCCCGCGTGCAGGCGGAGATTCAAGCCGGCACCGTCATCATCAACGGCACGGTGGAAGGCAACGTGCGCGCCACGCAGCTCATCGAGCTGAAGCAGCCGGGCCGCGTGAAGGGCAACCTGGAGACGCCGTCGCTCTCCATGGACCGCGGCGTCATCTTCGAGGGCTCCCTCAAGATGGAGAACATCGGCAAGGGCGGCGGAAACCCGCCCCCGCCCGGAGAGAAGAAGTAACGGTGCGTGGCTTCGCGTCCAGCGCGCGGTGGGTCCCGGGGCTTGAACGCCTCGGGCTCGTCTCACTCGTCTCGCTGGGCGTTCTCTTCGGTGGCTGCGAGGGCTGCCAGAAGAAGACGCCGGCCGGCGAGCCCCTGACGGAGGACGCGGGGCTGCGCTCGGGCGTGAAGGTGCCGCTGCCGCCGGGCTGGTCCGCGCAGGTGGCCACCGACGGCAGCTTCCAGGCGGGCCCTCCCGGCCGCCCGGCGCTGCGCGTGGACTTGAAGCCGGGGCAGGGCGAAGAGATGCCCTCCTCGGAGACGCTGGCGGACACCGTCCGTCAGCAGATGAAGCAGTTCACGCTGTCGCTGGACCAGGAAGAGGACACCCCTTCCTTCTCCCTGCTGCGCGTGACCATGGCCCCGTCCCTGGCGGACGGAGGGGTGGGCCCGGAAGCGCCCGCGTTCTTCGGCGCCCGGCGCGTGGGGGATGACTTGTTCCTCTGCGCCAGCCTCCCCGGTGCCTCCGCCGAGGAAGTCCGCCTGGCCACCGAAGCCTGCCGTACCATCCAGGTCCAGGCCGCGCCCCGCTGAAGGTCCTATCCTTGGGGTTCACGGCCTTCTTCTTCAGGAGCCGGAGCCCATGGACGACTGGCGCAAGAACCTCATCGACGACGCGGAAGGCATTGGCGAGCTGCTCGCTCGCACGCAGCGCATCGCCGTGCTGGGCATCCGTCCGGAAGCGCAGGCGGACAAGCCCGCGCACGCCATCCCCAAGTTCCTCCAGGACCACGGCTTCACCGTGCTGCCCGTGCCCACGCACGGCGAGCAGGGAAGCATCCTGGGGACGCCCATCTCCGTGTCGCTGAAGGACCTGCCCGGGGACGTGGACGTGGTGCAGGTGTTCCTGCGGCCGGACGACATCACCGCGCACGTGGACGGGATGCTGGAGAAGAAGCCGTACGCCGTGTGGTTCCAGCTGGGCATCCGCAACGACGCCGCGGCCGAGCGGCTGGCGCGCGCGGGCATCCGCGTGGTGCAGGACCACTGCATGAAGGTGGAGTGGAAGAAGCGGCACCCGGAAGGCTGATAAGCGACAAACGGTGGGGGGCTCGGGAACGTCCTGCGCGGCCCGGGTGTCCCCATTACGTGAGACGGGTGATGTTTCTGCCGACTGGTACGGGGAGGGGATGGACTTCGGGACCGGCCCGGGGTGCAATTCCGTCCACGTCCCATCCACCAAGGTCTTCAGGACTTCCCCAAAGCTGTACGACTTCCTAACCTTGGCTTCCCGGCCTGTGTCGAGCGCCCGCCCGGCCCAGGTCTCCACCGCAGTGCCCCCTCGTAAGGAGTCCGCGCATGACGCTCACCGAGATGCTTCCCCTCCCTCTGGCCGCCGTGGAGATCGGGCCGCTGGGTGAGCAGTTGGCAGCGGCGGGGGGCCTCGTCATCACCGCGGCCGCCGCGCTCTGGGCCGCGTGGACCCGCCCGGCGCAGCAGCCGGCTCCGGTGCCGGTGCCCGTGCGCCGCAATCCTCCGCGCCGCCGCTAGGGCCTTCCGTAGCACCCGTCGTCACCGTCTGGACTCGGGCCCGTGCCCGGCGCGCCTTGAAGCAGCGCCGGGCGGCCCTCCTGCTTCAGCGCTTCATCGCCAGCGACAGCGCGAAGTCTCCGTCCGCGTCCGTCCACCACGCGGCCAGGTCGAGGCCCGCGTCGCTGAGCTCCGTCTGCACCTGCTCGCGACAGAACTTGCAGCTCACCTCCGTGCGCAGACATTCGCCCGCGGCGAACTCCACGCGCCGTCCCAGGTCCTCCATCCACACGGACTGGGCCTTGCGCGAGATGAGCCGCATCTCGATCCACTTGTTCGCTTCGTCGAAGGGGGCCAGGTGCTCGAAGGCCTCCGGGTCGAAGTCCGCCTTCAGCTCGCGGTTGATGACGCGCAGCACGTTGCGGTTGAAGTCCGCCGTCACGCCCGCGCTGTCGTTGTAGGCGGCGAACAGGCGCTCGCGGTCCTTGAGGAGGTCCGTGCCCAGGAGCAGCCCGTCCCCCGGCTTGAGGCCTGACGCCAGCTCGCGCAGGAACAGCGAGCGCTGCGCGGGCTTCAGGTTGCCAATGGTGCCGCCCAGGAAGGCGATGAGCCGCCGGCCGCCCCCCGGGATGCGGCCCAGGTGCTGCTCGAAGTCGCCCACGACGGCATGCACGGCGATGCGGGGGTACTCGCGCGACAGGTCCTCCGCCGCCTTGCGCAGGAAGGCCTCGCTCACGTCGAAGGGCACGAAGCGCTGGAGCTGCCCGGCCGCGTCCATCGCGTCCAGCAGCAGGCGCGTCTTCTCGCTGGTGCCGCTGCCCAATTCCACCAGCGTGTCCGCGCCGCTCAGCCGGGCCACGTCGTCCGCGTGGGCGCGGAGAATCTCGCGCTCACGGCGCGTGGGGTAGTACTCCGGCAGCCGGGTGATGTCGTCGAAGAGCTGGCTGCCGCGCTCGTCGTAGAGCCACTTGGGGCTCAGCTCCTTGGGCCCGCGGCAGAGCCCCTCCAGCACCTCCGCTCGCAGCGCCCGCAGTGCATCCCCGGGCCTCACGTGGACGTCCACCTTCACGCCTGGCGCCGAGTGGCCGTCCGCGACGCGTGCCTCCGCCTGCTCCGTCCTCATCCTCATGCGACCCTCACCTCACGTCCCGTGCACAGCGAAAGCCGGCGAAGATCTGCCGGCGGATGGGGAAGTCCCAGTTGCGGAAGCTGTTGCGCACCGCCACCGGCGCGCTCGCCCAGGCGCCGCCGCGCAGCACCTTGGACGTGTCGCCGAAGAAGACCTCCGAGTACTCGCGGTACGGAAAGGCCCGGAAGCCCGCGTACGGCTGGAAGTCGCTGGCGGTCCATTCCCAGACGTCGCCCAGCAGGCCCCAGACGCCGTCCGCGCTGCCGCCCAGCGGATGGCTGCCCACGGGGGACGGGCCCCAGCGCGTGCCGCCCAGGTTGGCGTGCGCGTCCGTGGGAGCCGCGTCGCCCCAGGGGTGCGCACGCGTCACGCCGTCACTGCCCTGCGCGGCCTTCTCCCACTCGGCTTCCGTGGGCAGGCGCTTGCCGGCCCAGCGCGCGTACGCGTCCGCCTCGTACCAGGACACGTGCTGCACGGGTTCGTCCTTGGGCAGCGGCTCCACGGTGCCGAAGCGGCGGCGCAGCCAGACGTGGTTCCCCTGCGGACTCCAGAAGAGCGGGTGGCGGATCCGCTCCGCTTGGATCCAGGCGAAGCCCTTCGGATCCCACCAGCGCGCGTCCTCGTAGCCGCCGGACTCCACGAACACGAGGAAGTCCCCCGTGGTGACGGGGTGCGCGTCCAGGAGGAAGGGCGCCACCTCCACGACGTGCCGCGGGCGTTCGTTGTCGTAGGCCCACGGGTCGTCGCTGCCCAGGTGCACCGGGCCGCCCGGGATGAAGACCTCGTGCTGGGGCACCGCGCCGGGCTGGGGCCTCAGGGCCTCCACCGGGTGGTACTCCACGTGCGTCATCAGCTGCAGCGTGGCGGCCAGCGTCTCCGCGTGCTGCTGCGCGTGCTGCGCCACCATGCCGAAGACGAAGCCGCCGTGGAGCAGCGGATCCGCGCTGTCCTCGGGCAGGGTCTCCAGGTGCGCGGCCACCGCCGTGCGCACGCGGGTGGCGTAGGCCCAGGCGGCCTCCGGCTCCAGCATGGGCAGCGTGGAGCGCGTGTTCCGGGGGTGGCGGAAGGCGTCGTAGATGGCGTCGAACGCGGGGTCCGTGAAGGCCGGAGCGCCCAGCGCGCGCAGCAGCCACTGCTCTTCGTAATTGGCCACGTGGGCCACGTCCCAGACCAGCGGGGACATGAGCGGCGAGTGCTGCCGCATCAGCTCCACCTCCGGCACCGGCGCGAGCATCGCCTGGATGCGCTCACGCCCCGCCTCCAGCTCCCGCCAGGCCCGGGCCTTCCACGGCACGGCCTGACGGACGCGGGCACTTCCCTGCTCATGGCTCCTCAGCGACATGGTCGGCCCAAGGTAGGAAGGGGCTCCGGGGCCCGCTAACCCCCCGGGCCCCCTGGGTGGGAGGGACCCGTGAGGGAGCGCACGTTTGCGAGCCCGTTACCCCTCCGTGTTGCCCCCGAGTCCTAACCAGCCGGGACGAGGCTGTCGGGGAGTTCTGGACCAAAGGGTTCGTTTTTGCCCAAACGACACCGCGGGCGCAAGGGCCCAGGACCTCCGGGAGTGGCCGCTCCGGGTCCCCCCGGGTCATCCTCCGGGGCAGCCATCTGTCCACCAGTCGTCGGGGTATTCCGGGAAGGCGTGTCCGTGTGGGGGAGGGGGTCTCTATGCTGCGGGACATGGTTCAGCCCGTGCCGCACAAGCCCGTGCTCGTGGTGGAGGACGACGAGGATGCTCGCGCCGCCATCGCCGAAATCCTGGAAGCGGAAGGTTACGAGGTGGCCGTCGCCGCCAATGGGCGCGAAGCCCTGGACGAGCTCCAGCACCTGCCTCCGCCGAGCCTCATCCTCCTGGACCTGCGGATGCCGGTGATGGACGGCCCGGAGTTCCTGCGCCACCTGCGCGCGGACTGGCCGAAGCTCAAGGCCGTGCCGGTGCTGCTCTTGTCGGGTGTGGGCACGGAGGCGCTGCCGGACACGGGCGGGCTCTTGAAGAAGCCCATCGTCCCGGACGAGCTGGTGGCCACCGTGGGCCGGCTGTCCGGCCGGATCCCCTGAGCGCCCCCGGGCCTTACGGCAGGGCCCCCGGGACACGCGGGTGTGTCAGCCCAGCCGCGTCACCGCGAGCAGCGTGAGCGTGCTGGCGCGCGGGTCCTTCTCGTAGACCAGCTCCAGGTCGTGGCCTTCCACGCGGTGCCGCGCGGGCCCCACCACCGAGTCATGGCTCTTCGACCGCTCCGCCAGGCGCGCCAGGGTGTTCTGCAGGGCCTCGAAGGCTTCAGAGGACATGCGACCCACCTCCCGCCACGCGGGCGGCGCGTAGTGGACTCGGTACGGCAGGACCAGGCGGTTTCTTGCGGAAGACTGGGACACGGGTTCGGTTCCTCGACGCACCTCCTCCATTGCGAACCGCGTGCCCGCTGAACAATCCCGGGAATTCCAAGGACTTTCGCGCCGGGTCGGCGCGGACGTCTGAAGAAGTTACGGGCCGGGCAAATTCGTGGGGGAAGAAATGACTGGCCGTGCGGCAGGCCTGGAAGAGGGGTGAGGCTGTCTCTTATACACCTCTCC
>NZ_RAWK01000110.1 GCF_003612165.1 Corallococcus aberystwythensis | reverse complement strand
CCCCAGCCCCGCCCCCAGGCCGCGAAGCCCGCTCCCGCGCCGCGAGCCACGGGCCATGCGCGCAAGGACTCCTTCGAAGCCCCGCGGCCCTCGCCCCAGCAGGCCGCGCTGGTGGACCGGCTTCGCTCCAGCGACACGTTCCGCCAACTGCCGCATGGCACCCAGGACCGGCTTCTGGCCACGGCCCGGAAGCATGGGCAGTCGCCAGAGGCGCGCCGCAACATCGCGGACCTCGCGCTGAACAAGAACCTGGACAAGCTCGCGCCCCGGCAGCAGCGCGAAGCCATCCGGACCCTGCGCGAGGGCATCAAGAACAAGGGCGTGGGCGCGGACCTGGCCGAGCTGGCGTCCGACAAGGACTTCCGCCGGCTGGGGGGCAAGGACCAGCGCAACATCATGGAGTCGGTGGCCGCCCAGCGCGGGGACCGCTCCGCCCGGAACGCGCTGGTCGACCTGGGGACGTCAAAGGGCTTCCGTCAGCTGAAGGGCTCGATGCGGAAGCAGCTGGTGGACGAGCTCGAGAAACGCCGGAGTGGCAAGGCCGAAGCCCGCTTCGGAAAGGCGGCCCTGGAGCTGGCGGACAGCGCGAGCTTCCGCCGGCTGGCGCCAGACGTCCAAAGCCAGTTGGCGAAAGCCATTGCGCCTGGACGCCCCTCCAGTCAGGCGTCCCGCTCCGCGCTCGTGGAGCTGGGGTCGAATCCGGGCCTCGCGAAGCTCCCGGCTGAAACCCAGCGCAAGGTCCTGGAGCACCTGCCTCCGCCCCATGCGGGCCGTGAGAAGAGCGTCGACCACCTGGATCGCCTGACGACGCTCGTGGACGGCGGTGAGTTCGCGAAGCTCCGTCCGGAGCTGCAGGGACGGATGCTCGACGCCATCCGGCCCGGACGGCTGGAGCCCGAGCACGAGCAGACCCTGGCGGACCTGGGCTCCAGCAAGGGGTTCGCCGCGCTGTCGGCGCCAGAGCAGGATCGGCTCTTCCAGTACGTCTCCGGGACGAACCCGCTCTCACGCTACGTCCAGACAGACCTGGGCGTCACGCTCGCGGGCAAGGGCTTCCAGAAGGCGGATGGCGCGGGCCAGGCCGAGCAGCTCCGGACCTTCCTGCGGGAGCAGCCGGGCGTTCCCGAGGGGGCCTCGGAGCTGGAGGGGACCTTCCCGACGCGTCCCTATTCCCTGTCCGGGCCCACGGAGGTCCAGGGCCACTCCTTCCCCTCTGGACCCGCGGACGCCCTCCGCTACGAAGTCGAAATCGAGGGGCAGCGCATCCCGGTGTTCGTGGCGAGGAACCCGGACGCCAGCCGGGGCTCCTTTCACTCCATCGAGGAGGTCGCGGAGGGGCTGTCCAGCCTGCCTCCCGCGAACAGGGCGCTCGTCAAGCAGGTGGACGTGGACGGCCACAGCAACCCCGACGATGCGTACTGGGAGCAGGTCTACAACGAGCCCGGGTTCCGTTCCTACATGACGGCGGGAGCGGCGGGGATCATCACCCTCTATCCCACGAACGGAAAGGTGGAGCAGGAGTTCATGAACTCCTCGCTGATTCACGAGACGGGGCACACCCTGTCCCATGTCCACTGGGGCTCGGACAACGCGAGTCCCCAGTGGGACGGCTACCGGGCCGCCATGGCGAGCGACGGCTTCGTGCCCTCCAACTACGCTCGCAACTCTCCGTCCGAGGACTTCGCGGAGACCCTGGTGCTGTATCAGAAGGTCCACGGCACGCCGCAGGAGGCGGAGGTGCGCGCCCTGATGCCGGGCCGGTTCCGGCTCATTGACGACCTGCTCTCCCGGCCTCCTCCCGCGAGGCAGGCCCTCCCGAGCGTCGCGGCCTCCCGGCTGATGGTGGGCTCCTTCCGGGCGTGAACCCATGAGCAAACCCATACATCCCGGTTTCATCCGTTACATCGACGGCAAGACCCAGCAGGAGGTCCGCCGGATGGAGATCGCCCAGGTGCCGGAGGCGCTCCGGTACGCGCAGACCCCGAAGGGGTGGGTGCCCGTGGTGAAGGTCGTCGCGCTGGAGGAGGGCAACCAGCGGACCCTGCGGGAGTACGGCCCGGCGGACGAGCTGCTGCGCTCCACCGTGCAGGTGCGCCCGTAGCGGGAGCAAGCCGTGGAGGCGTTCAGTTGTTGCCCTTCATGTACTCGAGCGCGACGGCCATGACACCGAGCCGCTTGTCATAGACGTTGGCCCTGAAGTCACCGTCCTTCACGTACATGCCACCCTTGTACTGGTCCGTGCCGGCGAACGCGTAGGGGGTGGTCACGCCCTTGTTGCGGTAGCCGAAGCCGTTGTACGCCTCCGCGTACGAGGCCATGGCCCCCGTGTCGGTGGAGTTGTAGTGCAGGCCCAGCGCCTTCTGGTCCTTGCTGTGCTTGCGCAGTGCATCCACCGCCGCGTCGACGAACTGGTCCTTCCGGAAGAAGACGCCCTTGGGAACGATGGTCGTGGTCTTGCCGAGCTCCTGGCCGTTGTGCAGGTACACGCCGTTCTTCAAGGACGCTTCGCGGTACCAGATGCCCGCCACCAGGGCCGGCGGCAGGTCCGCCTTGCGCGCGACCTCGTCGATGAGCTTGCGCTTCTCCGGGCTGAGATTGGAGATGGTGCGCAGCTCGGCCGCGTACCGGGGGTCGGTGCTGATCTGCGCCTTGGCGGCCTTCCGGGTGTTGTCCGCGTAGGCGACGCCCAGCTTGCCGCCCGGGTTCGGGCGGTTGGTGTTCTGGGGCTGCTTCGGGGCCACCGGGGTCTGCTTCGGGGTCTGGGTTTGCGGCTGGGTCTGCGTCGGCGTGCTCGCGCCCTGGCCGGTCTTCTGCTTGCCGCCGGAGAAGTACACGGCGTCACCGGTGAAGGTGTACGTCTTGCCCGGCACATCCCGGGAGGCGAGCTTGCCGTTGCGCATCTCCATGGTGAGGGTCTTGCCACCCGCCGGGTCATTGACGCGGTAGCTGCCATCCGGGTTCTTGCCCGTGACGGTCATCCAGTGGTCGGTCTTGCCATCCCCGGTGCGGTCCACGCCGATGACCACGGGCTTGCCCTTGGCCAGATGCTGGTCGAGGTTGCCCGGCCGCTGATTGAACTCCCGCGAGGTGGTGATGGGCGGCTGGGTCTTCACCGAGCTGGTGGTCTTCTCCCAGACGACGTTGCTGTTCTTGTCGTACCCCCCGTTGGCGTCCAGGTGGCGGTCCATCTCCGCGGGCGTGACGGTCTCACCGCTCAGGGCGCTCACGGCCATGGCGCAGGCGGACATGGCGCAGCCCTTGTTCCCGATGCGCCGGTCTCCCGCGCCACCGACGCCGGTGCCCTTGAGCTTCGAATCCTTCCAGTCACCGTCGCCCTGGTTGTAGACGGGCACACCGTCGCGGCTCGGGTACGACTTGCCCGTCTGCGAGTCCTTCCACGTCGTGCTGCCCGTCTGGCGGGTGTCCTGGGGCTGCTGGGACGCCTGCGTCGTCGGCTGCTTCGGCTGGGACTTCTCGAAGACGTCGCCCTGCTGGGAGCCCGTGGGGCCTGACTTGGGCTTCGCGTCGAACCCGTCCTGCACCTTCAGCTTCGCGCCCGCGATGATGCGGTTCGGGTCCTTGATGTTGTTGGTCTTGGCCAGCTCGGCGACGGTGGTGCCGTGGCGGTTGGCGATGGAGCTGAGCGTGTCTCCACGACGAATCGTGAGGTTCTGGACCATGAGGGACCCCCGGAAGCAGGCAGCTCTGGGCTGCGTGCCTTCTTGGAAATCCCCGCCCTATTTCTTTTGCATTTCCGCCCGCGAAAAAACGCGGGACAAGGCCCGGCCGCGCTCGCACCGGGCCTCGTCAGGGCGGTGCTAGAAGCAGGTGCAGGCCGCCTTGTAACACTTGCCCAGGCGGAAGCCCTTGGCGACACAGCTGGCGTTGCACTCCTCGGCGTAGCACTCCACCTGCGACGCTTCCGCGGTCGTGGGGGTGGACAGCGCCAGCGTGGCGCCAAAGGAAACGAACGCACCCGCGCCCATCGCGAACAGCACCCGGCCCGCCTTCTTCAACGGCGTCATCATGTGTGTTTCTCCCGGTGAGGATGTTACGGCTTGAAGCATACCTCACCGGGTAATTCGATTCATCTGAGGAATACGCGTGAGTCCGTTGGTGGGCTGGGCATTCGCGTGTGGCCGGCTCACTCCGCCCGCTTGCGGCGCCGGGACACGATGCGGCTCAGGGCCACTTCGGTGATGCCGAGGTAGGCCGCCACGTCGCGCTGGGGGATTCTTCCCTTCAGGTGCGGATGCTCCTCCCAGAACTTCACGAGCCGCTCCTCCGCGGACAGGTCCAGGAACTCCTGCTCACGGCGCTCCTTGAGGACGAAGTGCTGCTCCGCCACCCGGCGCGCCAGCCGCTCCCAGCACACGTGGCCCCGCTCCAGGGCCTGGAAGTCCCGCGTCTGGAACACCAGCACCCGGCTCGGCTCCAGCGCTTCAATCGCAGTCATTGACGGCAGCTGTTGCAGCATCTCCGCATAGGCGCCAATCAGCTCTCCCTCGGCGCGGAAGGCCTTGATGGACTCGCCCCCGCGCGGCGACATGCGCACGCCCCGGAAGACGCCCTGAAGCACCACGGCGAACCTGTCCGCCGCGTCTCCCGGACGCATGAAGAGCTCCCGCTTCGCGAGCGACTGCTCCTTCGCCACGGCCTCGGCCTTCGCCCACTCCTCGGGCGGCAGCGGGGTCAGACTGGCGAGGCGCTCGAAGAGCTTGGGGAATCTCACGTCGCGGAAGACCTTGGCTTGACCCGGGTTAAGGCGGAGGCCACTCCGGGCACCATATACCGGCGGCATGTCCATCAACGTCTATGCCGTGGCCACGCCCTTCGTCATCGCCCTGGCCCTGGCGGAGTTCGCCTGGTGCGTGGCGCGGCGCAATGGCTACTACAGCTTCCAGGACTCCATCGCGAGCATGGGCACGGCGGTGATGAACCAGTGCGTCAACGTCGCGGTGGCCCTGTTGGTGCTCCCCCTCTTCACGCAACTGGGCCAGCTCGCACCGTGGCGGCTGGACGCCTCGTCGCCGCTGTCGCTGGTGGCGCTCTTCCTGGGCGTCGACTTCCTCTTCTATTGGTTCCACCGCTTCGGGCACCGCACCAACATCGGCTGGGCGGCCCACTCGCCCCACCACTCCACCGAGGAGCTCAACTACGCGGTGGCCCTGCGCGCGAGCGTGACGCAGCGCCTGTTCTCGTTCCTCTTCTACTGGCCGCTGGTGGTGGTGGGCTTCCCGCCGGAGGCCGTGCTGGCGATGGTGGCCTTCCACCTGGTGCTCCAGTTCATCCCCCACACGCGCGTCATCCCCAAGCTCCCCCGGTGGGTGGAGTCGTGGCTGAACACGCCGTCACACCACCGCGTGCACCACGCGCGCAATGACGCGTACATCGACAAGAACTACGCGGGGTTCCTCATCATCTGGGACCGGATGTTCGGCACCTACGCCGAGGAGACCGAGCCGTGCTCCTACGGCCTGACCACTCCGGCGAACACCTGGGACCCGACGGCCATCAACTTCCAGACGTGGGCCCGGCTCGCCGCGGACGCCGTCGCCACGAAGAGCCTGTGGGACCGGCTGCGCATCTGGGTGATGCCCACGGGCTGGCGGCCCGCGGACCTTCCTCCGCGCGCGTTGGGGTATTGGAAGCAGGATGGCGCGGAGGTGAAGTACCACTCGCAGGAGCTGTCCGGCGTTCGTGGCTACCTCGTCTTCCAGCTGTTCGCGTCGATGCCGTTCATGCTCCTGGTGAGCCACCATGCCTCGCCGCTGTCGGGCTGGCAGAAGGTCGCACTGAGCCTGCTGCTCTGGGCGATGGCGACCGCCTGGAGCGGGATGCTGGAGTCGAAGCGGTGGAGCGAGCCGCTGGAGCTCGCGCGGGTGCTCGCCATGGGCGTGGCGGTGACGCTGTGGCTGGTAGGCGCAAGCGCGCCCCAGGCGTGGAGCGCGCTCACGGCGTCGTGGCTGATGGTGTCGCTGGTCTGGCTGCGGGTGGCGCGCGGTGGCGCCGGCCGCAGGTCCCAGGCGAAGCCCTTCCCGGGCTGAGCTGACCGCTTACGGAGACTGGGGACGGGCCACCGGCGGCGCGGGGGGCGTGTCGTTCTTCTGGATGCCCAGCTCCTCCAGGGTCCGGTTGCGGCGCATGGCCTGGAGCACGCTGCTGCGCTCGTCCGTCCAGACATAGTCCGGCTCCCGGGTCAGGGACAGCCGGCGCACGAGCGCCCCCGTGTTCCGGAAGGTGGGGCCCCAGGAGAAGTCCTTGTCCGGGCTCAGGAGGATCCAGCTGCTGGCCAGGGTGTCGTCCTTCGTCTCGGTCTTGACGAGCGTGGCGTACAGGCCCAGCGCCCTCGCGTGCGCCAGGCTGATGGGGACCAGGTCCAGGTACTGGTTGCTGATGTGCAGCGCCAGCACGCCATGCGGCGCCAGGTGTTGCCGGTAGAGCTCCAGCGCTTCGTGCGTCACCAGGTGCATGGGGATGGCGTCCGAGCTGAAGACATCCAGGGCCAGCACGTCGAACGGTTCCTTCGGCCCATGCTCCAGCTCCTGCTCCAGGGAGATGCGCGCGTCGCCCTCCACCACCTCCATCTTCGCGGGGGAGTCCTTCAGGTAGCTGAAGTAGCCGCCCTCGCCCTGCGCGAGCGCGATGATGACGGGGTTGATTTCATAGAAGCGCGCCGTGTCTCCGGGCTCCAGCAGCGCGGCGCTGCCGCCCACGCCCAGCCCCAACATGCCCACGCGCAGGGAGGAGGGCAGCCCCTGTGCCCCACGCCAGCGGCGCTGCTCCGTGAGCGCCAGCCCCAGGCCGCTGTCGCGCGAGTAGTAGGACGTGTTGACGCGGCGGCGCTCCGGTTCCACGTACTGCCAGCCGTGCGTGATGACGCCGTGGCGCAGGGTGAACTGGTGCTCGCGCGGGTCGTTGGGGTTCTGCTCCAGCACCTGCACCACGCCGAAGAAGTTGCGCTCGGAGAAGCGCACGAGGCCCAGGGCGCCGGAGACCATGAACGACAGGTTCACCACCGCCACCATCACCAGCATCGCGCCGCGCAGGACGCGCTGGACGCGGGCCGTCACCTTCTCATTCGGGGGCCGCTGCATCATGCTCGTCAGCGCCACGAGGCAGCAGGCGCCCAGCGCCAGCGGGTGCTCCCAGTAGACGTTGAAGACGGCGGGCGCCACCAGGCTGACGAACACGCCGCCCAGCACACCGCCCACGGACACCCAGAGGTAGAAGGCGCTCAGGTAGCGCGGGGCAGGGCGGATCCGGAACAGCTCGCCGTGGCACATCATGGCGCCGCTGAAGAGCGCGAAGGCGTGGAAGAGCACCTGCCAGCCCAGGTGCAGCGCGGGGCCCTCCTTCTGCGCGTACGCCACCAGGGCCAGTGACGCGATGAGGGCCACGGAGTACGGGCCGCGCGCGTAGAAGGACTCGCGCGAGAACGCCAGGATGAAGGTGACGAGGTACACCGCCAGCGGCATCACCCACAGGAAGGGCCCCGCCGCCACGTCCTGGGAAAGCTTGTTCGTCGTGGCCAGCAGCAGCACCGACGCGCACATGCTCAGCCCCAGCCACAGCAGCGTGCGGCTCACGCCAGGGCGTGGCGCGTCGGCCGCCGCCGCCTCTTCCACGGGCTTCACGGTGGCTCCGGGCGCCGCCGTCGCCGTGCGGCGAACCAGGTCCCCGGCGCAGGCGATGGCGAAGACGACGAAGAGGCCGAAGCCCGCGGCCCATCCCCACGCCTGCGCGCTGCGGCCAACGAAGGGCTCCACCAGGAAGGGGTAGCCCAGGAGCGCCAGCAGCGAGCCCACGTTGGAGAGCGCATACAGCACGTAGGGCGAGCGGCCCGGCCGCGCGCGGGCGAACCACGACTGGAGCAGCGGGCCGGTGGTGCTCAGCACGAAGAAGGGCAGGCCCAGCGTGACGGCCAGCATGCCCATCAACCGGAGCACGGGCAGGTGGTCATCCACCGGGCGCCACCCGTCCCCGGGCGTCAGGGGTGAGCCCGCCCAGACGGCCCGAGCCGCGAGCGCCACCACCGCCACCGTCAGCAGGCCCAGGTGCAGCAGGGCCTGGGTGCGCGGGCGCAACCGCGAGGCCACCGCGTGCGCATAGGCGTAGCCCGCGAGCAGCACGGCCTGGAAGAACAGCATGCACGCGGTCCACACCGACGGCGTGCCGCCGTACCACGGCAGGGCGTAGCGGCCCGCCAGCGGTTGGATGCCGAAGAGCAGGAACGCACTGGTGAAGATGGCGAGGGCGTAACGGACCATGCGGGCTCGGGGCAGGGGCGAGGGCGCGGCGGGGGACAATCCGCGTGCACCTGTTTCCCGCCTGGAGTGCGTCCGTGTCAACGCCCGCCGCCCCGAAGCCCGGCGGGCGACCGGGCAGGCCATGGGTCAGGCCTGCTTCGCCCGCCGCGGCACTTCCTCCGCTAGGACAAAAGCTCGATGTAGCCCTCTGTTCCGTGCACGCGGATCCGCTGCCCATCGCGGATCCTCCGGGTGGCCTGCTCCACTCCCACGACGGCAGGCAGGCCGTACTCCCGAGCAATCACCGCACCGTGGGTCATCAGGCCTCCGACCTCCGTCACCAGTCCCTTGATGGACACGAACAGCGGCGTCCAGCTGGGGTCGGTATAGGCGGTGACCAGGATGTCACCTGCTTCGAGGTTGGCCTCCGCCATGTCCAGGATGACGCGGGCGCGCCCCTCGATGATCCCGGCGGAGACCGCCAGGCCGACCAGCGCACCCGCCGGCAGATCCTCGCGCCGGTACGTCCCGGTGATGACCTCCCCATCCGAGGTGAGCACCCGGGGCGGCGTGAGCGCTTGATGCGATTGGAACGTCTCCTTGCGCTGGCGGAGGAGTGTTTCATCCGCCTGGTTCGTGCGCACGACGTCGTGGAGCTCCTGGAACGTGAGGAAGAAGATGTCTTCCTTCTCGCGAAGCACGTGGGCCTGCACGAGGCGCCCGGCTTCCTGCATCAAGGCCTGCTTGTAGACGAAGTAGCGGTTGATCTTCCCGTACTTCGGATACTCCCGGTAGCCGATGAAGGTCCGGATCCGGTCGATCATCCGCTTGGCCTCTTCGGCCTTCAGCTCCCCCTCAGGCAAGGCTCGCAGGCGCTCCAGAAGCTCCTGCTCCTTCTTCCGGGCCTCTTGCAGCCCTTGCTCGAAGCGCCGCTTGCTGGCGCCCGGCTCGAAGTTCTTGATGTTGCCGAGGATGAGGGGCACGAGCGTGGTGGGGCGTTCGCTCCAGCGCGGCTTCGTGATGTCGATCTCGCCGACGCAGCGCATGCCGTACTTGTCGAGGTAGGCCCGGATGGCGTCCCGCGCTTCCCGCCCGCCCGCGAGCCTGGGCAGCTGGTCCAGGAAGCCTTCGTCCCTGACGTCCTGCAGAAAAGCCACCACGTCCGGATGCGGGCGGATGACATCCGCGACGTCCAGGAGCGCCAGGCCCATCTCCGACGTGACGTTGTGGGGGACGGACTGCGCGAGCGTATCGGCCGCGTTCTTCTCGCCCAGCCACGCCTGTAGTTGATCGTTGAGCCACCAGGTGGCCTCCATCCCCGCCATGATCACCTGATGGCTGCGCGGATCGAACAAGAGCCGCTTCAGCTCCTGGAGGTCCGCGAGGATGAAGTCGAGCAGCGCCGGTCCGGACTTCGTCTGGATGTCGCGCTTCAAGACCGCGAGGGAGGCCTCGCTGCGCCCGATCAGCTCGTTGACGATGGCCGGATCGGTCTCGAGCGGAGCCGGCGCGCCGCCAGCCGGTGCTCCGCGGGGCACCTCGTCCGGGCGTGACGGGATGAAGTCGCCGCGGCCGACGAGGGTCCGCAGCGCGTCTCCAATCAGCGGATCGGATCTCCCGATGAGCCCCAGGAGCCCCTCGCGGCTCGCTGGCGAAGCCAGGTTCTGGGTGACGTCGACGAACAACCTCCCGCCGGCCTCGTACATCGGCCGGAAGGCGATCAGCTGGAACAGGGAGAGCCCCAGGGGCTTCATGGCGTCGGTCATCATCTGCTGATGACCGACGGAGATGTAGACGTGGTTCTCCGGGTCTCCGGCCACGGGGATGGGGAACAGCGTGGTGATGGGCCGGCTCTGGACGATGTGGAAGTCATCGTCGGCCAGGCACCACTCGATGTCCTGGGGGCGGCCGAAGTGCGCTTCGATCCGCCGGCCCAGCTGCACGAGCCGCACGACCTGCGCATCCGTCAGCGCGGGCTGCCGCTGCTGCTCCGGCTCGATGTGCCGTTCCTGCGTCCCACCTGCCGGTGAGGCGTGGATGGCAAGCTGCTTGGTGCCGACCGTCCTGGCGATGACCTCGCCGTCCCGCACCTTGTAGACGTCCGCGTTCACCCGGCCGGAAACCAGCGCTTCGCCAAGTCCGAAGCTGGCCTCCACGGAGGCGACCTTCCGGTGGAAGGTGACGGGGTCGGCCGTGAACAGGATGCCGGCCGCCTGTGGGAAGACCATCCGCTGCACGACCACGGCCATGCGGACCTTCCGGTGGTCGAAGCCGTTGCGCAGGCGGTAGGTCACGGCCCGCTCGGTGAAGAGCGAGGCCCAGCACCGGCTGACGTGCTGGAGGATCGCCGCCGGCCCCACGACGTTGAGGTACGTGTCCTGCTGGCCCGCGAAGGAGGCCGTCGGCAGGTCCTCCGCCGTCGCGCTCGAGCGGACTGCGTAGGCGGCTTGCTCGCCGAGCCGGGCGTGCGCGCCGGTAATTGCCGCCGCCAGGTCGTCAGGGATGACGGCCGCTTCGAGGATCCGGCGGAGCTCCGCGCTGAGCGCGCGAATCCCTTCCCGGTCGTCCAGCTTCAGGCGTGACAGCTGAAGGAGCTGCTCGTTGAACGACGGCGCTTCCGAGAGGAGGCGCTGGAAGGCGTCCGTCGTGACGCAAAAGCCAGCCGGCACGCGGATGCCTTCAATCCGAGATAGCTCCCCCAGATGCGCGCCCTTGCCGCCCACCATCGCGACCTGTGTCTGGTCAATCTCCTGGAAACCCAAGACATAGCAGTCCATACGCTCACCGCCCTCGCGCGAAAGGAGCGGCACTGTATGCCTGACCATGGAGTGAAGTGCACCGGCTCTCGCTTGGGCATGCACGGCAGGAGGCGTCTGGATGCAAAAGCAAAGGGCCCGAAACTTTCGATTTCGGGCCCTTCTCAAGACGGTGTATTACACCCCTGTGTTTCGGATTCTCGCGGCTACGGCGCGAGGATGCGCACCTGGAGCTGGCCCGTGCTCACCTCTGTCACGAGCACCAGTTCGCCGTTGTGCACGAACACCCGCTTCGCGCGCCCGGGGTGGTAGCTGGCCGAGAGGATGTCGAAGGTGCTGCTCAGCACTCGGAGCTGCGTCGTGTCCCCCACGGTGTCGATGAGGTAGTAGCGCCCGTTGTGGAAGGCGACGTCCACGAACGACAGGCCCATGCTGGTGCGGTAGGTGAGGTCGGCGGCGTTGAAGAACAGGCCGCTGCCCACCATGACGCCTGACTCGTCGGGCAGGAGCCGGAGGGGGTTGGGCAGGCTGTAGTTACCGTGGTACGGCGAGTCCCGCTCGGCGCCCATCGTGCCCGCCACGGGGTCCACGTCCACCATCGTCACGTCCGTCGGGGAGACGCCGGAGTTGAGCAGGTAGACGCGCTTGTTCACCGGCGAGAACACGATCGCGCGAGCGGAGTAGCGCCACTCGGCCGTGGCGACGCGCGCACCGGTGGACCGCTGGTAGAGCGAGTGCGAATCCCACGCCCCAGAACCGTCGACGGTGAACAGGTAGTTGCCGGCCACCACCATGCTGGAGACCGTCTCCGGCGCCGCGGCGAAGAAGCGGGTGGTGCCATCGTTCGAGAACGCGTCGACGCGCCCGCCGGTGTAGGCCAGGTACGTGGTGGTCCCGTCCGGAGCCACCGCCATGGACACGGCGTCCGCCGTGCCCGCGTAGGGGCTCAGGAAGCGGCGGTTCGCCACGTCGAGCCGGTGGACCCGGTCGGCGGTGCGGTCGAAGAAGTGGATGATGCCCCCGCTGGTCAGGGCAGCGTCGTCCAGGTTGAAGGCGAGCTGCGAACCTTCCAGGACGATGCCCCCATCCGAGGCCGAGCCGCCGTCGGACGTGCCGCCGTCGCTGGACGGCTCGCCCGTCTCCAGCGACCCGATGATGTCGATGTCACCGGTGCCCGGCGTGCTGGGGCAGTTCACGGGGTCACGGCGCAGGACGACGTTGGCCGAGGTGACGCTGCCGGCCACCACATCCACCAGGGTGCTCCCCGAGTACACCAGCCGGCCGGAAGCGTTGAACGCGTCCACCCGCACCGTCCGGTCCGTCCCTACCGGGACCTGGGAGATGCGGCCCTGGATGACCGTCTCCGTCACCTGGAGCGGCACGGGACCCAGGGGCGACATGTCCTCCGCCAGGATGATCGCGTTGGCCGAGCTGACTCCGCAGACATCGCCCGTGAGGGAGATCTCCATGCGGATGGTTTCGGAGTCCGGCTGGCCCTCCGGGGACGTCCCCTGACACGCCGCCAGCCACGCGCACGTGACCAGCATCCAAGCCCATCGAGTGGCAAGCTTCATGCTCATGTTGTTCCGTGGCCCTTGGGACCACGCCCCCTGCGTTCATCGGGTTTGAGTCTTCGGCAGTGACGGGCGGGACTCTAGACCCTGACGGCTGCCTGCTCGCCATTGGACCGGGAGCCAGGGAGGGAGGGGGGCCTAGAAAAGCGAAAGGCCCGGAACCTTTCGGTTCCGGGCCTCTCTAGTGGCGAGGAGTACGGGACTTGAACCCGTGGCCTCCGGCGTGACAGGCCGGCGTTCTAACCAACTGAACTAACTCCCCACAAACCCTGCAAAGTCTATATGGGCGGAACAGGGATTGAACCTGTGACCATCGCCTTGTAAGGGCGCCGCTCTACCGCTGAGCTATCCGCCCTGCGCGGCCCCGCCGTGATTCAGTGAGGCGGCTTGTACCGTCCCCCTCCGCCCCCGTCAAGCATCTGTTTTCGAGGCCCGCGCAATCCGCTGCGCTCCCTCGGAAAGGGGCGGATCCGACGACCGCGGATCCGCCTACCCGGCCCGCACCTTCCACCGCCGCACGCGGCGGCGGGAGCGGGGAATCATCACCACGGCGCCCACCAGCAGGGCCACCGGCACGAACACCAACACCGTCTGCATCATCGCCTCCATACCCCTCAACATACGGAGACCCTCTGACATCCTGACGGGGAGTTCGTGACTTTCAGGAAACGACAGTCCAACCGCCGGGTCTCCGGCCTTCCTGGCGGACGGGCGGCCGGACTGGCGGTGGAGGGCTATTCACCCCGGGGAGGACCGCCCCGGCCGCCGTGGCCCGGGCCGTGGGAGCGCCGCTCCGACTCCAGCATCGTGCGGGCCTGGGTCTTCTGGGCGTCCGTCAACACCTGCTCCGCTTCCTGGTACGCCGCCATGCCGTTCGTGCGGAGCTGTTCGAAGAGGCCGCGGGCCTGCTCGTGGTTCGCCTGTTCCTGGGCGGATGGCGTGCCCTGGGTGCCGCGCTCTGGCGGCGTGGAGGGACGCAGGGCCTCCAGGGACTGCTTCACGGGCGCGTTCTTCGCGTCGAGCGCCGTTTGGATCCGCTCCAGGCTCGCGGCCTGGGCGTCGGTGAGGGCCAGGTCCTGGCGGTGGTCGATGAGCACCTGGACCGGCGACTTGCGCTCGAACGGGGGCGGGCGGCGCGCGCCCTGGGACGCGTCCTGCGTGGGGGGTGTGGTCGTGGATCCGGCGAAGGCGGGAACGGCGAACAGCAGGCCCAGCGTGAACAGATGGCGCTTCATGGTGACGTACCTCCAGCTTGCGCGTGAAGACCGCACCCGGAAGCCGTGAGCCTGATGGCACGTGGACACCGTGAGGGACCGACTGGGAGGGGTTTGTCCCCCACGGAGTCCCGTGCCGCCCAGGCCCGGGGCTTCCGGGCTGACACGGTGCAAGGTGCTCCCGCCATGTTCCGCGAAAATGTCCGGCGCGTTACCGAATGTGTTCGGCCTCGGTCCGGGCTTCCTGCGTCTGGCTTTGTTTCTCGTTGACGGCCGGGATGGAGCCATCATTGCCGCTGAGCGCCAGGTAGATGTTGAACCACGCCAGATAGGTTCGCCAGGCCGGGTCACGCTGCTCGATGAGCGTGCGCCTTGCCTGGAGCATCCGCTGGGGCACGTCGAAAGGCATCCGCGCCGTGTCCTCGGATTGCAGCTGCGCGGCGAACCAGAGCACGTCCAGTTGGCCGGCATCCACGGGCGCGTGGGTTCGCGCCATCAGCGAGTCCGCGTGCTCCAGCGCCTTCCCCAACCATCGGGCCGCCTGCGCCGGGTCGCGGCGGTCCACGGCGTTCTCGGCCAGCCGCAGCTCCGCGAGCGTCACCGCGCGGATGTCCTCGTCGCGGTCCGATTCGTCGAACTGCTCCAGGAACAACGCGCGCCGCTGCTCCAGCGCGCGGGCCGCGGCGTCCATGCGCCCGAGCCGGATCTCCGCGTTGGCGCGCAGGCCCGCGGCGATGATGCGATACGCGCGCTGGACGAACCGGGGCGTGGCGTGTGCCTGCTTCAGCGTGGCCTGCACGGCGGGCGTCGCCAGGTCCCGGTCCACCTGCTCCAGGTCCTCCAGCGCACGCTGGGGCTTGTCCGCGCCCAGCGCCGCGGCGCAGCGAGCCAGCCGCGTCACCAGCCGGTTGCGCAGGCCTTCTTCGTCGCGAGGGCCCGCTTCGATGCCGGGCAGCGCGCGGTCGTAGAGCGCCAGGGCCTGCTCGAACCGGCCCGCTGCCAGGTTGTAGAGCGCCGCGCGGTCCGTGACCAACGGGGTGAACCGGGCGGCCAGCTTCGGCGCGGCCTCCACCATGGCCAGGGCCTTCTCCGCGGACTGAGCGGCCTCCGCCTCGCGGTTGACGTGCAGGAGCGCCCGGGCACGGGCCAGGGCCACCGAGAGCCCCGCCGCGCTGTCCGCGTAGGGCAGCTTGTCCCGTTCATCCAGGTAGCCCAGGGCGATGTGGTAGTTGCCCACCTGCGTGTGGAGCAGTCCCAGCGCGCCGAGAATCATGGCCTTGTAGCGCGCGTTGTTGCGCACCAGATCCAGGGCGACCAGGTAGTGCCGGTTCGCGCGCTCGGCGGCGGCGGGGGCCCGGCCGCGCAGGAAGTCCTCGTGGTGGATGGCCCCCATGAGGGCCTGCACCTCGCGCTGGTTCTTGAGCTCCTGCCACGCCGCGCGCAGCTCCGCGAGGCCGGTCTTCACCGCCTGGGCGTGAGCGTCGTCATCCAGCTTGGACAGCCGGCGCGTCGTCACATAGGCCTTCACGAAGTGCGAGAGCGACTTCGCCTTGCCCGGAACGTCGGTGGTGACCTCCTTCATCACCACCTCCGGGGCGACACCGGCGCGCAGGCGCAGGCTCATGGACTCGACCGCGCTCTCCAGCGAGCCCGTCCGCCGCGTCACCAGGTCGAAGTCGGCGCGGGCTTCGTCCATCCGGTCCCGCCCCATGCGGCGGTAGGCGCGGCCCATCAGCGCGCGGCGGAACAGCCGCTCCGCCCGGCGGCGCTCCTCGGTCCCCGCCGGGGCGTCGTCCACGTAGAGCGTCGCCAGGGCCTCCATCACGCCGTCGGCACCCAGGCTCGCCGCGCGCTCGGCGGCGTCCTGCACCACCATGCGGCGGCGGAGCGGGTCCTGCTGCTGGCGGTAGAACGCGACCAGGGCGTCCCGGACGGGGCGGGGAGGGCGCTCCTCGTGCAACGCATTGACGTGACGGCCCAGCTCCAGGGCGAACGCATACGGGGTCCCGGCGGGCTCCGCCGCGAACGCCTGGGCCATGGCCGCGTCCGCTTCCTCGTAGGCGCGCCCCCGGTACAGGGAGCGGACGGCGGCTCGCGCGAAGTCGAGCTGATCATCCGCCTTGAAGACCTTGTTCTGGGAGAGCTGACGGCCCGCGGCGACCAAGGCGTCCCGGTCGTCGAGCTCGCGGTACAGCGCGTCCGCCTGTTCGTACCAGGCCTCCAGCACCGCGCGCGGCGTGGTGTCCGTCAGCAGCGCCGCTTCCAGTTCCTGTTTCGCGAGCGTGAAGTCGCCGGAGGACTGCGCCAGCTCGCTGCGCACCACGTGTTGATACACGGCGGAGGGCGGGCTGGGGGCGCCAGCGGGGTCCAGGGCGGCCATGCGTTGGCGTTCGGCCTCGCCCAGTTCGTCCACCATGCGGCCCCGGTCGCGTTCCTTCAGGGCCTTCCGGTGGGCGATGAGCAGCCGCAACGGCTCCGACAGGCCCGCGGTGGCGGGGTCGCTCACCGACTGCATGTGGCGGGCGTAGAAGTCCGCGGCGTCGAAGTCTCCGTAGGCCAGGTGGAGCTGGCTCAGGCGCATCATCAACAACCGGCGGGGCTTGGGCCGGGCCTCGCGCAGCAGGCGCTGCCGGTAGAGGATGAGCTGATCCGCGCGCCGGCCCACCATGCCCAGCTCCTCGTTGAGGCGGGGCACGTCCCACTCGCCGGGCACCTGGCCATCCAGCGGCAGTTGATACACGTCCAGCGACTGGCCTCGTGAGCAGGTCGCGATGAGCGACGCGGCGGTGGGGGCCGGGTACTCGCAGCTCCACGACTGGCTCGTCAGCTGGTCCGGGCTGGAGGCGGAGGCCTGGGCGGGCGCGTCGTCGCGTTCAAGGGCGAAGGGCACGCGGAACAGCACCCCGCTGTCGCTCGCGTCAATCACCCCGTCCCCGTTGGAGTCGGTGAAGAACTGCACCACGTACAGCGAGCGTCCGTCGCGCGCGAACACCGGCTGCCCCGTCTGTCCCGGGATGTCGAGCGTCAGCGGGACGGGCGCCGCGCCGGGGACATCCAACCGCAGGGCCTCCAGGTGTGGCGCGGCCCTCGCGGCGAAGCCCGGGCCCACCTCCCGCACGGAGCGCTCGACGGGGACGTACACCAGCCAGCGGCCATCCGGGGAGATCGTGGGGCTGGTCAGGTTGCGCTCGAGCAGGGGCGTCACGTGCCACGGGTCCCCCAGCGCGACCTTGGACAGCCGCAGGTCGCCCTGGATGGTCGCGCGGCTCACCAGCGCGATGTGCGCGTCGTCGATCCACTCCGCCTGCAGCGCGCTGGTCTCCTCCTCCAGGCAGCGGCGCTCCTTGGCCTCTGGCAGGTCCCGCACGCAGAGCTGTCCGCCGGCCTGGGTGCGGAACGAGATGTAGAGCAGCTGCTTGCCATTGGGACTGATGCGCGGCCACGTCACGTCCGCGCCCTCGTCGAAGAGGCGGCGCTCGCGGCCCTTCTCCAGGTCCTGGATGAAGATCTCCGTCGCGATGTCCCGGTTGGACACGAACACGAGCGAGTTCTCATCGGGCGCCAGCTGCCCCAGGAACTGGTCCCCCATGCCCACGGTGAGCCGCTCGGGCAGGCGCATGCCTCCGTCGTTTTCGTCGTCCTGGGCCCGGGCGACGCTCGCGAGGAGGACGGCCAGGGCCAGCAGCCAGGGGCCCTTGGGCGTCAGCACTTCTTCTCTCCCCAGGTGCCGTCCTCGGCCTCCACCCAGCCGCCGCAGACGACGCCTTCCGCGTGCGCCAGGCGCCAGTTCTGGCGCAGCGTCGCTTCCGGCACGCCGGGGCGCACGGTCCGCATCCACTGCCACAGCTGGCGCCGGGCCCGGTTCACCCGCTCCACCAGGGCGGCGTCGTCCGCGGACACGCGCCCGGCCGTGCACTGCTTCCGGGTGACGACCAAGAGCCCGTCCTTGCCCTCGCCCACGCAGTGGCGCCGCACCAGGTCGTCCACGCGGTCCGCCTGCGTCTTGCCCAGGTTCTCCACCAGCGGCGGCGGCTGGATGCCCAGGTCCTCCAGCTGGTTGGGCGTCAGCGGCACCGGCGTGGGGTTCATGCCCGCTCGCGCGAGCCGCTGCTCCACGTCCTTGAATGAGCCCGCGGCCTGTTCTTCAAGCGCCGTCGCGCGGTCCACCATGACGATCTCCGGCGCGCTGATGCAGCCGGGAGCCGCGAGGGCGGCCAGGAGCAGCAACCCACGACGTGTCATGGCAGAGCCTCCGGAGGGAACATGGTGGTGATGAGGCGGTCGACGATGGGGCCCAGGGGGATGCCCCGGATTTCATCGATGCTGACCAGCCGGGCCAGCCCGCCCATGGTGATGAGCAGGCTGCCGAAGCCCTGCTTGAAGCTCACGCGCACGTGCTCCGGATACCCCAGGCTCAACGCGTAGCGGACGCGGTTGGTGGCGGGGTCGGCGTGGCGCGGGTCCTCCACGTCGAGCAGGTCCAGCAGGTGGCGGTTGCCGATGCGCAGGATCTCCGCGCGCCCGTTGATGCTGCGGTCCCTGGCGGAGATGACCATGGCGGCGTTGCCGTCGAAGGGCTCGCCTCGGGAGGACTTCACGCCCGTCGCCCGCACGTGGGCCTCCAGCGTGGAGCGCTTGCCCTGATAGTCCAGCATGCACTGGCCGGTGATGCGCCCGCCGCGGACGCCCATCTCCAGCTGGCTCATGGAGAACACGTTCTGGTTGATGGACAGGTTGCCCGCCAGCGGCGCGATGGTCACCCACGGCGTGGTGATGCGCTCGGCGGACATGAAGCCGCTGCGCGTGAGCAGCGGGTGCTGATCCGCGAAGCGCAGCATTGAATACGGATTGACCTCCAGGTCGTTCAGGAGCCGCACTCCGTCCTGGGAGACCTCCACGTTCTCCGTCAGCGGCACGTCGCCGTTGAGCGCCTCCACGACGATGCCGGCTTCGGGCAGCCGCACATTCACGTCCTGGAGCTTGAGGCTGGAGAAGGTGCGGAACACGGTCAGGTCCGGCGACGCCACCAGGAAGTCCACCGTGGCCTTGCCGCTGCCCTCCAGCTGCCCCGGCCGCGCCAGGTGCGCCAGGTCCTGCTCCAGCGAACCTCGCAGCCCCATGCGCTGCTGGTCGTTGCTCAGGTCGAGCCGCCCCTGGACCTTCAGCTGCGTCCGCGTGCCTCCATTGGACAGCCGCAGGTCCGGGATGCGGATGACGCCGGTGGGCTTGCGCAGGACGGAGAACGACGCCTCCACGTCCTGGACGGGGTAGGGCAGCGCCGGCTTCATTTCGAGCGAGCGGACCTTCACGAGCTGTTTCAGCTCGATGTCCCCCTTCTCCCACTGGTCGGTGAAGGTGGCGGTGCTGTCGCTGGAGAGGTCCGCGAACGTCAGCCGGCGCTCGTTCATGCTCACGGTGAGCTTCTCCGCCGCGAGCGTCGTGCGGACGGTGCGCTGGGAGCCATTGGCGTGCGACTCGCCCTGCCAGCGCAGGGTGGGGACGTTGATGCTCTGCTCCGGATGCTTCCAGCGCACGCCAATCAGGTTCACCTGGGCCTTGCCCTCGAAGCTGGCGGCGCGCGGGGGCATGGCGGCCAGACGGAAGGTCCCGTCAGGGCCCAGGTGCGTGATGAGGCCGGTCAGCGTGCCGTGCAGCTCGCCGTTCATCGCGAGCTTGGACAGGTCCACTTCCGGAGGGACTCGTGCCTTCGCCAGCAGCGGCGACAGGGGGCCCAGGGGCGGGAAGTCACCCTTCACGTCCATGCGGAGCGCGCGGGCCTTCGGGTTGAACGCGAGCGCCGCGTCGGCGGCGACCTTCAGCCCTGCCTGCCCGTTGAGCCCCAGCTGGAGCGCGAGCTTGCGGCGGTCCACGTCGAACGTCAGCGTCTGGTGTTGCGTGCCCGCGTCGGTCTCGCCGATGCGCAACCCTTCGACCTTCAGGTCCAGAGCGCCTTGATGCTTCCACGCGTCTCCCTTCGACTTCAGCACGAGCGCGGCGCTGGCGGCGGACACGTCGTCCCAGCCTGGCCGTTGCAGGCGCAGCTCCGTCTGGTGATCCACGCGCGGCGAGGGCGCGAAGAGGGCCGTCAGTCTGCCTTTGGAGGCCAGCGTCACGGCCAGGTGCTTCCAGGGGAACCGGGTGGCGACGTCATCCGGAATGAAGGGGCGGGCGGCGACGAGGTCCGGCGTCTGGACGTCCAGCGCGTACGCCACGTCGTCGGTGCCCTTCGTGGCGTCCAGCAACGCGTGCAGCGTGCCCACGTCCAGCTCCAGCCGTGCGCGGGCCTTGCTGAGCGGGGGCTCCTCCATCGTGGGGAAGGCGTCCGTCACGTGGAGCTGCACGCGCGCGGGGCCCTTCAGCAGCTCCCGGCCCTCCGCGGAGACGACCCGGAGCGACTCCACCGGCAGGTCCGCCTTCAGCGCGAAGGGGGCCTTGGCCGTCAACGGCACCTGGAGGTTGAGGCCCAGGCGCTCCGCTGTCGCACGGAGCCCAGAGGCGCGGACGTCCAATGCATCGAGTTTGGCCGACAGGGCCGCGTCTCCCGCGACCCTGAAGGGCGAGCCGAGGTCGGGCCGCAGCTGGCGCCCCGTCAGCTCGCCAGAGGCCTTGGGAACACGGAGCGGGGTGGGGCCTCCAACGTCGAGCCCCTGGAGCGCGAACGTAAGCCGGGCGGCCAGTCCCTGGGGCACATCCGGAGTCGCCGTCAGCGAGACGCGTCCGTCGCCGAGCGCCACCCGGAGCGCGTCCTGCACGAAGAGGAGCTGCGCGACGTCGACGTCCAGCCCGACCCGGCCCTTCGCTCCCAGCTGGGGCATGTCGCTGAGCGTGACCTCCTGGGCCTCCAGGTGCACCTTGCCGCTCTTGAGCGTGAACGGGAGCAGGTCCGCGGGGATCCATCGCGACAGCCGGCCCAGGTCCACGTCCGCCAGGGCTCGCGTCAGGACGGGCGGGACCTCCGCCGCATCGGGCAGCACCAGCTGGGCCTGCACCTCGGCGCTGTCGGTCAGCTGCGTGCGGTCCAGCTCCACGGTGGTGTGTTGCTTTGTCACGTTGAACTTCGCCGTCACCGCGCCGTGCAGGAGCGAGCGGAGCGTGAAGCGGGGATCGAAGGTCTGCCGCGCGACGTCCAGATCCACCTTCACGCGCGCGGCTTCCGCGTTCGCTTCCACCGACAGGGCCAGCTCCAGCAGGGCTTCCGCGGCAGGAACGGCGGGGCCTTCACGGTTCAGCGTCAGGGCCAGGGGCTTCCCTGTCTGGCCCAGGTCCACCAGGAGCTTCCAGCCCTTGTCCTGGGGCTTCGCTTCGATTCCGGCCTCCAGTCCTCGCAGCGACCAGCGGTCCACCACCGCGCTGCCCTGGACCCGGAGGTACGTCAGCGACACGCCCGACAGCGTGATGCTCGCGACGGGGAACGGAGCGGCGAAGAGGTCCGCGACCTGCCGGGAGATGCCGGGGGACGCTTCATCAAGCGGTTCGGGCTCCGGCGGTCCGCTCAGGTTCGTGAGGGAGGTGGTCCCCTGGTCATCCGCGACCAGGACGACGGTCGCGTCCCGCACCACCACGCGCTCCACCCGGACCGGCCCGTTCAACAGGGCCCCGGGCGACCACGACGCCTCCAGCGTGCCGACGCGCAGCAGCTCGGGCGCGATGGCCTGGAACGGCGGCGGGGTCCGCACCACCAGGTCTTCCAGGCGCAGCCCCGAGAGCACGTCGATCCGCGCCGTCCGGTAGTCCAGCCGGATGCTCGTGGCGGCTTCCACCTCGGAGAGGATGCGCGGCTTCAGCCAGGGGTGGTCCAGGTGGTGCAACGCGGTCACGACCGCGACCAGCAGGAGCACGAACGTCGCGAGAGTGATCAGGAACGCGCCCGCGATGATTCGCTTCAAGCGACGACGAGGCCGTCCAGCACCGGGGGAGTCCATGATGTTCCGTCGAGGCGACCGGCCAGCCTCCTCCTACCATGCGGCGGAATCGGGCTTCAATCCGAGGACGCCTCGCGCGGGCCAGGCGCCCGGGCGCCGCTTCAACCGAAGCTGGACGAAGTCATTCCCGCGGTGCCGCCCGCCAGGGGCTTGTGGGGGAAATACAGGTTGCGCACGAAGCGGGTGAACAGGTGCTCCTCGTTCCAGCGCTGGCGGGCCATGCCGTACACGCCGGGGGCGCGCAGGTCGTGCTCGGAGACGCCGGTGACGAACTCGCGCTCGCTGTAGATGGCGAAGACCTCGTCCACCGCCGCGCGGCTGCGGTACGTGCGGAGCATCGTGCGGTAGATGAGCTCGCTCTCCTTCTTCGTGAAGGCCAGCCCCTGGATGGCGTGCGCCATCTCGTGGAAGACGAGGTACTGCTCCGACTCCATCCGGTCCTGCCGCAGGGCGATGCGGGCCCGGGGCCAGTCCGGATGGTCCCAGAAGAGGCCCGCCGCCTGGGGCGACACCGCGCGGGGATAGCCGTACTTCGCCAGCGTGTGCCCGGGCGGAATCAGCTCCAGCGTCAGGGGCCGCGCGGCCTCCATCCGGGCGATGAGCTGGAGGTTCCCGGCCAGCTGCCGTGCGATCTCCTCCTGCACCCGCTTCACCTGCGCCGCCGGGGCGCCGTACGGCTTGAGCTCCAGCTTCGCGCTCACATAGGCGCGGGCCTTCGCGGGACCTTCCGCGGGAGGACGGCCTGCGCGTGACTCGAAGACGTCGCCTCCTTCCAGCAGGGTGAAGGCGCTCAAGGGTTGCTTGAGCCCGACCTCCGCCGCCAGCGGGGTGACGTCCGGCGTCGAGCCATCCAGGGTCTCGTAGCGTTCCGGGGCCATGGGCTCAGGTGCAGGCCTTCGCCCGCTGGTTGCACAGGTCGATACAGGCGGGAGTCTGGGTGTCGGGAGTGCGGCCCTCGGCCTGGCCCTGTGCGGAGTCTGGCGGCTGCCGCGAGGCGGGCTGGCCGCGCGACCTGCAACCGTTGACGCAGGAGTCGTACTGGTCGCGGCAGTCCGGCGTGAGCTTCGACGTGTCGGTCGTCACGCAGCCGGACAGCAGCGACAGCGCACTCGTGAGAAGGGCGATGCCTCGAACGAGGTTCATGCCTGGAGTCTAGGCCAGGAACCCCGGGCGTGCCGGCGGGGACACGCCATTGCGCGCCATGAAGTCCAGTAGCGGCGTGGCGTCCTCGTTCTCCTGGATGCTCAGGTGGGAGTACCGGTAGAGGCTGCGGCAGATGAGCGCCACGCGGGTGCCGAAGCCAATGGGGCCTCGCGGGTCCAGGCGCACGTCGTCCACGGCCGTCACATCCCCGCGCTGGCAGTAGAGCGCGTAGCTGATGCGGGGCGTCCGGGCGCGCTGACTGCTCCGGCTTCCCCAATGGTAGATGTATTGGTTCCAGCAGGAGACCGTGCCCGCCTGCGTGGGCAGCGCGCGGATGTCCTCCAGGGCGATGCGCTGGCCTCCCGTGCGCAGGTCGCGGAGCGCCTCAGGGTACTGCGGATCGCGGTGGATGGGGACCACGTAGATGCAGGAGTTGAGGGGCGTGGCATCCGTCAGGGCCACCCAGACCGTGAGGACCGTGGGCATGCCATCCACGCCGATGGTGTCTGGGTATTCCGCGTCCCGGTGCGGCTCGAAGCCCTTCCCGTCGTCCTTCGTCTCCACGTAGTAGACCCAGAAGTTGGGCACGAGCTGGAAGTCCGGCCCCAGCATCGCCTCCAGCGTGGGCCGGGCATGCGCGAGCGCCTGGTAGAACACGTCGTAGACGAGCGCGAACATGGGCGGGAAGCCCGCTTTGCGCACCGCTTCGATGCAGGAGCGCATCTGACGGATCATCGCCTCGGGGACCAGGGGCTCCGTCTGGAAGTACCCCTCCTGCCGCAACCGGGCCGCCAGCTCGCTCGCCCCCTCCGGGCGCCCCGGGGCTGGGAGGTCTTCCCATGCCTTCCAGGGATGCTCCGTGATGGGCGCTTCGGGCTGGAGCCGGCGCCAGAAGCCGGGGTCCTCCACCAGGGACAGACGCTCCACCAACTGCCGCAGGGCAAAACCCTTGCGAAGGACCTGGGCCTCTTTCATGGGACTTCCCATCTCAAACCCTGTGACCCGCCATCCATGACCCGCGAGGGCGCCCTGCATGCGGACCGCTGGACACCCTCCACCCCTCAAGGCCTCCCGTCAGGCAACCGCCTCCGCGCCCGGTGTGCTCCGCGCAGCGCCCAGGCCGCCCACAGCAGCGCTCCTGTCGCCGCTTCCGGAGCTGCCAGGCCCGCACCGCAGCCGCCCGCCGTGGCCGGCGCCGCCGGTACGCTCCGGGCCGGTGACGCCACCGGCTCCGGTTCCGGTTCCGGTTCTGGTTCCCCGCCCATGCGCGGCGCGAGCGGGTTGCCTCCGGTCAGCTCCTGGTAGCGCTGGACGAGCCGCAGCCGCGCCGCATCGAACGCGGCGCCGTCGTCCGGCACCTGCCATGTGGAGGGAAGCAGCTGGAGTGCCACCTGTCGCGCGAAGCCCGGGTCCCCCGCGTCGCTCACCGCCTTGAGCCATTCATAGTCCTGCATGCCCTGGCGGATGAGCTTCAGGCGCAGGGACGCCACCGGCACGTGCGTCAGCCCGCCAATGACCTCGGGCGTGCCCGGGTAGAACAGCGTGCCGTCCCCGTTGCCCCCGTAGTTGAACTGGTCTGTCCATGCCGTGGGGAGCTGGGCCCCTGTCTCGTAGTACAGCTCGCCCTTGCAGCCGATGAGGAAGGACAGCCACTCCATCGCGCGGGCCTTCGTCGAGGGGAGGTCCACCATGTATGACGGCCAGCCGCCCCCCGGCTGGTTCTGCGGCATGGAGGTGTCGGGCGCGCAGCCGTGGCTCGCGCAGCTCTGATACATCCACACCTCTGTTCCAGGCCGCGACAGGAACTCCGCGTAGCTCGGGCTCTGGTAGCCCATGTAGTCCGGAGGTGGGCCATCGCGGTGGTTCACCAGCGGCACCGCGATGTCCACGAGGGGCTCCAGCCCGTTGAGCTTCAGCTGGAGGGCGTTGGTCGTCAGCATGGTGCGAAGGCCGGGCGCGGCCTGGCGCACCAACGTCCCGGCGGCGTGCACCCGCTGGAAGGAGCCCCAGTCGAGCGGCTCGTCGCCAATCCGCGCATGGGCGCGGTCCAGCCAGCCGCGCTCCCGCATGTGCGCGGTGAAGTCCGCCAGGCTGCCAGCGGTGAGGGGGCCCGTGTATTCCACGCTCGTCATCCGCGCGCCGGTCAGCCGCGTGGGCGCGGTGCCCTCCAGGCTGGGCCCCCACGTCGCGTCGAACTCGCTCCAGGCCTGGGGCCCGGACCCGTTCAGGTAGAGCCGGGGCTGCGTGAGGCGGTGCTCCAGCGACAGCTGCTGGTAGCGCAAGAGCAACGGCCGCAGCTCCGCGGGCGAGCAGTCATCGCGGCCCAGGTGCGCGCGGCACACCTGCTCCGGCAACAGCGAGAACGCCGAGGCCAGCGAGGACGTGCCCGGCATCACCGCGTCCACCACCGTCAGCCTCGCGGTCACCTGCCGCTGGAAGCCGCCCTCCGCCTCCACCATCACCGTGCCCACGTATTCGCCCGGCGGCGCGTCGTGGGGCACGTGCACGTCCACCCAGATGGCTCGCGCCTCGCGCGCGGGCACGTCGAAGGGGAAGGCGTTGCGCTGCTCCCGGGTGAGCTCATCCGTGTCCGGCACCAGCGCGTCCGGCCATCGGCCCAGCGGCTGCCCGGGCTCGGAGGCCTGCCGGATGTTGAGATAGGCCTGCCGGTACAGGGTCACGTCCGGCCCCGTCAGCGTCACGGGGCCCTCCAGTGAGGGCAGGCGGGCACGCACGCCCCGCAGACCCACGTCACCGCCATGCAACGCCACCTGGAAGGAGGCGAACTCATTGCGCGCGGCGGTGAGTCGTACCTCGGTGCTGCTTCCTGGCGCGGTTCTGTCGGGAAGGACCTTCACCATCATCCCTTCGCCCCACACCGCTGGGTCCGCCGCGAGCGCCGGCCAGGCCACGGACAACGACAGCCACCCGAGGACGCACTGTTGAAGTGTCCACATGAGGAATGGATGTGCATGTGCCGTGCGCGGCTACAGCCTCCCGGCTGTCCCGTCATCCAGGCCCACCAGCGCTCCCTGGCTCGGATGCCGGGGGACGGCGCCATGGCCAGACATGCGCGCCGCGATGGGCTGCTTCCACGCCTGGTCGAGTAAGGTGCGCCGTTCGAACGACGGCGCGAAGCCTGGGGAGACTTCTGGTGGCAGGCAGGGAATGGCGGGTGCAGGTCCTGGGGCTGGCGCAGCTGTGCGGGCCCGAAGGGCAACGGGTGCGATTGGAGCGGCGCACCGCGGCGCTGCTGGCATGGCTGGCATTGCAGGGGCCTTCGCCCAAGTTCGCGCTCGCCTCGCTCCTGTGGCTGGATTCGCCTCCCACCACGGTGCGCAGCAACCTGCGGCAGTTGCTGCGCCGCCTGCGGCTCGCGACGGGGGACGAGGCCCTGGTGGAGGGCGACACCGAACGGCTGGCCCTGGTGTCGCCTCCGGCCGTGGACGCCGCGTCCCTCAAGGCCGCCGCGGAGGCCCGCGCCCACGCGGAGGCGCTGGAGGCCGTCGGCGCCGAGGGCGGCACGCTGCTGGCGGGCTTCGACTTCGATGACTGCCCGGAGCTGGCGCGCTGGCTGGACGGTGCGCGCGCCGGGGTCGAGGGCTGGGTGCGTGAAGCGCGTGAGGCCCGCATCGCCCAGCTCACCTCCGCGGGGGACTGGACCGCCGCACTGGGGCTCGCGCGGACGTGGGTGCGGCAGGAGCCTGAATCCGAGCAGGCCGGCCGCCACCTCATCCGCCTGCACTACCTGCAGGGCGACCGGGGCGCCGCGCTCGCGGCCTTCGAACACCTGCGCGACGTCCTGGACCGGGAGCTGGGCGTCACCCCCATGCCGGAGACGCTCGCCCTGGTGCGGGAGGTCGAGCAGGCCACGCCGCGCGCCCGCCCGCTTCCAGGCACGCGCTCCGCGCTGCCCCTGTCCGTGCTGCGTCCGCCGGTGCTGGTGGGCCGGGACGCCGCGTGGCGGCAGCTGGAGGCCGGCTGGGAGGCGGGGCAGCTGCTGTTCATCTCCGGCGAGCCCGGCAGCGGCAAGACGCGGCTCGCGGAGGAGTTCGCGGCCACGCAGGGACGCTGGGGGCGCATCGAGGCGCGGGCGGGGGACCGGGACGTGCCGTTCGCCTCCCAGGCTCGCGCCTTCCGCACGCAGCTGCGGCGCTGGCCGGACGTGAAGCTGCCGGACTGGGTGCGCACCGAGCTGTCGCGCATCCTCCCCGAGCTGGGAGAGCCGCGGCTCCTGCCGCCCCTGGCCTCCGAGGCCGGCATGCTGCGCTTCTACGACGCCATCGTCGCGGCGCTGCAATTGCTCCACGAACACGAGGACATCAGCGTCGCGGACGACGTGCAGTACTGGGACCCGGCCAGCGCCCGGGCCTTCACCTTCGCGTTCTCCCGGCTGGCGGACGCGGGCCCCCAGAACGGCCGGAGCCTGCGCTTCATCGACTGCTATCGCCGGGGCGAGCTGTCGCCCGAGGCGCGGATGAACGTGGCGGGGCTCGTCGAGGCGGGGCTGGCGCGCATCGTGGAGGTGGACGCGCTCACGGACGACGACGTGAAGCGCATGGTGGCGGGGATGGGGTTGCCCGGCGCGGAGGCGCACGTGGAGGCCCTGGCGCGCTACACCGGCGGCAATCCGCTGTACGTGGTGGAGACGCTGAAGCACCTGCTGGAGACGGACTCGCTGCGCCGCGAGTGGCCCCAGCGGCTGCCGCCTCCGGGCCGCGTGGGCCCCCTCATCCAGCGGCGTCTGGAAGGGCTGTCCCCGCTGGCGCTCCAGTGCGCGCGGCTCGCGGCGCTGGCGGGGGCCTTCTTCCGGACCTCGCTCGTGCCCGGGGTGCTGGGGGTGAAGCCGGCGGACGGGAACGAGGCGCTCGCGGAGCTGGAGGCGGCCCAGGTCCTGCTGGGCGAGCGCTTCAGCCATGACCTGGTGATGGAGGCGGTGCGGGCCGGGATGGGGCCCGGCGAGGAGCGCGTGCTGCATGGCCGGCTCGCCACGGTGCTGGAGGAGGAAGGTGCTCCCTCCATCCTCCTGGCGCACCACTGGCTGGGGGCTGGAGCGACGGAGCGCGCGCTGCCGCACCTGCTGGCGTCCGCGCGCTCCGACGAGCAGGTGCTGCCGCCCGAAACGGCGGCGGAGCACTACGCGCGGGCCGCGGCCCTCATGCTGTCCCTGGGGAAGCACGAGGACGCCATGCAGGCGCGGGCCGCCGAGGTCCGGTGCCGGCAGCAGTCCTCCCCGGCGGGAGTGCCACCCTTCACCCCTGGGCCAGCAGCGGGCCCAGGCGCTCGCGGTAGCCGCGGCTGAGCTTCAGCATGGTGCGGTCGTGCAGGATGACCTGGTACTCGCCGTGGAGCAGCGGGCGCAGCTCCTGGACCCGCTGGAGGTTGACGAGCGTGGAGCGGTGGATGCGCACGAACCGCTCCGGATCCAACCGGGACTCCAGTTCCCGCAGGGGCTGGCGCAGCAGGTGGCTGCGCCCGCCCACGTGCACCTGGACGTAGTTGTCCTCCGCCGCCATCCAGTCCACGTTGTCCACCGGGAGGAACGTCACCCGGCCCACCTCGCGGATGACCAGCCGGTCCAGGTAGCGCGGGGGCCGGGACGGCTCGGGGAGCGCCTTCACCAGGCCCGCGAGCCGGAGCACGAGCTGCTGGATGCGCTCGCGGCGCACGTGCTCCTTCGCGCGGTCCAGCACCTGGACGAAGCGCTGCGGCACCAGGGGTTCGAGGAGGTAGTCCAGCGCGCCGGCCTCGAAGGCGCGCAGCGCGTGCTCCTCCCGCGCGGCCATGAAGACCACGGCCCGGGCGCAGGCGCTCCCCGCCTCGTGGAGGACCTGGAAGCCGTCCATGTCCGCGAGCTCCGTATCCAGGAAGAGGAGGTCCACGGGTTCGCGCCGCAGGGCCTCCACGGCGGAGCTTCCCGTGTCGTGGACCCCCACGATGCTCACGTCGGAGTCGCCGCCCAGCAGCGGCAACACGTGCCGGCGGGTGTCGGACTCGCCGTCCACCACGCAGACGCGGATGGGCACGGGCTCGAACAATTCCTCTCGAAACGCCATCATCTTTTCCGCGCTCCTCAATCTGCGGATTTCCATGACCATCTGGGGGAATGCGGTGACGGGGGCCGTGAAGGTCTTTGGGAGCAATGGCTCCCACATCGCCACCACCGCGAGTCCCCGCGGGGGCCTGTCTCCTTCTCGCTGCCCCCTCTCCCGGTTCCCCGCGTACGGGCCCGGGTCGGGGCGCTGGCTTGACGTCTGGTCGTTTCCACGGCTCACCTCGAAGATGCGAATTGCGCGCACCTTCCGATGGCAGGCGTGACGGCGGCGTGACGGGTGTCCGGGGCCCCAGGAGCCGGACGCATTGTGGGGGCAGCCTGGACCCTGGGGCGCACTGCTAACATCCCTCGCGTCTTCACGAGGGGGAGCGGCGTGCGGTCCGCGAGCCGTTCTTGAAAGGCTCCGAGCGCATCATCGCCTCATTCGTGGGGGACGAGGGACAGACGCTGCCGCTCATGTTGGAGGTCGCCGAGGTTCCACCGAAGGAGGGGGAGACGCGACCGGAAGTGGAGCGGGCGCGCTACTACGTCTCCGACCTCACCGTTTCCCAGAGCGGAGCCTCCGAGGCCACGGGCCGCACCAAGGCGGAGGCCGTGCAGCGGGCGGTGCGCGCCATCCTCCAGTCCACGAGCGGCTACGGCCGGGGCCACTGCGTGCTGCGCATCGACGGCGTCTCGCACACGGTGCGCATCGAGATGAGCCAGGGGGCGCTGCTCGCGGAGGCGCTGTCCAACGTGACGACGGCGCTGTCCGCGGCGGCGGTGGTGGCCGCGCCCTTCACGGGCGGCGCGTCGCTGACGTTGCTCGTGCCATTGGGGGCGGCGGGGGCGCTTCCGTCCGTGTGGCGCATCGCCGACCGGACGCGGATGGACAGCTTCCAGTTCGACCTCCACACGGCGATGGACCTGGTCAACATCGTTGGCGGGGTGGCGGGATTGGGGGCCGCGGGCGCCACGGCCCAGGGGATGCGCACGCTGACCGCCGGCCGGCTCACCTCGGGCC
>NZ_RAWK01000010.1 GCF_003612165.1 Corallococcus aberystwythensis | reverse complement strand
CCCCCGCCGCCGCCGCCGGGTCCTCCGACCCGCATCCGTTCAGCCTCCCCGGCGCCACCGAGCACTACGCCGCGCCCCGCCCCGTGCGCGCCGAGCACGTGCGCATCGAGCTGGACCTGGACTTCACCCAGCGCACCCTGGCCGGCACCTGCACCACCCGCGTGTCCGCCGTCCGCACCGTGTCCACCGTCACCTTCGACGCCGTGGACCTGGACGTCACCGGCGTGCACGTTGACGGCCGCTCCGTCCCCTTCTCCAACTCCGGCGCCCACGTGCGCGTGGAGCTGCCCCGCGCGCTGGACGCGGGCCAGGCGTGCGACATCGCGCTCACCTACCGCGCCCGTCCCCGCCGAGGCCTCTACTTCTGGGGCCCCGACGCGGGCTACCCCGACCGTCCGCTCCAGGCATGGACGCAGGGGCAGGACATCGACGCGCGCTGCTGGTTCCCCTGCCTGGACACTCCCGCGCAGAAGGCCACGTCGGAGGTCATCGCCACGTTCCCGGCGAACATGACGTCGCTGTCCAACGGCGTGCTCGTCAGCGACGTCACCACCGGCGACCGGCGCACCCAGCACCACCGCATGGCGCAGCCGCACGCGCCCTACCTCGTCACGCTGGTGGTGGGTGAGTTCGACGAGGCCACGGACACCGCCGGCACCACGCCGCTGCGCTACCTGTTCCCCAAGGGCCGCCGCGAGGACGCGCTCCGGTGCGTGGCGCGCACGCCCCAGATGATCGCCGCGTACGAATCCCTCACCGGCGAGCCCTATCCGTGGAGCGGCTACGCGCAGGTGTTCGTCACGGAGTTCATCCTGGGCGGCATGGAGCACACCACCGCCACCACGCTGGTGGACACGGTGCTGCACGATGCGCGAGCGCACCTGGACTACAACGCCGAGCCGCTCATCTCCCATGAGCTGGCGCACCAGTGGTTCGGCGACCTGCTCACCTGCCGCGACTGGCCCCATGGCTGGCTCAACGAAGGCTTCGCCACCTACTTCGAGGTGCTCTGGAAGGAGCGCGGCGACAACCAGGACGAGGCCGACCATCACCGGGCGCTCGACCTGGAGGCGTACCTCTCCGAGACGCGCGAGCGCTACGCGCGCCCCATCGTCGCCCGGAAGTTCCAGGCGCCCATGGACCTGTTCGACCGCCACCTCTACGAGAAGGGCGGGCTGGTGCTCCACGAGCTGCGCCGCCGCGTGGGGGATGACCTCTTCGTGCGGGCCCTGCGTCACTACGTCGCGTCCCACCGCCACGGCGTGGTGGAGACGGTGGACCTGGCGCGCGCCTTCGAGGAGGCCACCGGCCACAACCTGGACCCCGTCTTCGACCAGTACGTCTTCTCCCCCGGCCATCCGGAGCTGAAGGTGGAGGTCCGCTACGAGGCGGACGACGCGCGCCTGCGCATCGCCGTGCGCCAGACGCAGCGCACGGATTCGGGCACGCCCGTCTTCCGGCTGCCGCTGGAAGTGGTCCTCACGGTGAACGGCGAGGACACGCGCCACCGGTTGGACATCACGGACGCGGAGCACCGCTTCCACCTGCCCTGCCCCACCGCGCCCTCGCAGGTGCGCGTGGATCCGCGCCGCGACGTGCTGGGCACGCTGGACGTGGACAAGGCCGTGGGACTGTGGCGCGAGGAACTGGAGCAGGCGCCGGAGGCCCGCGCGCGCACGGAGGCCGCGCACGCGCTGGGGAAGGACGGGGGCCTGCGGTCGGTGGAGGCGCTGGGCCGCGCGCTGAAGGATGACGGCCTGTTCTGGGCCACCCGCGCCGCGTGCGCGAAGGCGCTGGGCCGGATCCGCACACCGGAGGCCCGCGCGCTGCTGCTGGAGGCAGTCATCACGAAGCACCCGCGCGTGCGCCGCTCCGTCGTCGCCGCGCTGGGAGAGTTCCGCCACGACGTGGAGGTGGCCGGACGCCTGCGCGCGCTGCTGGAAGCCGGAGATGCCAGCTACTTCGTGGAGGCGGAGGCCGCGCGGGGGCTGGGCCGCGTGCGCGCGCCGGATGCGCTGCCCCTGCTGGAGGCCGCCGCCGCGAAGCCGTCGTTCCAGGACGTCATTGGCGCGGGCGCGATGGACGGGCTCGCGGAGACGCAGGACCCGGTGGCGTTCCCGGCGGCCGTGGCACGCACGGCGTACGGCCAGCCCGCGTTCCTGCGCCGCGCGGCCGTGAGCGCCGTGGCGAAGCTGGCGGAGGTGGCGAACCGCAAGCGCGAGGCGGTGGACCTGTTCGCGCAGCTGCTGCGCGACCCCCAGTTCCGCGTGCAGCTGGCGGTGTGTGACGCGGCCTCCACCCTGGGCGACCGGCGCCTGCTGGCCGCGCTGGAGGGCACGACGTTCAGCGACCCGCGAACCCGGCGCTACGCCCGCGAGGCCGTGCGTGCCCTGCGTGAGGGCGCGCCCCAGGCCCGCGAGGTCGCGGCCCTGCGCGAGGAGTTGGACACGCTCAAGCAGGAGACCCGCACCCTGCGCGAGAAGCTGGAGACGCTCACGCTGAACGCACAGCCCGCCGCCAGCGCCCGAAAGCCCAAGCGCAAGCCCGCGGCCAGGAGCGGCCGCAAGCCACCGCCCAAGCGCCGGCGTTGAGCCACCGCGGCCTCAGTCCACGGACCCTTGCAGCGACTGGCGCAGGAACGTGCGCCAGTCCTCGAGCAACGCGGGCGACACGTCGTGGCCCAGGTCCGGGTAGGTCCGCACGTCGATGGGGACGCCCCGGCCCTTCAGCGCCGCGACCCGTTCACGCGTGTACCGCACGGGGATGATGGCGTCCTGCTCCCCCTGGAGCACCAGCACCCGGTGCGACGCGGGCAGCTCGCGCGCCGGCTCTCCCAACAGCCGCGTCCCCATGGGCACCGCCGCGTCCACCAGCTCCGGGTGCCGGAGGGCCAGCATCCACGCGAGGTCGCCTCCGTAGGAGAACCCCGTCACCACGACGCGGCGGAGCTCCGGATGCGACGCGCGGGCTTCCCGGATGAGCTCCGCGAGCCGCTCGGCCATGCGCTCCACGTCCTCCGTCTTCCCCTCCAGCGTCTTGCCTTCGTGGTCGGCCTGGAACCAGGTGAAGCCGTCGCGGCGGGGCCTGGGGCCCTGGGGCAGCAGCGTGCGCACGGGGACGCCCAGCGACCGGATGTGCTCGTCCCAGAACGCGGGCGTGGAGCCGGAGTAGTGCAGGGCCACCAGCAGCGCCTCGGGCTTCGGAGCGCCCACCGCCTCGCTCTTGAAGATGAGCGGGCTCGGCGCCTCGGGAGCCGCGTGGGGGACGCTCGCGCAGGCCATTCCCAGCAACGACACGGCGAGCAGCACTGCCACGGTTCGGGATTCGCGCATGCCCCTCCTCTAGCCGCCCGCCCGCTCGCCCTCCAGGGATGCTGACAGCATCTGGATTTCCGGCTTCCCCGCGCCGTTCCCGGGGACAGTGTGTACTTGTAGGCAAAGGGAACGCGCACGGGCGCCAAGACGCGCGCCCGCCAACGCCGGGGAGCCCCCATGTCCCGGCCGGGACGGCCTTACGCGACGAACGCGTGCCGCTCCCCACCAGGAGCGAGGCATGGCCGGAGGAGCCGCACGGGAGCTGGAAGCCATCTTGGACGCCGCGGTGGACCCTGTCATCGCGTGCGGCCCGGATGAGTGCATCCTCTACATCAACGCGGCGGCGGAGCGGCTGCTGGGCTGGGACCGCGAACAGCTCATGGGCAGACCCGTCACCGACCTCTTCCCGCCTCGCCTGCACCGCTTCCACGGCTTCAGCCTGCCGCGCTACCTGCTGTCGCGCCGGAAGGTCCTCGGCGGGCGGCCCACGCGCGTCTTCGCCCTGCGGCGCGACGGCGTGGAGCTGCAGGTGGAGATGACGGTGGGCGCCACCGGCACGAACTCGCACGAGCGCATCGTCCTCACGATGCGCCGGCTGCACGAGGTCATCGACTCGCTGGAGGAGCCGGTGGAGCACATCCCCGGCGGCCCCGACGTGGCCACGCACCACGAGGAGACGGTGGACCGGCTCTACCGGCTGCTCGTGGAGAACGCGCCCCTGAGCATCTTCCACTTCGACCGGGCGCCCATCATCACCGCGTGCAACGAGCGCTTCGCACGCCTCATCGGAACGTCGAAGCGCAACCTGGTGGGCCTGCACCTCTTCACGCTGCGCGACGAGAACATCATCGCCTGCGTGCGCGAGTCGCTCCGCGGCCGGAGCTGCGACTACGAAGGCGACTACCGCTCGCTCACCACCGGCAAGGTGACGCCCGTGCGCGTGCGCTTCGCCCCCTGCTACGCCGAGGACGGCACCGTGGAGGGCGGCGTCGGCATCGTGGAGGACATCTCCGAACGCCGCCGCGTGGAGGCCGAGCGCGAGGAGAACCTGGCGCAGATGGACCTGCTCTTCCGCGGCGCGCCCGTGGGCATCGGCTTCCTGGACACGAACCTGCGCTACGTGCGCGTCAACGAAACGCTGGCGCGCATCAACGGCATCCCGGCGGATGCGCACCCGGGGCACACGCTGCCGGAGCTGCTCGGGGAGCCGGGCGCCCTCGCGGAGCAGGGGCCACGTCACGTGCTGCGCACCGGCGAGCCCCTGGTGGACATGGAATCCACCTCCGACGAGGACCTGCGCGTCCCGGGCCCCCGGCGCTACTTCCGGGGCAGCTTCTATCCCGTGCGCACCCCCGACGGCCGCATCCTGGGCGTGGGCGTCGTCCTGGAGGACATCACCGAGCGCAAGCGCGCGGAGGTGGAGCGCGCGCACCTGTACCGCGAGGCCCAGGAGGCCATCCGCGTGCGCGACGACTTCCTCTCCATCGCGAGCCATGAGCTGAAGACGCCGCTCACCCCGCTGAGCCTGCGCCTGGCCACGCTGGAGCGCCGCCTGGAGCGCGGCGAGAACCTGGAACCCGGCGTGCTGCGCCATGCGCGCCACCAGCTCACGCGCCTCACCGGCCTCATCAACGACCTGCTGGACGCGTCCCGCATCGAAGCCGGCCGCCTGGCCCTGCACCCGGAGGCCACCCGCTTCGACCTGCTGGTGGAGCACACGCTCGCCAGCATGGACGGCCAGAAGGGCAACCACGTCTTCGACTTCGAGCTCCCCCCGGAGGCCATCTCCGTCCACGGCGACGCGTACCGGCTGGAGCAGGTGGTCTCCAACCTGCTGGAGAACGCGCTCAAGTACAGCCCGGACGGCGGCACCATCCGCGTGCGGCTGTCGCTGAGCGAGGACGTCGCGGTGCTGTCCGTGACGGACCCGGGCATCGGCATCCCGGAGGATCAGCAGCAGCAGCTCTTCGACCGCTACTTCCGCGCGCGCAACGCCTCCACCCGTTCCTACGGCGGGCTGGGCCTGGGCCTCTACATCAGCCGCGACATCGTGGAGCGCCACGGCGGCCGCATCTGGGTGGAGAGCGAGGCGGGCCGCGGATCCACCTTCTACGTCGCGCTGCCGACACTCTCCGCCGCCAGGCCCGCCCTCCCGCAGGTGTGGCCTGATCGCCATCTCCACTGAAGGCCCGGGCGGGCTTTCGCTGAAAGAACTTCAGCCCCGCCTCTCCGCCCCTGCCGCGGGCTCCATGCAAAGGGCTGGAATCCCACGATTCCCAGCCCTGGCACGCCCCCTGCTCTAGGTGGGTGTACGGGAGGGAGAGGCACCCATGGAAAACATGACGATGAAGAGCGAGTCCCCTGTCAGCCGCGACAACGAGGGGTGGATTGTTCGGGTGAAGGTCGGTGGACGCGTCCAGGAGGTGCGCTGCACCTCGGAGAACCAGGCGCGTTACTTCGCGGCCGTGCTGTCCTTCAACAACGCGGTTCCGCCCTCGCGCATCCGCAACTAGGCAGCGCGAGGAGGAGACGCCCGGCGTGTCAGGCATTGCGCCGGGCGATGTCAGTCGACAACACGTTGGCGAAGGACACCCAGCCCAGGTACGGGGCCATGAACCAGGGCGTCTTGCGGTCCACGCGGCTGGCGGCGGCGGTATACGCCGCGATGCTGCCCAAGAGCACCCAGTTCTCCACCGCCGCGGCCTTCAGCCGGCGCTTGCGGAAGAACAGGTGGGACCACGCGGCGTTGAGCCCCAATTGCACGAACCACAGGCCCAGCGCGCGTGACCGCTGCGCGCCGGCCGGTGAGCCCCAGATGCGCCAGCCAGAGACGGCGATGAGCCCGTAGAGCGTCGTCCACACCGGCGCGAACGCCTGCCGTGGCGGCTGGTAGGACGGCTTCTTCAGGTGCTTGTACCAGCGCCCCTCCACGGCCTCGCGGGTGCTGCTCGCGTTGAGGAGGACCGCGCCCGCGGTGAGCGCGCTGAAGGCGCCCAGCGCCACCATCGACTCCCGGTTGAGCGTGGGGTTGTGTTCCAAACCCTCGGAGCCTCCCAGCTGGCTGAGCTGCATGTCGTTCCTCCCTGACGTGAGAAAGCCGTGTGCGAAGCCACAAGCTGTGGCTTCGCACAACGGCCCGCCACATGCGCCTGCCTGCCCGGTTGTCCTCAGGGCTGCGCGGGGACGGACGCGGAGTCCATGGGGGCCCGCGCCTCCGTGGCCAGCCCTGCCGCGAGCCACCCCTTCACCAGCGCCAGGTGCTCGGCCTCCGCGTCCAGCGCCAGCTGGAAGCGGTCCGCCAGCGAGTCATGGCCCAGGCCGCGCGCCAGGTCGATGAGCAGCTCCCAGCTCGCGTTGTCCGTCAGCTCCGCCACCAGCAGCGCCTGCACGGCCTGACGCAGGTTGGTGCGCGCGTCGGAGATGGCCGCGGGCACGCCCATGGAGATGACCGAGGTCAGGTCCGCGGACGGCGTCATCGCCGTGGGGTCCGCGCCCATCTTCTCCATGGCCTCCACCAGCAGGGCGAAGTGGCCCAGCTCGTCTTCCATGATCTTCGTCAGCAGCTCCCGCGACGGCCCCCCCTCCCAGCTGCCGAAGACCTCCAGCTTGGAGAGCGCGCCCTCGTAGAGCCGGACGCCGGAGCGCTCGAAGGCGAGCCGTTCCCCCAGCTTGTCGATGAACACGGTGGGCTTGCTGCCCTTCATCATGTCCACCGCGGTCTTGGCCATGCCCTTGAGGCTGGAGGGCGGCGGCACGCGGCCCAGGCCGTCCCCGGCTTCGCGCATGTACTGCTTGCGCACCTCCGCGATGGCCCGCGCGTCGCCCGGGCTGCTGGGCTCGGAGCGTTCCGCCTGCGCGATGATGTCCTTGCTGTCCACGGGGGACGTCTTGATGCCGGTGCGGTTCATGCCCACGTCGGCGATGGTGTCCTTGCTCATTGCAGCCTCCTCCCCTCGAGCACCGAGCCCATGCGCTCCGCCTTCGCGGCCAGCTCCGTGCCCGGCCTCCATTTGTACCCAGCCGCCGCCGTCTCCGAGGGCGACCCTTCCGAGTTCATCTGCGCCTGGTACATCAGCGTGCGGTGGTCCGGCGGCAGCTGCGACTTGTCCACGTACTCGGTGCCGTCGGAGCGCATGTCCACCTCCTGCGACAGGACCTTGCGCACGAATTCACGGTGCTCCTTGAACGCGATGGGCTCCGGCAGCTCGCGGGGCAGCACCTCCGCGGGGTCGCGCCGCTCCAGGTTCTTGAACAGCTCCATCACGTAGTGGAGGTGCCCCAGCTCGTAGTCCACGAACCGCTGCCACACCTCCTTGATGCGCGGGTTCGACTCGTACGCGAGGCACGAGTAGTAGTTGTAGACCTCCATGGCCTCGTGGAGCATCCACTGCTCCAGCATGGATTCGTCGGGGTCGATGAGCGAACCGTACTGGGTGACGTGCTGCTCCTCGATGGAGGCGATCTCCGCGTAGAGCTGCCGCGCGACGGGGTCCGTGAACGTGGGGCCCACGGTCATGTAGTAGTCGTGCGTCTGGAACTCGGACGCGGTGATGGTCAGCGCGTGCAGCTTGGACAGCGGCGCCGCCGTCTTGGCGTCATATGGGCGGCGCAGGTCATCCAGCGGATGGCGGTGCTCCACGGAGGTGGGGCGGCCCGGAATGATGTCCGTATAGGACTGGGTGATGTTGTTGGGGTCCTGCCCCTCCAGCCGGTCGTAGAGCGCGGAGTAGCGGTACAGGTGGTCGAAGTCCTCCAGCATCCCGAACCGGTACGTCTGGGCCAGATAGGGGTCGGGCTCGTGGATGGCCACGCTGGCGGTCACCTCGATGGCCAGCTGCTCGAAGCCGAGCGTGGTCTCGATGACCTTCTGATCCGGCGGGGTGAGCCAGTTGACCAGTGTCTGCTGGTGGTGCTCGGCGCGGCGCACCAGCGCCAGGTGCGGGCGCAGTTCCAGGCTGCGGCGCGCGAAGATGTGCTTCATGCGCAGCGCGTCCGCTTCAATGCCGTTCATCAGGATGACGCGCGTCCGGGTGAACGCGTCGTCATCCATCTTGCTGTAGGGCCGCCGCACCATGTCCTTCCAGGTGAAGGACTGGCGCTCGACGGGAGTGCCTTTTTCTTTGAACAGGTCCAAAGCCACGAGGGGACTCCTTCTGGGCAGGGACGGGCGTTGAAGCGCGGGCGATGGACACCACCGCCTCGGGTCCCGATGTCCACAAGGTCCGGTGGCACTCCATGAACGGCAACAGACGTGCAGGCGTCGCCCGGCGGACGCGAGGGGCTGCGATGGCTCGCCGGGCCCCCTGCTTCCCGGGCCTTTCGCGGAGTCATCTGGATGAAGGTCCAATTCCGCGGGCGCAAGGGCGTGCCCGGGGCGGTGTCCCGGGGTAGCGTGCCGTCACCGACCAGACGGGGAGGGGCCGTGGCGGGCGAGACGTGGAAGACCATCCAGGAGCGCTGGCGCCTTCACGGGCTCCAGATGATCAGCATCGCGCTGGTGGCCACACTCATCGCGTGGGCATGCGAGCAGGCCAGGGGCCTCGAGAGCACGGAGCACATCGCCTACGACGACGCGCTGGTCCGGTTCACCGGTGGCCGGGGGAAGTCCCAGCAGGTGGTCGTGGTGGCCATCGACCAGACCACCATCGATAGAATCAGCCAGGACACGCAGCTCCAGATCAACTTCGGCAACTGGCCGTACACGCGCACGCTGTGGGCGCGCATCGCGCAGGAGCTGAAGGCCGCGGGAGCCCGGGCCGTGCTGTTCGACGCGGTCATGGACGAGCGGACGGCCGACGAGTCCGCCGACCTGGGCTTCGCGCAGGTGCTGCGTGAGACAGGCCTCCCCTTCTACGTGGGCATGGCGAGCAGCGGAACCGCGAAGCCGCTCGCTCGCGCGAACCTCCAGGCCCCGGTGCCGCTGACCGCTCCGGAAGCCGCTCCCGCCGCCAGCCCTCCAGGGGACGACTCCTTCCCCGAGGAGTTCGAGGACGCGCCAGCCCCGGCCACACCCGTGCTGACAGCGGAAGCCCTGGCACGGGCGCTCGCCTTCCCCGCGAGCCGGACGGATGGGAAGCCGCTGCTCATGCTCGGGGGCACGCCCTCGAAGCCGCCCCCGTTTCCCCACCACCCGGTGCCTCCAACCCCCGCGCTGCTGGGCGCGGTGAACGGGGTCGGGCTGGTGGATACGGAGGCGGACGCGGACGGCTCCATCCGCCGCACGTCCTTCGCGTACACGGACGGCACCAACACCTATGTGACGCTGCCGGTGCGCATGATGGCGGACCTGCTGGGCGCGAAGGAGGTCTCGTTCTCCGGCCGCACCCTCCGCATGGGAGCGCGCACGTGGCACGTCAACGCGGAAGGCGACGCCGAGCTGGACTACGGCGGACCGCTGGGCGAGCGCTTCGAACAGGTGCCCCTCTTCGCCGTGCTGAACGACTGGATCCACCGCAACCAGGGCCAGCCCCCGGACCTGGCCCCGGCCACGTTCCAGGACAAGGTCGTCGTCATCGGCGGCACGGCCGTGGGTCTCAACGACATCAAGGCCACGCCCTTCTCCCCCACGCAGCCCGGACTGGTGAAGCAGGCCACGGTGGTGGACACGCTCCTGTCGGGAACGTTCATCACCCGTGCGCCCCCGGGCGTGGACCTGGGCCTGACGTTCCTCGTGGCGCTGGTGTCCGCGGTGCTGCTGATGACGGCGCGCTGGACGCCGCTGGAGGTGGCCTGGCCGGTGGCGCTGGTGCTGGGGCTGCACGTGCTCACGGGCCTGCTGCTCAAGACGGCGCACACGCACGTGCTGATGGCGATGCCGGCGCTGGCGGGCGTGGGCGCGAGCGTCGCGGCGCTGGCGTTCAACCACCTGGTGGCCAACCGCGAGACGCAGTTCATCCGGCAGGCATTCCACCGCTTCATGGAGCCGAAGCTGGTGGAGCAGATGATCCGCTCGCGGCAGCTTCCGCGCCTGGATGGAGAGAACAAGGAGATCACCGCGTTCTTCAGCGACATCCGCGGCTTCTCCACCTTCAGCGAGCGCTTCAAGGAGGACCCGCGCCAGCTGGTGCGCATCCTCAACACGTACCTCACGACGGTGAGCGGGGCCCTGCTGCGCGAGGGCGGATGCCTGGACAAGTACATCGGAGACGCGGTGGTGTGCCTCTTCGGCGCGCCCATGGCCCAGGAGGACCACGCCGTGCGCGCGTGCCGGGGAGCGCTGGCGGCCAAGACGGCCGTGGAGGCGCTGCGCGTGGACTTCCGCCAGAAGGGGTTCCCGGACGTGTACACGCGCATCGGCGTGAACAGCGCGGTGAACTTCGTGGGCAACTTCGGCAGCGACCAGCTCTTCAGCTACACGGCCATTGGCGACGGCATGAACCTGGCCGCGCGCCTGGAGGGCGCGAACAAGGCCTACGGGTCGGTCATCATGATTGGCCCGCGCACGTACGAACTGGCGAAGGAGCACATCGAGGTGCGCGAGCTGGACCGGGTCCGGGTGGCGGGCAAGACGGAGGCCGTCACGGTGTATGAGCTGCTCGCGCTCAAGGGCCAGCTGGACGCATCCACGCGGCACACGGTGGCGCGCTACCACGAGGCCCTGGGGCTGTACCGCGAGGCGCGCTTCGCGGAGGCCGCGGCGGTGCTGGAGACGGAGGCCGCGCGGTCGCCGGAGGACGGGCCCACGGGGAAGCTGTTGGAGCGCTGCCGCGAATACCTGGCGGCGCCTCCGGAGAATTTCGATGGCGTCGCGAATCTGGAGAAGTGACGGCGTATCAGGGTTGGGGAGCACGACGATGAGACGATGGACCTGGGGCATCCTGATGCTGGCGGTGGGCGTGCCGGTGACGGCGGCGTGGGCGGTGAAGAAGGACGAGAAGCTCTACGTGAAGGCGCGCAACACGCGCGTCCTCAAGAGCGCGGTGCCCACGGCGGACGTGGTGGCGGTGCTCCAGCCCGGACAGCAGGTGACGTGGAAGGGCGCGGACCCGAAGAACGCGCAGTGGCACCAGGTGACGGAGCCCGGAGGCAAGCCCGGCTACGTGTTCCAGACGAACCTGTCCACCCGGCCGCCCGACATGGAGCTGGTCGCCAAGGACGGCAAGACGCGCTCCATCGACCCGGCGGCCTTCGTGTCCAGCGGCGCGGCGGTGAAGGCGCTGAGCCCGGGCGCGGAGAAGTACGGCAAGGAGAAGGGCGGCGGCTACGCGGACGCGGTGGCGCAAATCAAGAAGCTGGAGGGCCTGGCCCTCAAGGTCACGCCCGTGGAGATCGACGCGCACGTGAAGCAGGCCGGGCTGTTCCCGGTGGTGGCGCCCGACACGAAGCTGGGGCCCCAGGCGAAGAAGGCGGTGAAGTGATGCGCTCGCGCATGGGGATGCTGGTGGCGGCGGGCCTGGGGCTGAGCCTCACGTCCTGTACCCAGGTGGCCAAGGGCCTGAGGGCCGCGAACCTGGGCGAGGACGCGAACCGGGTGGCGGCCGCGGCGGAGAAGGTGCAGTCCTGCGACAAGTTGAAGGTGGAGCCGGCCATCCAGGAGGAGTACGCGCTGGGCAGCGCGCTGGCCATCCACTGGGCGCAGCAGGGCGGCGGGCTGATGCTGTCGGGCGCGCCGGAGGAGAAGCTGAACACCTACGTCAACACGGTGGGCCGCAACCTGGCGATGCAGTCCCCCCGGCCGGAGCTGCGCTGGACGTTCGGTGTGCTCAAGGACGCGAAGCGCTTCAACGCCCTGTCCGCGCCCGCGGGCTATGTGTTCGTCACGCACGGGCTGCTCCAGGGCGTGGAGAACGAGGCGCAGCTCGCGGGCGTGCTGGCGCATGAGATTGCCCACGTCGTGCTCAAGCACGCGCTGCACCAGTACGTCTCCGTGAAGGTGAGCACGTGCAAGGGCGCCGCGGTGACGGGCGCCGTGGTGTCGACGGTGGCCTCGAAGGTGGTGGGCGCCAGCCGGGCGGACGGCCGGCTGGACCTGGACTCGGACACGGGCCTGATGGGGAAGATGGTCGAAGGGACCGTGGACGCCTTCGGCAAGGGCCACCGCAAGGACGAGGAGCTCGCGGCGGACGCGCTCGCGGTGGAACTGCTGCTGTCCGCGGGCTACGACCCGAGGGAGTTCTCGCGGCTGCTCGAGCGGACGTCCGGGGGCGGCGGCTTCTGGGAGAACCACCCGAAGAAGGAGGAGCGCCAGGAGCGGATCGCCGGCCTGCTCCAGGCGCGGCGGGAGAACGCGGATCCGCTGGCGCGGGTGGACGTCGCTTCGCTCCAGCGGCCGGCCCTGCCCGCGTCCTTCACCGCCACCGTGGGGCCCGGGAAGAAGCCCACGGGCGTGGCGAAGGACGCGAAGTAGGCGGCGCGGTTTTTAGCGCACCGTAGCCTGGCTCAGGGCGCGGTGCACGGACTCCAGGGCCTTGCGCGCCTCCAGCAATTCGGCGCGCTCGGCGGTGAGGGACGCGACCTGCTGGGCCAGCACGTCGCGCTCACCCTGGAGCGTCTCCACGGCGCGGCGCAGGGAGGCGGACTCGTCCTTGGCGCCTTCCAGCTCCACGGCGAGGCGCTCCTCCTCCGCGAGGCTGTCGGCCAGGGCCAGCTTGCCCTTGGTCACGACCTGCTCCAGGGACTCGTGCTCCTTCGCGGCGGCCTGGAGGGCCTGGCGGGACTCCTGGAGGGACAGGAGCGCTTCGTCGCGCTCGCCTTCCAGTGCGGCCAGTTCACGCTCCAGGTCGGCGAGCAGCTTCACGCGGCCCTCCATCTCCGCGGACAGGCGGCGGGCCTCGTCCATGCGCAGACGGGCCTCCTCGGTGGCCTTCTCCGCCTGACGGCGGGCGACCTCCAGGTCCTGGGTGAGCGTGAGGTTGAGCGCCTTGACCTTGGTGAGCTCCGCCTGGAGGTGGGTGATGCGCTCCACGGCGCGCTGGCCGGCCTCCGCGACGGTGGCGGGCAGCGGCTCCGGGCGCGGGTTCTCGCGCACGGCCTTGAGGCGGGCCTTGAGGCGCTCGCGGCGGGATTCGGAGTCCAGCTCCTCGCGGGGAGGCGCGGGCGTCTGCACCTCGACGGGGGCGGGCGCGGCTTCCTGTCGGGCCACCGTCTCGGTGGTGGTGACGGTGGAGGCCTGGACGGCAGCGTACGTCGTCATGGGCTCGGCCTCGGAAGGCATGCGGAGGGCCTGAACGCCCATCCGTCCATCGAACTGTACTCCGGGCGGCGGGCCCGCGAAGGTGACCGGAGCCGCCCGGGGCGCTTCCGCCTGCGCCATCGCCGGAGGCGGCGAGGCGAAGGTGACGGGCGCGCTCCGAGGGGCTTCCACCGGCGCGGCCGGAGCCGAGGCATCCATGCGAGCGACTCCGGCGCGCATGGCTTCGGTGTGCGTCACGGAATGGGCAAGAGGCGCCACGCGCGTGGGATCCACATGCGTGGCGGCTTCCGGACGCGCCGTCAGCGCATCCCAGCGCGCGGCGGGCGCGGGCGGCTCCACGTGCGTGGGCGTCGGCTCGGCGCCCAGGGGCTCCTGACCGAAGGCCTCCACCACGGCCTCCCGCTGCTGCGCGACGTGCGCGGCGGACAGGTTCCACGCGGACGCGGCCACCGCCTCCGCCACCTCACGGTGCGAGACGGGCGGCACGGCCTCCGCGTCCCAGACGGACTCCTCGGGCGCGGTCTCCTGCGCCACGTTCCAACCGGGCGCGGTCTCCTGCGAGTCCGGCTCCTGCCACGGCGAGGGCGGCGCGGCTTCCTCTTCGCCGCGAGCCTCCGGGGACACCAGCGCGGACAGCGCGTGGGACACCGGAGAGAAACTCGGCGCCGTCACCGCCGGCAACCCCTGCGCGGCCGGGGGCGGCGCGGCGGTGCGGGCGGGCGGTGCGTTCAGCGCGGCCTCCATCGCCTCGGCGGCGGTGGGACGCGGGCCGGCGCGGCGCTCGATGCGCGAGCGCACCTCGGAGGACAGGTCCGGCGATTCCGCGACGGGCGCGGGCGCTTCCGGCGCGGCGGGCTCCTGGCTGGCGGCGGTCCCCGTGGGGTCTGCCGGGTCGAGGGCACCCGTCAGCGCCCCCAGGCGGAGGCGCGGCTTCGCGCGGGACACGTTCTGTTCGAAGGCTTTCTTCATGGGGGAATCTCAGCCGGCTTTCGTCGCGGTGCCGGCCTTCACCGCCGCGGCGTGCGCGGCCACCAGGCGCGGCAGCACGTTGTCCAGCATGGCCTGGATGTCGCTGGCGCCCTTGGACGTGGGGTCCGCCACGAACACCGGGCGGCCCTCGCTGGAGGCCTGCGCGAACTTGGTGCACTGCCGGATGATGGTGGGCAGCAGGTACTCGGGGTAGTGCGTCTGGAGCGCCTCCAGCGCCTCCTTCGCCAGCTTGAAGGTGGCGTTGAAGGAGTTCACCACGATGAACACGTGGTCCAGCACGTGGTTGAGGTCCTCCTCCAGGCTCTGCACCGTTTCGAACAGCAGCTTGAGGCCGTGGAAGGACAGGAAGTCCGCGAGCACGGGCACGAACAGGTCGTTCGCGGCCATCAGCGCGTTCAGGTTGAGCAGGCCGAAGGACGGAGGCGCGTCGAAGACGATGAAGTCGTACTGCGCCTCCACGTCCTTGAGCGCGTTGCGCAGCTTGAACTCACGGCCGGACATGGGCATCAGCGCCAGGTCCACCGTGGACATGCTCAGGTTGGACGGGATGAAGTCCAGGTTGGGCAGGGTGGACTTCTGCACCACCTGCACGAGCGGCGTCTTGCGCACCAGCACGTCCAGGAGCGTCTTCTCGAAGTCCTCGCCCTCGTAGCCCAGGCACTTGGTGGCGTGGCCCTGGCTGTCCAGGTCGATGAGGAGCACCGCGTAGCCCAGCTCCGCCAGGCGCCAGGCGTAGGACGTGGAGAGGGACGTCTTGCCGGTGCCGCCCTTGAAGTTGAGGAAGAGCTGTCTGCGCAGGCCCGCGGTGGGCGGGAACTTGTTGAGCGTCGTGCGCAGCTCCCACACGTCTTCCGGGCCGTAGGCGTCCTTGCGCAGCGCCGCGGGAATGGACTTCGCGGTCACGCCGAGCATCTCGGCTACCTGCTTCGAGCTGTACGTCGGCGCTTCCATGAACGACCCTTCGGATGACGTGTGAGGCTGGGACCCGCTGCACCTTGCCTCAAGCGGCGAAGTATTTGTGCCCCCTTCGCACGATGGCCCCTCGGGCCACCAGCAGGGCAACAGCCTCCTGGGCCAGCTCCGCCGGAGCGGACAGCCCGGACGTCAGCTCGGCGAGCGAGCGTCCCCGGACGGCGACCCGCACCTCCTGCAACATCGCCCCACACAGCGCTTCCACGGGAGACGGGCCGCGCTTGGGAGGAACCGGCGGCGGGGTGGAAGGCGCGGGTGCCCGGGCCGGAGGCGGCGCGCCCATGGCGACCAGCGCGGCCTGCACGGGCGTCTTCCGCGCGGCGGGCGGAGCGGGCGCGGGAGGAACGGGGGCCATCGGGCGCGACGGCGGCAAGGAAGGACCCGAAGCGAAGGACACCGGCCCACCATTCGCGACCCGCGCGGGCACGGGAGCGGCGGCGTGCATCGCGACCGGTGCGGCGCGGGCCACGCCCACGGTGGCGACCGCGAGCGCGGGGGCGGCCATGGGGGCGGCGGTCCACTGGGAGGTGTTCGCGGCGACGTCCGCGAGCGATACCGGCACCGCGTGCGCGGGAATCGACGGAAGAGGCTGCGCGCTCTGCGCCACCGGCTGCGCGGCATTCACCGCCACGGGCTGCGCCAGCTCCGGGGCCACAGCGACCACGCGCACGGGCTCCACGGGCTTCGGCTCCAGCGTCGCGCGCACGGGCTTCACGGGCAGCGTCGCCAGCCGGCGGATCTCCCGGCGCCGGTGCGCATCATCCAGCGCGACCACCGCGGACACGTCGTGTCCCAGGATGCGCGACAGGCTCTGCGCCGCCGCCTTGCGCACGCGCGCCTCAGCGTCATCCAGCGCGCTCAAGAGCAGCGTCCGCGCGTTCTCGCCCCGGCCCGCGCCCAGCGCCAGCGCCGCCAGCGCGCGGACCTCCGGGTCCGTGTCGTGGATCGCGTCCTCGCCCAGCCGCCGCGCCGTCTCCCCCTCCAACCCCAGGGCCAGCAGCGACGCGCGCCGGCGCACCGACCGGTCCGAGTCCTTCATCGCCTGCGCCAGATGCGGCGCCGCGTCCTTCGGCGCCAGCACCAGCAGCGCCTTCAACGCCGCGATGCGCACCTCCGGCACCGGCGAGGACAAGAGCGGCGACACCACCGACGCGCCCTCCTCCCGGCACAGCCCCGCGAACGCCTGCACCAGCGCCACCTGCGCCGTCGCGTCCGTCTCCGCGTGCAGCGCCGCCGCCAGCGCGGGCGCCGCCGCCGGATGCGCCAGCGCCTTCAGCCGCTCCGCCGCCCGCACCCGCGCCGCCGCGTCCGCCGCCGACAGCTCCCGCACGGAGAACCCGAACAGCGTCTCGTCCGTGGTGCTGCCCGTGTGCCCGGACAGCTCCGCCATCTGCTCCGCGCTCACCCGCAGGCGGCCCTCGCTGTGCAGCCGCTGCGCCTCGCGCGCCACCGGAGACAGCCCCGAGGAATCCGCCGCGCCCGAAGTCCCCGCGTGCGACCGGGTCGGAATGGGCGGCGCGGGACGCTCCGCCCACGGAACGATCGGCTCGGGGGACTTCTTCAGCGGCACCGCGGGCCCGCTGTACGGCGCGCGCACCGCGGGCACGTCCCCACGGAGGATCACCTCGCTGCGCAGCTGCGAGATGAACGACGCCAGGTCGAACCCCAGCTCGTCGGCATCGTCGTCCGCCAGCGCGCGCGCCTGCCCGGAGGAGTGGATCCGGCTGGCGTCCAGCAGCTTCGCCATCAGCTGGTCGCGCTCCAGCCGCAGCGCCTGGTTGACCCGCGACAGCTCCTCGCGCTCCGTCTGCGCACGGCCGCTCTTCACCTCCAGCTCGGCCAGCTCCCGGCGCAGGTCCAGCTCGCGCTGGTGCGCCTCCGTCAGGTCCTCCCGGAGGTGCGAAAGCTCGTCACGCGCGGACGCCAGCTCGCCATGCAACTGCTGCGCACGGGCCTCGAAGTAGACGATCTTTTCGAGTGCGCTCTTGAGCAGCGCGTCCGGACGCTCGTCACTCACGACTGGCTCTGGCCTCCCCGCGAAGGCGCTCGGCGGCGCCCCCCGGTTCGCGTCACCGAAGGGACTCCCCGGCATCCCGGCTCGTCGCCGGGGGGGGCACCTTATGTCAGCCCTACGTGCTACGTAAACCACGGAAACACCAGGGGTTTTCCCCCGCCAGGACACGCTGTGATTGACAACGCCGCCCAGGCCGATTTTTCGGCCTCGCGCCCGCGTGCACGCGTGCTCCAATGCGCCGCATGGCCCCTTCGCGCATCGACACGGAAGTCACCCGGATGTTGGGCATCCGCTATCCCATCATCGCCGCTCCCATGTTCCTGGTGTCCAACGCGGCGCTGCTGGAGGCCGCGGGACGCGCGGGCGCCATCGGCGCGGTGCCGTCACTCAACTACCGCACCGCGCAGGCGTACCGGGACTTCCTCCACACGTTCCCCAAGGACGTGCCCTTCGGCGTGAACCTCATCCTCAAGTGGGCCGAGCGCCTGGAGGAGGATGTGGCCGCGACGGTGGAGCGCAAGGTGCCGCTGGTCATCACCAGCCTGGGCGACCCCACGCCCATCGTGGAGCGCGTGCACGCGTACGGCGGCAAGGTGTGGAGCGACGTGATTTCGCTGCGCCACGCACAGAAGGCCGTGAAGGCGGGCGTGGACGCGCTCATTGCCGTAGGCAGCGGCGCGGGCGGCCACGCGGGCAACCTGAGCCCCCTGGTGCTGGGGCCGTGGCTCAAGGCGGAGCTGGGCGTGCCGGTGGTGCTCGCGGGCGCGCTCTCCACGGGGCGCCACCTGGCCGCGACGCTCGCGCTGGGCATGGACGGCGCGTACGTGGGCACGCGCTTCCTCGCCACGGAAGAGGCCGGCGCCGCGCCCGACTACAAGCAGGCGCTGGTGGACTCCAGCCCGGAGGACCTCGAGTACACGAAGGAGGTGACGGGCGTGCACGGCAACTTCATCAAGAGCGCGCTGGAGCGCTTCCGCGCGGGCCAGGGCAAGGCCTGGAAGGACACCTGGAGCGCGGGCCAGGGCGTGGCCTTCGTGAAGGACGTGCTGCCCGCCACCACCGTCGTTGAACGCATGGTGCGCGAGTACTCCGAAGCGCGCGCCGCGCTGCCGTCCGAATCCTGAAGCAGCACTGAAGCCCCCCGGGTTTGAAGCCCCGCTTCCGGCAGCGTCCCGCCGGAAGCGCGCGGTCTCCCCGGACCCTCGCGAAACCGTCACCCAGCTCACGAAGCAACCTGGCACGTCGTGCGACCTCGCACGGCCTTCCCGTGACGTCATGGGAGGGGCGCGGGCGTGCCCGCCTACCACCCCGGTTCGACGCGCGTGGCGCGCGCGGAAAAAGCACCCGGGAAGCCTTGCGAAACGCGCGCGTGAGAACGGCGGAAACGGCGGATTGTCGCGGGTTTGCGGGCCCTGTCCGAACGCCCGGAGATGTCAGACCCCACTCGTAATCTGTGTCTCACGAGGTCAGGCGTAGCAGCGACTTCTCCCCGGTACCTCTCCGTCTGAAAAGCGGGGGGAGAAGCTCCTCTTTCGACAGGTTTTCCACGCCATGGAACAACGACTGGCAACCCTCATTGGAAACGCCGTGCGAGTGGCCCGGCAGCGGCTGGAGCTCACGCAGGCCGATGTCGCCGAGCGCGTTGGCATCGCCACCGAGGTGTACGGGCGGCTGGAGCGCGGGCACATGCTGCCCAGCGTGCGGACGTTGCGGAAGCTGTGCCTGGTGCTCAATGCCTCGTCGGACGTGCTGCTCGGGTTGAGCGCGACGGCGGCGGTGACGGAGGACGGCGCGCCGCAGCTGGCGGAGGACCCGCCGGAGTACCGTGAGCGTCCGGAAGTGCGGCGCCTGATGCGCACCGTGCGCAAGCTGGACTCCCCGCGCCTGCGGCTGCTGGGGCAGGTGGCGCACGCGCTGGAGCGATGAAGCGCGAAGGCTCGAGGCTCGAGGCTCGGAGCCGCGCTAGTCGGCCGCGGGCTCCGCGTCCACGGACGCCGGAGATTCGCGGTGGACAGGGGGGGATGAAGTCCCGGCGACGGGCAGCCGGAGGATGAAGCGCGCACCGCCTTCCGCGCGGTTCTCCGCCTCCAGCGTGCCGCCCGCGCGCGCCACGTAGTCGCGGCAGAGCGCCAGGCCCAGGCCGGTGCCCTTGCCGGGCGGCTTCGTGGTGAAGAAGGGCTCGAAGAGACGTGGCAGCGCGGACTCGGGGATGCCCGGCCCGTTGTCCTCCACCTCCACCCGCACGCGGCCGTTCTCCATGCACGCGCGCAGCATCACGTGCGCGGGCTTGTTGGAGCTGGCGGACTCCAGCGCGTCCGCGGCGTTGAGCAGCAGGTTCACCAGCACCTGCACCAGGTGGCGGGCCGTGACGCGCGCGGGGGCCAGCTCCGGCGCCACGTCGCGCTCCACCACGCACAGGCTGCGCAGCCGCACCGAGGCCAGCCGCTGCGCCTCGGCCAGCGTCTCCGCGACGTCGCAGGACTCCGCGCCGTCGGGGGCCTCGCGGGAGAACAGGCGCAGGTCGGTGACGATCTGCTGGATGCGCAGCACGCCCTGCTGCGTTTCATCCAGCACGCGCCGCACGTCCTCCAGGTCGTCGGGCGCGCCGTGCGCCCATTCCTCCTGGAGGTAGTGCAGGTTCGACTTCACGTACGCCAGCGGGTTGTTCACCTCGTGGGCCACGCCCGCCGCCAGCTGCCCCACCACCACCAGCCGCTCCACCTCCGCGCGCTGGCGCTCCACGCGCGCGCGGCGCGACTCGCTGTCCGCCAGCTGCCGCAGGGCCTCCACGCGCTCCAGGTGCGCGATGCGCTCGGCCGCGCGCAGCTTGCGGAAGGTCTCCGCGCCGTGCGCGGACACCGCGAACACGAAGACGAGGCTGATGCACTGGCTGACGAACGCCGTCCAGGGCACGTGCGACATCCACGTCATCCACATCACCGCCACCAGCGTGCCGCCGATGGCGCACCACACCGGCAGCCGCTGACCGGGGACGAAGACGGTGACGAAGAGGGGCACCGTGTAGAAGCCGGGGAACAGCGGGCTCTCCAGGCCTCCGGTGAGGTGGATGCACACGGTGAGCGCCGCCAGGCTGACGACACCCGACGCGATGCCGCTGAACGGAGGGCGCAGCCACCCCGCGCCGACCACGGCCCCCAGCACGAGGAACGCCGCGGCCCAGGCCCAGTGCACCGCGAGGAAGTCCGCGCGGAAGCCGCCCAGCACCAGCGGGTGCGCCAGCGAGCCCAACAGGATGAGCAGCGCGCACCACCAATACGTCCGCCGCCGGACCCGCCGGCGGGCCCGGACATCGGCGTCCGCGTCGTCCCACGCGCTGGAGGCTGGAGGCTTCACCCCGCGCCAGTCCGCCCGTGCGCGCTGAGAGGCGCGAAGTACAGCTTCATGTCGAGTCCTTCCGTGGACGGTACAGGCGGCGAGCCTTCCCCAAACGCACCGGCTCGCGACCCCGTTTCTTCGCCTGTCCCACGCCGGAGGGCAAGATGGGGTCAGGACACACCGCGCGCAGACGACATCCCCGGCACTCGGCACCGCTCCATACCGCCTCGAAGAGGGCGGTGGTCCGGTCGATGGTGTCGAAGTCCTCCGTCACGAAGCCCATCTCGAAGTTGCGGACGTCATCGCCCTTGGCGCCCAGTCCCGCGCCGGTGAGGTTGGCACTTCCCAGGTAGACCCAGGCGCCATCCACCACCACCGCCTTGAAGTGCACGCGCGGGCACACCTTCAGTTCAAGACCGCCCTTCACCAGCCGCGAGCGGGCGTCGAACGCGGCCCGGAACGGCCGGCTGGGCAGCTCCGCGTGCAACAGCCGCAGCGCCACGCCCCGCGCGGCCAGCCCGTCCAGCACCTCCAAGAGCGGCACGAACTTCCCCGCCCTCTGCTCCACGTACATGGCCTTCACGTTGGCGGTGGCCATCCACACCGACTCGCGCGCGTGGGCCAGCTTGCGCAGCACCACCTCCTGGTACAGCGCGCTCCCCGACAGCAGCTCCGCGTCGATGGGCCTCATCATGTCGCCCAGCGTCGCACACGAGATTACACCGCGCCATCCCCCCGCCTCTCAGGACCGTCCTGCGGTGGATGCGGACCCATGCGTGGACTTGACCGGTGACCAGGGGTCATTTAACTCCGGGTCATGGCGGGAGCACTGGCCGCGAAGCGGGTCGCTCTACCGCGAGCGCGGCGGGACGAGGACAAGGAAGCGCGGCGGCGGGAGCTGCTGGACGCGGCGCGCGCGCTGTTCGAGGCCACGTCGTTCGCCCAGGTGAAGATGGCGGACGTCGCGGCGCGCACGGGGCTGGCGAAGGGGACGGTGTTCCTCTACTTCCCGACGAAGGAGGCGCTGTTCCTGGCGCTCCTGGACGACCTGCTCACCGCGTGGTTCGCGAAGCTGAACGGGCGCCTGGCGGAGGGCGGCACGTGGACGGGCCACCAGCTGGCGTGCACGGTGGCCCAATCGCTTGAGGGCGAGGAGACCTTCACGCGGCTGCTGGCGCTGATGCAGACGGTGCTGGAGCAGAACGTGACCGTGGAACAGACGCAGGCGTTCAAGGAGCGCGTGCTCGGGGCCATGGGGACGACGGCGGCGCTGCTCCAGGAGCGGCTGCCCTTCCTCACGGCCCGGACGGCGGGACAGCTCATCACCCATGTGCACGCGCTGGTGACGGGGCTGCGGCAGATGGCGGACATCGCGCCCGTGGCGCGCGAGGTGCTGACGCTGCCGCACATGGCGCCCCTGCGCGTGGACTTCACCGCCGAATTGACGGCGGCCATCACCACCCTTCTTCGCGGGCTCCAGGCCCGCTGATTCATCCCTCTTTGCGCATCTGAAGAAACGGAGCTTTGTCATGCTGGAAGCCGTCGCGTCCCTCCTTCCCCAGGCCTCGGTTGAAGTGGACCGCATCCGCGCGGTGTTCGAGTCGCAGCGCGCGAACCGCTGGAACCTGTCGCGCAGCACGCCCGCGGAGCGCATCGCCCGGCTGCGCAAGCTGCGCGAGGCCATCATCGCGCGGCGCGAGCCCCTGGCGGAGGCCATCCACCAGGACTTCCGCAAGCCGGCGGTGGAGGTGGAACTGACGGAGGTGCACCCGACGCTGGAGGAGCTGAACCACACGGTGAAGCACCTGAAGTCGTGGATGAAGCCCAAGCGGGTGGCGACGCCGCTGACGCTCAAGGGCGCGTCCAGCCACGTGCGCTTCGAGGCGAAGGGCGTGGTGCTCATCCTGTCGCCGTGGAACTACCCGTTCCAGCTGCTGATGGCGCCGCTCATCGCGGCCATCGCCGCGGGCAACGCGGTGATGCTCAAGCCCAGTGAGAAGACGCCGCACACGTCGCGCTTCCTGGCGAAGCTGGTGCGGGACGTGTTCCCGGAGAACGAGGCGGCGGTGTTCGAGGGCGGCGCGGAGGTGGCGGAGGCGCTGCTCCAGCACCCGTTCGACCACTTCTTCTTCACGGGCAACCCGAACATCGGCCGCAAGGTGATGGCGGCGGCGACGAAGTTCCTCTCCAGCGTGACGCTGGAATTGGGCGGCAAGTCGCCGGTCATCATCGACGAGTCGGCGAACCTGAAGGCGGCGGCGGAGGCGCTGGCGTGGGGCAAGTTCGTCAACGCGGGCCAGACGTGCGTGGCGCCGGACTACATCTACGTGCCGGCGTCGAAGCAGCAGGCGTTCCTGGACGCGTTCAAGGCGGTGCTGACGCGCTTCTACGGCGAGACGGAGGCGGAGCGTCAGGCCAGCCCGGACTTCGCGCGCGTGGTGGACCCCGGGGCGTGGCGGCGGCTCAAGGAGGTGCTCGACCGCACGGTCGCCGCGGGGGCGAAGGTGGAGGCAGGCGGCACGGCGGACGGGCCGTCGCGATACGTGGCGCCCACGGTGTTGTCCGGGGTGACGACGAAGATGCCCATCATGGAGGGTGAAATCTTCGGGCCGGTGTTGCCGGTGCTGACGTACGAGCGGCGTGAGGAGGTCTACGCGCACATCAACGAAGGCGGGAAGCCGCTGGCGCTGTACGTGTTCTCGCAGGACTCGGGGATGGTGGAGGAGGTGCTCCAGCACACGACGTCGGGCGGGGTGGTGGTGAACAACGTGCTCATCCACGTGGCGAACCCGAACCTGCCGTTCGGCGGGGTGGGGATGAGCGGGTTGGGGAACTACCACGGGCACTACGGCTTCAAGACGTTCAGCCACGAGCGGGCGGTGATGGTCCAGTGGATGAAGTCGCTGGCTGCCGTGTTCTTCCCGCCGTATCGGGGAAAAGCCCAGGAATGGGCCTCCCGCGCGACCCGGATGCTGGAGTAGGCACGGGCGACGCAAAAGAGGAGCCAGCATGCGCGTGGTGTCAGTGGAGGAGGCCCTGGTCCCGGGAGACCTGCAGGCGGTGTTCGACCGCCTCCAGGCGCGCCGCTGGGAGCTGGCGAAGACGGGGCCGAAGGAGCGCCTCGCGCGGCTGGAGAAGCTCAAGGCACTGCTCCTGGAGCGGCGTGAGGAGCTGGCGGACGCGCTGCACGAGGACTTCCACAAGCCGGCGGCGGAGGTGGAGGCGACGGAAATCCTCCCCGTGCTGCTGGAGCTGGCGCACGTGCAGAAGCACCTGAAGGCGTGGATGAAGCCGCGCAGGGTGGGCGCGCCGCTGCTGCTCGCGGGCACGAAGAGCGAGGTGCACCCGGAGCCCAAGGGCGTGGTGCTCATCCTGGCGCCATGGAACTACCCGTTCCACCTGCTGGTGTCGCCGCTGGTGGCGGCGGTGGCCGCGGGCAATGCCGTCCTGTGCAAGCCGAGCGAGAAGACCCCGGGCACGGCGCGCTTCCTGGCGCAGCTGCTGCGGGACGTCTTTCCCCAGGACGAGGTGGCGCTGGTGGAGGGCGGACCGGAGGTGGGCGAGTCGTTGCTCCGGCTGCCGTTCGACCACTTCTTCTTCACGGGTGGGCCGCGCGTGGGGCGCAGGGTGATGGAGGCGGCGGCGCGGCACCTGGCGGGCGTGACGCTGGAGCTGGGCGGCAAGTCGCCGGTCATCGTGGATGCGTCAGCGGACGTGGACACGGCGGCGGAGCGGATTGTGTGGGGGAAGTTCCTCAACGCGGGGCAGACGTGCATCGCGCCGGATCACGTCTGGGTGCACGCGTCGAAGGAGGAGGCGCTGCTCGCGGGGATGAAGGCCGCGCTGGAGCGCTTCTACGGAAAGACGGAGGAGGCGCGGCGCGCGACGCCGGACTTCTGCCGGATGGTGGATGACGGCGCGTTCAAGCGTGTGAGCCGGTTGCTGGATGAGTCCGTGGCGGGAGGGGCGCGGGTGGTGGCGGGGGGCGGCGTGCACGCGGAGACGCGCTACATCGCGCCCACGGTGCTGGCGGACGTGACGCCGGAGTCGGCGGTGATGGACGAGGAGATCTTCGGGCCGCTCTTGCCGGTGCTGCGCTTCGAGTCACTGGATGAAGTGGTGACGCAGGTGCGCGCGGGTGGAAAGCCGCTGGCCATGTATGTCTTCAGCCAGGACGAGTCCCCGGTGGAGCGCCTGCTGAAGGAGACGAGCGCGGGCGGCACGGTGGTGAACAACGTCGTGTTGCACAACGTGAACCCGCACCTGCCCTTCGGAGGCGTAGGGCAGAGCGGCCTGGGCGCGTATCACGGCGAGGCGGGCTTCAAGGCCTTCAGCCACGAGCGAGCCGTGGTGCGGCAGGGCCGCACGGCCTTCACGAACCTGTTCTTCCCGCCGTATCGAGGCAAGGCCCAGCGCCTGGCACGGCTCGCGAGCAAGCTGTTCGAATAGGATGGAAGGAACGATGAGCTCTGACAACGCACCGCCGCCTCGTGGTCTGTACGGGCAGCGCCCCAGCAAGAGCGCGGATACGGCGCGGAGGAGTCAGTTCGAGCGACTGGCCGCGATGACGCCCCGGGAGCGCGTGCTGCTCGCGCTCAGCCTCAAGGAGCGGATGCGCTACATCACGCCCGCGCGCGCTAGTGAGCGCGACCCCGGTAAGTCCAAGTGAGCGATACACCGGGTGCCAACCGACAGGAACGAACGCTCCATGTCGCCGAGCGCGTGGTCGGGCTCCTGGAGCAGCACGGCGTTGCCGCTGCGGTCATTGGCGCCATCGCCCTGGCGGTTCACTACTACCCTCGCCAGACGGAAGACTTCGACCTGGCGATCAACATCAATCCCTTCCCCCGGTTCCGGCAGCTCGACGAGGTCCTGCGGGAGGAAGGTTTCGAGACCGAACTCAGCTACCCGGATGCGGAAGATCCCCTGGGCGGAGTCCTTCGCGTCTCAGGAGAGGATTTCGAGACCATCGAGATCGTGAACTTCCAGAATCCATGGCCCGGCGCGAAGGACAACACCTCGCTTGCGCAAGAGGCCATCCAGTCCGCCTCGTTGGCCTTGAACCCGGGCAGTCGGCTCCGCGTGGTCGACCTTCCCCACCTCATCGCCTTGAAGCTCTTCGCGGGAGGATGGAAGTCGAAAGCCGACGTCTTGGAGCTTCTGGAGCGCAATCGGCAACACCTGAATGTTGCCGAACTGCGTGACGTCTGCGAGCGCCATGGGATGGGGCCAGCCCTTCGGCCCCTCCTCGATGAGCTCGGGATTTCCTAGCTGCGCAGGCCCGGGGCTTCCTGGCCCGTGCGCGCGACGTATTCCGTGTAGCCGCCGCCGTACTTGTGGATGCCGTCCGGCGTCAACTCCAGCACGCGGTTGGACAGCGCTCCCAGGAAGTGCCGGTCGTGGGACACGAACAACATCGTGCCCTCGTAGCGCGACAGCGCCGTGATCAGCATCTCCTTCGTGCCCATGTCCAGGTGGTTCGTGGGCTCGTCCAGCACCAGGAAGTTCGGCGGGTCGTAGAGCATCTGCGCCATCACCAAGCGCGCCTTCTCTCCACCCGACAGCACCCGGCACTTCTTCTCCACCTCGTCGCCGCTGAACCCGAAGCAGCCCGCCAGCGCCCTCAACGAACCCTGGCCCGCCCGGGGGAACGCGTCCGACAGCTGCTCGAAGACCGTCTTCTCTCCGTCCAAGAGGTCCATGGCGTGCTGCGCGAAGTAGCCCATCTTCACGCTGCCACCCAACGCCACCGTGCCTTCATCCGGCTGCGTCGTGCCCGTCACCAGCTTGAGCAACGTGGACTTGCCCGCGCCGTTCACGCCCATCACGCACCAGCGCTCCGCGCGGCGCACCAGGAAGTCCAGGCCGTCGTAGATGGTCCGCTTGCCGTAACCCTTGCTCACGTTCTTCAGGTTCACCACGTCGTCACCTGAACGCGGCGGCGGCTGGAACTCGAAGAGCACCGTGGAGCGGCGCTTCGGCGGCTCCACCTTCTCAATCTTCTCCAGCTTCTTCACCCGGCTCTGCACCTGCGCGGCGTGCGACGCGCGGGCCTTGAACCGCTCGATGAACTTGATCTCCTTCGCGAGCATCGCCTGCTGACGCTCGTACTGCGCCTGCTGCTGCGCCTCGTTCTGCGCGCGCTGGCCCTCGTAGAAGTCGTAGTTGCCCGAGTAGGTCGTCAGCGAACCGCCGTCGATCTCCACCACCTTCGTCACGATGCGGTTCAAGAACTCGCGATCGTGCGACGTCATCAGCAGCGCGCCCTCGTACCCCTTGAGGAAGCCCTCCAGCCAGATGAGTGATTCCAGGTCCAGGTGGTTGGAAGGCTCGTCCAGGAACATCGCGTCCGGCCGCATCAGGAGGATGCGGGCCAGCGCCACGCGCATCTTCCAACCGCCCGACAGCTTGCCCACGTCGCCGTCCATCATCTCTTCGGTGAAGCCCAGGCCCGCGAGGATTTCGCGCGCGCGGCCCTCCAGCGCGTACCCGCCCAGCTCCTCGAACCGGCCCTGCACGACACCGTAGCGCTCGACGAGCTTCTCCATGTTGTCAGCCTGGTCCGGGTCCCCCATGTCGGCTTCCAGCTGCTTCATCTCCGCCGCGACGGTGCTCACCGGGCCCGCGCCGTCCATCACCTCGGACACCGCGCTGCGGCCGTGCATCTCACCGACGTCCTGGCTGAAGTAGCCAATGGTGACGCCGCGGTCGATGGAGACCTGTCCCTCGTCCGGGTACTCCTGGCCGGTCATCATCCGGAACAGCGTCGTCTTGCCCGCGCCGTTCGGGCCCACCAGGCCCACCTTTTCACCCTTGTGGAGCGCGGCCGATGCCTCCACGAAGAGGAGCTGCTGACCGTGTTGCTTGCCGATGTTGTCGAGACGGATCATGTGCGTACCGAAAGGGCCCGGGGAATCAGGCGGCGCGCCCTTATGCCACGAGCCGCTCGCCGGAGGGATGGTTCCGAACCCCCGACCGCCCCAACTCCATCCACGCATCCAGGCAGGCAGGCCCCCGCCCGGGATTCCGCCCGGCTTGGAACCTGGAACGCGGGGCTCAGGCGTCCCGGTGCACCGTGCCCGGGGAGAACGCCGGGGTGCAGATGGCCACGTACTCCGCGCCCTCCTCCTCGGGGGTGCTGTAGCGGACCCACTCGCCGGGTTCGCACACCACCGTCTGACCGGCGTGCACGTCCATCACCCCGCCCTTGTGCTCCACCCGCAGCGTGCCCGCGAGCACCAGGGTGATTTCACGGAACTCGGGCGTCTGGCCCGGCTCCTCCCACCCGCCCGGGCTGCGCATGTGGGCCACGCTGATGTTGGACGTCTTGGAAGTCACCCGGCCCACGTACTCGTCAATGAGCTTCGGCTTGTTGCCCACGGCCGTCACACGGGTGGGCTTCGGGATGAGCGTGGGCATGCGAGAGGCTCCAGGAGGGGAACAGGGCAGACAGTGGCCATCCCTACCCTACCAGCGCGTGGCGTAGAGTGCCGCCGTGCTGACCGTCGACAACCATCCCCTCCTCGACCTCATCGCCTTCACCTCCTCCTGGGCTGCTCCCCTGGGGGAGCTGCCCGCGCCCGACTGGCTGCAGGCCCTGCTGAAGCCCGGCGCCACCGCGCCCGTGCAGAGCGACGACGCCGTCCGGGGCGCCGTGCGCGACCTGCTCCGCCATGGTGGCTACAAGCCCACGGGCCGGGGCAAGCCCGCGTCCGAGTACCTGGTGCGAGCCTCCGGCGACGGCACGCTGGGCACCATCAACGCCGCGGTGGACGCGTGCAACGCCGTGTCGCTGCACAGCGGCCTGCCCATCAGCGTGGTGGACCTGGACCGCGCGCAGGCGCCCTTCCGCGTCTCCATCGCCATCCAGGGCGACCGCTACGTCTTCAACGCCTCCGGGCAGACCATCGACCTGGAGGGCCTGCTGTGCCTCTTCGACGCGGAGGGCCCCTGCGCCAACGCGGTGAAGGACGCCCAGCGCACCAAGACGGACGGCACCACGCGCCGCACCCTCACGCTCTTGTGGGGCACGAAGGAGCTGCGGGGCCACACCGAGCGCGCCTTCACCTGGTACCGCGAGCTGCTGGAGCGCCTGGGCGCCACCGTCGAGCCCGTGCGCTGACCCGGGCCTACCGGGGCGTCACCGGGGCGTCACCGGGGCTTCAGGCCCAGCCCATCCAGGATGCGCGCCACCACCACGTCCGGTGGCGGCGTCACGTCCACGGTGAAGGCGTCCCTGGGGACCTCCAGCGTCTCCAGCTGGCTGGCCAGCAGCGACGCCGGCATGAAGTGTCCCAGGCGCTTCTGGAGCCGCTCGCGGATGACGGACGCGGGCGCGTGCAGGTACACCCAGCGCTCGCGCCCGGCGTCCACGGTGAGCCGCGCGCGGTAGAGCTCCTTGAGGCCGGAGAACGCCAGCACCAGGTCCTCGTCCGCTTCCAGCGCCTTCTCCATCCGCGCGCGCAACAGCTCCAGCCAGGGCTGCCGGTCCACGTCCGTCAGCGCCGTGCCCGCGGCCATCTTCCGGCGGCTCTCCACCGAGTGCAGGTCGTCCGCGTCCACGAACGTCCACCCCAGCCGGTCCGCGAGCGCGCGGCCCACCGTGGACTTCCCGGTGCCTGACACACCCATGACGATGACCAACATGCCGTTGCCGCCTCCCACGCTCGCGCTTGCTCCCCCATGCTGCGGCCTTCCCTTCCCCGGCGCCACGCGAGAAGCACGGCCGGTGACACACCGGACATCCCGGGATACCGGAAGGTGAGCGTCCGCTGTCCAACGCCATCACCCCCCGGTCCCCCATGCCTTCCACTTCACGACGGAGGAACCGCTACCCTCCTTCCATCATGATTTCCGTGGGAGCCCCCTCCGGCCGGACGCTCGTCCGGCTCTTCCTGTGCAGTGGACTGCTGACCCTGGTGGCCCTGGCCGCCTGCCGGGACCCGGCCGCCGCGGCCGGCACCGCGCTCTTCGTCACCACCGAGTTCGAGCCCTCGCTGAACGTCACGCGGCTGCGTGTCTCCGGCACCGTGGCGGACGGCACGGAGGTGCCCACCACGCTCCTGCCCGAGGACTCCAGCCGCGCGCTCCAGAGCGGCGAGACCTTCCGCGTCCTCCTGGATGGCGCCGCCAACGGCACCCAGGCCACCGTGCGCGTGGAGGGCCTGCGCGACGGCACCACCGTGATCGCCTCGGGAGAGGCTACCGCCAGCGTGCGCGATGGCTACGAGGTGGAGGTCACCGTGCGGCTGACCTCCTCCCGCCCCACTTCCGACGGCGGCACGGGCGGCGGAACGGATGGCGGCACGAACACCTTCTGCCTCGACTGCCCGGACGGCTGCTGCCGCGAGGGCTTCTGCACTGCGCGCACGTTCCTCACCTGCGGCGTGGGCGGCGTCGCCTGCGAGGCCTGCGACGGGCAGCGCACCGACACCTGCACGGCCCGGGGCACCTGCGGCTGCGGCAACGGCCCGGCCTGTAGCGGCAACACGGACCGCTGCAACATGGGCAAGTGCTTCTGCGGCCCCGGCAACGCGTGCGGCCCGGGCCTCGCGTGCGTCAACGGCGCCTGCCGCTGTGACCCGTCCACCTGCAACGGCTGCTGCGAGGGCAACAGCTGCATCCCCTCGCCCAACAAGAACCAGTGCGGCAAGGGCGGCGCGGCCTGCAAGAAGTGCGACAAGAAGTGCAACCCGGACGGCACCTGCGACTGACGTCGCGCTGGGCTCATCCTGCCTTCGCTGCCAGTTCCCGGGCCGTCTCGACGAAGAGGCGCAGCGGCCCGGAGCGCCGCGCACGGCTGGGGTAGTAGAGGAAGAAGCCGGGGACGCTGGGCGCGTAGGCCTCCAGCACCCGCACGAGCGTCCCGCTGCGCAGCTGCTCCCGCACCTCCGGCTCGAAGGCGTACGTGAGCCCGGCGCCTGATTCGGCCAGGTACTTCATCACCGAGCCGTCGTTGGTGACGACGCCTCCGCGCACCGGAACGCGCCAGTTCCTGCGGCCCCGCTCCAACTCCCAGGCATAGAGCGTTCCGGTCGTGTGCGAGCGGAAGGTGATGCACTCGTGGCGCAGCAGGTCCTCGGGCTTCCGGGGCGTCCCGTGGCGTTCGAGGTAGCGGGGAGAACCCACCACCACGAAGCGGAAGGCGTCGGTGAGCCGCAACCGCACCATGTCACGCTCGATGGCCTCACTCAGCCGTACACCCGCGTCGTAGCCCTCCGCCACGAGGTCCACGAAGCGCTGCTCGATGAGCATCTCCACCTCCACCCGAGGGTGACGCTCGCGGAAGGTGGACAGCAACGGGCCCACGATGAAGGGCACCGCCATCGGCGGGGCTGACAGGCGCAGGCTGCCCACCGCCTCGCCGGGCTGGGCGGCCACATGGGCGAGCGCCTCCACGGCCTGCCCAAGTCCAGGGCCTGCCTCCTCCACGAGGCGCCGTCCGGCTTCGGTCAGCGCCACGCTGCGCGTCGTCCGATTGAGCAGCACCACGCGGAGCTGCTCCTCGAGCACCCGCACCGCCTTGCTGACCGCGGGCGTGGAGACCCCCAGCTCGCGCGCCGCCCCACTGAAGCTGCGCAGACGCGCCACCGTGAGCAGCACGTGCAACTGCGGAAGGAGAGCCGTCTTCATGGCGTGAGTCCTCTGCGAAGCCAGGCGGGAGTCCGGCGCCGCGTTCTTAACCCTTGGTTAAGAGCCCATTGGCTTTCTTGCGTCTAGTCCGGAGCAGGACCGGGGCGTACTTCTTTCCCATCGGTTCGAAGCATTCGCCTTCCGCGCGGCATCCAGCCGCCGAGGGCCACCGGAGGATCCTCATGAGCAAGGTCTGGTTTGTCACCGGCGCCAGCAGTGGCATCGGTGCGGGAGTCGTCAGGGCCGCACTGGAGGCAGGGGACCGCGTCGTCGCCACGGCGCGAAACGTGGAGAAGCTGCGGTCCGCCATCGGAGTGCAGGCGGGTGAGCGGCTCGCGTTCGTGCCGCTGGACGTCACGAAGGAAGAGCAGGCACAGCAGGCTGTCGCCGCCGCGGTCGGGCAGTTCGGGCGCATCGACGTGCTGGTCAACAACGCCGGATACAGCCTCATCGGCAACCTGGAGTCGCTGACCCCGGCGCAGATCGAGCAGCAGTTCGCGACCAACTTCTACGGCGTGCTGCACGTGCTGCGCGCGGTGCTGCCCGTCATGCGGCGGCAGCGCTCCGGGCGCATCTTCAACGTGTCCTCGATGGCCGGCGTCATCGGCTATGCGACGGTGGGCGCCTATGCGGCGACGAAGTTCGCTGTCGAGGGACTCTCGCTGTCGGTCGCCCAGGAGGTGGAGCGCTTCGGCATCAAGGTGACGGTCGTCGAGCCCGGCTTCTTCCGCACCGACCTGCTCGCCCCCCAGTCCGTCGTGTTCGGCGACCTCACCGTCGAGGGCTATGACGCGCCGGCGGCCGTCAAGGCGCAGTGGCAGGGCTACCACCACAACCAGTCCGGTGACCCCGCGAAGCTCGGTAGGGCGCTCGTGCGGCTGGCTGGGATGGAGACGCCGCCGAAGCAGTTCTTCGCGGGGAGCGACGCGGTCAGCGGCATCACCGCCGACCTCGAGGCGCGGCTCGCCGAGGTGCGGGCGCACAAGGACCTGTCGGTTTCGACGGACGGCAACTTCTAGCGACTGGCCACGACGAGCAGAGGGAATCCTCCATGAAGAAGAACGAGCAGACACCTGAAGCGGGCACGAAGGGCCGGCGGGGCCTCAGCCGCCGTGACCTCCTGATCAACACAGCCCTCCTCGGAGCAGGGGCGGCGGCCGGGACCTGGGCATGCGCCACGCCGTCCGGGCAGTCCAGGGCTCCAGTCATCGGAGGCGCCCCGATGAAGACGCGGAAGCTGGGAAGCCTGGTGGTCTCGGAGCTGGGGCACGGGTGCATGAGCATCAGCGCCAACTACGGTCCCCCCGCGGACCGGAACCAGGGCATCCAGGTCCTCCGGACGGCCCATGAGAAAGGAGTCACCTTCTTCGACACGGCCGAGGTCTACGGCCCCTACACGAACGAGGAGCTCGTCGGAGAAGCACTCGCGCCCATCCGCGACCAGGTCGTCATCGCGACCAAGTTCGGCTTCAACCTCGAGGGCCCTCCGGGGCTGAACAGCCGGCCCGAGCACATCCAGAAGGTGGTCGAGGGTTCGCTGAAGCGCCTCAAGACGGACCGCATCGACCTCTACTACCAGCACCGCGTCGACCCCCACGTGCCCATCGAGGATGTGGCGGGTGCGGTGAAGGACCTGATTGCCCAGGGCAAGGTCCTGCACTTCGGCCTCTCCGAGGCGAGTGCGCGGACCCTCCGTCGAGCGCATGCCGTTCAACCGGTCACGGCCGTCCAGACCGAGTACTCGTTCATGGAGCGGGACGTGGAGACGAATGGCGTCCTCGCGGCGTGCGAGGAGCTGGGAATCGGCTTCGTGCCGTGGGGACCGGTGGGGATGGGGTTCCTGACCGGAAAGCTCGGCGCCAGCACGAGGTTCGACCCGAAGGCCGACCTTCGCTCCGGCTTCACGCGCTTCACCCCGGAGAACCTGGCCGCGAATGCGCCCATCGTGGAGGCGCTGCGGAGCGTTGCCGCGAAGAAGGGCGCGACGCCCGCGCAGGTTGCGCTCGCGTGGCTGCTGTCGCGCAAGCCGTGGATCGTTCCAATCCCGGGGACGCGCAACCCCATGCACCTCGAGGAGAACCTGGGGGCTCGCCACGTCCAGCTGACGGCCGCGGAGCTTCGCGAGCTGGAGACGGCCTTCTCCAAGCTCACGGTGCACGGCGGCCGGATGAACCCGATGCAGATGGACCTGGTCGACTCGACGAGGTGAACAGGCGCCTGGAATCAACGCACGGTGAACGGGCGCGAGCTTCCTGAATACGGGTGCACGCGCCCGTCCCAGCCGGACTTCCAGTTGCCTTCGTGCACCAGCCGGTAGGTGCCCGGCGGCGTGTCCCGGGGGATGGGCCAGTCGATGCGCACATGCGAGCACGCGAGCGTGGGCACGCAGTACTCGCGCTGCCAGTGGTACAGCGCTCCGCCCTCCCCGTCGTGCGCCACGTCCCGCCACGCGCCGTCCGCCTGCCGCCGCTGCACGCGCAGGTAGGTGCCGCCGAGCTTCAAATCATTGCGCGGATGGCCGCCCCAGAAGGTGACGCTCGCCGTGTCGCCCCGCGCGTACGATGCCTTCGCCTCCTCCGCGACGGCGCCGAAGTCCACCCACAAGAGCTTGTCGTCGAACACCACGCCGGGCTGCAGCCCCACCACCGCCTTGCGCAGGTCGCGCGGCGTGGGCCCGGGTGCCACGGACACCCCTTCGCGCAAGCCGGCCGCGAGCCCCGCGAAGGACTGCTGCAGCGCCGCCAGCGTCCACGGGCCGAAGTGCGTGGACGCGCCCTCGTAGTCCTGGCGCGCGTACTCCTCGCGCGTGGCCACGTAGCCCGAGTAGGCGTTGGCCGGCCCCGCGATGACCACGTCCGTCACGCCCGAGGACTGGAGCTGCGCGCGCACCGTGTCGCGCAGCCGGCGGCCCGCCATGGTGGTCATCTCGAAGGGCACCGCCACCAGCGCCAGCGGCCCCACCGTCACCACCTGCAGGGGCAGCACCTCCGGAGTCCACGGATAGGGCTTCATGGTGCCCATCTCCAGGACGATGGGCTTCTCCCCCTGGCAGGGCGTGGTGACGGCGGCGCAGGTGAACTGGTTCCACACGTCGTGGACGGACTCGCACGAGGCTCCTTCCGAACCGAAGCCCGGCCCGTCCTCCGCGCCCGCCAGCATCGACACGCCGATGGCCGCCGGGCAGGTGCGGTGTGCGCTGCCGTCCGCGAACGCGGGCGCGACGTCCACCGCGTCCATCTTCACGTAGGCGTGCCGGTAGTCCACGCCGCCCAGCACAGGCATCGCGGCGGTGGCCCACAGGTGCGCGGCGAAGTCGTACTGCTTCTTCGCGGAGATGGCCGCGGCCTCGAACTCGTTCGGGCCCCGGCCGTCCGGACCGCCCAGGTTGTTGGGCGTGACGTCGCCCTCGTTCGAGTTCGCGAACGCGGCGACGAAGCTGTCCGGGCCTCCCGGCGTCAGCCCGCCCTCCCCCACCTCGAACGCGTGGGACGCGAGCCCCTTGTTGTCCCCGCTGATGTACGTGTTGGTGTTGCCAAGGGACGTGGCGTGCACCGCGAACCAGTTGACGAGCCCCAGCTCGCGCCCGTCCGCCCCCGTCATCCGCAGCAGCGTCATGCGGGTGTCCACGTTGTCGGGGTAGCGGGCGCGCTCGGCCTCCGGATTGCGCAGGTAGGCCTCTGGCGAGCGGTTGGCGCTGGCGCCGTGCAGGTCCCCCGAGGACAGCCGCAGCGAGCCCTCGGCCAGGCGGGCGTTGGCGCGCACGATGGAGTCCGTGATGCCGGAGACGATGGCCTCGAAGTTCTGGGGCACGAAGCCGAAGCTGGTCAGGTCGTAGAGCGTGTAGTGGCTGAAGCCGCCCGGCCCGGAGTGCGTATGCGTGGCGCTGAGCAGCACGTTGTCGTCGGAGAACGTGTCGCCCAGCTTCGCGCGCAGCCGCTCCACCACCTGCTGCTTCACCGCCTGGAACACCATGCCCAGGTCCGCGCTGACGAAGGCCACGCGGCGGCCATTGCACGGCGAGGCGATGACGAACGCGCGCGAGTACAGCCGCAGGTGGATGCCCTCCGTCTTCTGGGACACCTGCGCGTAGCCCATCATCCCCACCTCCGCCGCGGGGCCGGTGATGTCCGAGCGCGCCGCGCCCATGAGGAAGGTCGCGGAGCCCGCGCACGCGTTCGCCGGAGCGTCGACCCGGGCTTCGGCGGGAGCCTCGGCCGCGTCCGCGCCCGTCCCCAGCGCCAGCACGCAGCCCAGCAGCAACCCGAGCACGGGGGCAAGGCGAGCGGTCAGCGTGCGCATGGCGTCCTCCACGGCCTGCCGGAAGAAGAAGGGCCCCGGTGGCGGCGAAGTCCCAGCGTGTCGCAGCCGTTTCCGGGAGGGCACCGCACGCGAAGGCAGGCCGTCCGGCGCTCCACACTCGAACACGGGGGCGCGGCGGATTCAGTCCATTTCGCGGCAGCGGACGGGCGGCGCGCTTCCCCGCACGGACGCGAGATGCGGGGCGGCTCAGGCCGCGGATGCGGCCCGCGCGGCGTGCAGGGTGACGCGGAAGGTGGCGCCGTGGCCCGGCGCGGACTCCGCGGCGATGCTGCCGCCCAGCGCGCGCACGATGGTGTCGCAGATGGACAGGCCCAGGCCGGTGCCCTGGCCCGGCGCCTTGGTGGTGAAGAACGGGTCGAAGATGCGGCGCAAGAGCTCCGGCGCGATGCCCCGGCCCGTGTCGCGCACGTCCACCACCACCCGGCCGTCGTCGTCCACGCGGGTGATGAGCCGGATCTCGTGCGTGTCCGTGAAGCCCTCCGGAATCGCGTGCGCGGCGTTGATGACCAGGTTGAGGAACACCTGGAACAGCTTGCCCTCGTTGGCGCGCACCGTCGGCACGGTGCCGTACTGCTTCACCAGGCGGGCGCGCGGGCGGATTTCACTCGCCGCCATCTGCGCGACGGAGTCCAGCACGCGGTGCAGGTCCACCGCCTCCTCGTGCGCGTCGTCCACGCGGGAGAAGACCTTGAGCTGGCGGACGATCTGGCGCATCCGCTCGGAGCCCTCGCGCGCGTCGTCCAGCACCTGCTGGTACTCCATCAGCTCCTCGGCGCCCAGGGGCCGGGGCATGGGGCCCAGCGCGCGGTGCAGGAACTCCAGGTTGGAGAGCACGTAGGACAGCGGGTTGTTCAGTTCGTGCGCGATGCCCGCGGCCAGCATGCCCATGGAGGCCAGCCGGTCTCCCAGCATGAGCTGCGCCTGCATGTGCTTGCGCTCGGTGAAGTCGCGCGCCACCGTCACGCGCGCGGGCACGCCGTCGAAGAGCACCCCCAGCGTCACCAGGTCCGCGCTCACCACCTGCCCGTCGCGGCGCACCAGCGGCACCTCGTGCGAGCGGGCCGCCAGCGCCCCGTCCTGCGCCTCCTCCAGGTGGCGGCGCGCCACCTCCTGGTCCTCGCGCCGCACCAGGCCCAGCAGGTGCCGGCCCAGCAGCTCCGCCGGGTCCTGGTAGCCCAGGTAGTTGGCCATGGCCGGGTTCACCGTCAGGAGCATGCCGTCCGTCGTGTGCACCACCACGGGGTCCGGGAAGCCTTCGATGAGCAGGTGGAAGCCGGCCTCCGTGCGGCGCAGCGCCGTCTCCGTGCGCACGCGCAGCGCGTCCGTGGTGTGCTGCTCCAGCGCCAGCGACAGCGCGCCGGCCGCGCCGGAGAGCAGCTTCACCTCCACGTGAGACCAGGGCCGCGCGTCGTCGCAGTTGTCGAAGCCGATGAAGCCGAACGGCTCCCCGTGCACCACCAGGGGCAGCACCAGCAGCGAGCGGATGCCCTGGGACAGCAGCACCGGCGCGTTGTCCGCGCCGAAGTCCTCCGGCTTGCCCTGCACGGCCTCGCCCCGGTGGAGCTGCTCCAACTGGTGCAGCTCGAAGGCCTGGTCCACCGGCCACGCCTGCGTGTCCGGGTTGTCCAGCTCGCGCGAGACTCCGGGCGCGCACCACTCCGCGCGCTGGGACTGGAGCATCCGGCCGGACGCGTCGCGGTGGAACTCGAAGACGTAGGCGCGGCTGGCGCCCGCGACGCGGCCCAGCGGATCCAGGATGGAGTTGTACAAATCCCCGGAGGTCTCCGGCGCGAGCAGCCGCCGCTGCACCTCCACCATCGCGCCCAGGTAGCGCTCGCGCGTGGTGGCGGCGTCCTCCGCCAGACGGCGCGGGGTGACGTCCACCAGCGTGCCCAGCACACCGCCCAGGTGTTCCGGGTCTCCCGTCGCGGACAGCTCCACCCAGCGCGGCTGCGTGCCACCGGAGGCCAGCCGCAGCTCCAGCCGCGCGGGCACGTCCGTGCGGGCGGCCGCCGTGCGCAGGAGCGCGCGCGCCTGGTCGCGGTCCTCCTGATGGAACAACTCCACGAGCGCGCGGCCCGTCCACGCGTGCACGGGCGCTCCGACCAGGCGCTCCCAGGCGGGGCTCGCCAGGAGGAGCCGGCCCGCGGCGTCCAGTTCGAAGAGCACCTCGCGCAGGAGCGACCCGGCCCGCTGGAAGCGGCGCGTGTCCACGAGGTCGCGCACCACGGATGACTGCGTCAGAGCAGCGGCGCTCCCCGTCTCGCGTTGCTCCTGCGACACCGCGGCCTCCTTCATCACGAATGAAACGGGCTGTGTCATGAACGCGAGACCCCCCACCCGGTGCGTCCGGGTCCGAGCCCTCTCTCCGTCTCACCGCGCCTGAAGCATAAGGCGCTCGAATGTTTCAAAGTCAATGGACCCACCCGGGACTCAAGGGTTTCCCTCTGTATCAGGGGGCTCCCAGCCCCCGGGGATTCCGGAACGTGGGCGTTGACGGCGGTCCCCAAGCAGGCGTGCAGGCACACCGCCGACAATGGCCCACGGGGGCACGTCGCGGGTGACGACGGCGCCCATCCCAATCACCGCGTGGTCGCCCACGGTGACGCCGTCGGTGATGCCCGCGTTGGCGCCCACCCAGACGTCCTGGCCGATCACGATGCCCTTCGACGTGACGGGCTGGTCGCGCACGGCGCGGTCCGGCGCGAGGCCATGGTCGAAGGCGTAGAGCGTGGCGCCGGTGGCGATGCGGCTGCCCTCGCCGATGTGGATGCCGCTCGCGCCGCCATCCAGGCTGACGCGCGCGTTGAGGCTGACGCGCGGCCCCAGCACCACCGGCCCGTGCACGAAGGCGTCCGCGCCGATGCTGCACCCCGGCCCGATGCGCACCGTGCGGCCGGGCTCGGCGAAGATGCGCGCCTCCGGGGCGATGAAACATCCTTCCGCGATGTCGACGGTCTCGAGCACGCGCAGGCGGTCCTGCACCTCGCGCTGCCAGGCCTCCGCCCACTCGCGGTGGCGCGGCTTGAGGCTGAAATAGAGCCACGGCATCCACGACAGCCGCAGCTTGTGTTGTTCACGGCGTTGCGCTTCCAGGTCCACGCCGCCCTGACTACCACGGGCGCGGCGTCAGCCGGAGGCAGGCGCTGGCTCCCCTGCCGGCTCTACCGTGAAGTGGCAGCGCTCGCGCTCCTCCGCCACGGCCTCCGCGTCCAGGGGGAGGGGCGACAGGCGGCAGACCATGTCGTCGGGCTCCCACGGGTACGGCTGGCCGTCCAGGCGCACGCGCCCCTCGGCCACGGCGCGCGTGGCCTCCACGAGCGACAGCGAGGACAGGTCGCGCATCAGCGCCTCGAAGCGGCCCTGGCGCTCCGGGGTGGCGAAGTGGAAGCGTCCGCGCGCGACGACGGCCAGGTGGTACCACATGGGGCGGAAGGCCACGCCCGCCAGGCCCAGGCGTTGGGCCATGGTGAGCAGCAGCTCCGTCGTCTCGCGCGACAGGCCCAGGCCGGGCACCTGCTGGCCGGGCAGCTGCGGGCGCTTGTCGCTGAAGCGCGCGCGCGGGTGGCGCAGGGACAGCCAGTTGGCGAAGAGGAACGTCTCCCCCTGGAGGACCTTCTTCTCCAGCACGGAGTCCGACAGCAGGTGCTCACGGCCGCCCGCGTGGCCCAGCACCATGATGCGGTCGCCGGTGCCGCCGGTGGAGGCCACCTGCACGCGCAGGCGGCTGTAGCCCAGGCGCTCCACGTACGACAGCATGCCGTAGCGGAAGAGGGCGTACTCGATGCCCTGCGCCGTGTAGTGGCCCAGCACGCGCGGCTGCACCTCCGGGCCCAGCCGCAGCGGGCCCTCCAGGTCCTCCAGCGAGAAGGGCTCCCACTCCGGCGTCTTCCCGGCGGTGTCCGCCTTCTCCGGATCCAACAGGTGCGCGATGCGCTGGAAGCGCGCGCTCAACGGGTCGTAGCGCGCGGTGATGCGCTGGTGGCCCAGCCCCGCGAGCACCAGCACGGTGCCCGCGAACAGCTTCCAGGATTCCGGGTGGTAGCCGCCGCCGGGCAGCCACACGCTGGCCCGTCCCCGCAGGGCGCCGGCGATGGCCACGTCGCGTTTGCGCGCGCCTTGAAGCGTGATGCCCACGCGGCCGAAGCGGTCCCCGGACAGCACGTCCCCGCCCGCGATGACGAAGGTGATGTCCGACGGGGGCATGCGCGCGAGCAGGTCCTTCACCTTCTGCACGTAGGTGACGTCGTCGCAGCCGTCGGGCACGCGCGTCTCATCCACGCCGGGGGGCAGCACGCCCCAGTCGCTGCCGGACACGGAGCCGATCCACGCCTTGGGCTGCCCGGCGAGGCACGCGGCGGTGCCATCCGGCGGATGCGCGTCCAGGTCCAGCACGGCCACGGAGCCGTCGAAGCCGGAGGCGCGCAGGTCCGCCACGGCCACGGCGATGTCGTTGACGGTGCAGAAGCCGCCGCCCTTGTCCGGGCGCGCGTGGTGGAAGCCGCCGGCCATGTTGACCACGGGCCCCTGCCTCGCGAGCGCCAGCCGCGCCGCGCCTAACGTGCCTCCGCACACGAGCCGCACGCTGTCCAGGAGCGCGTCCACGGGGACCTCGGACGGGTCGGTGGCGTAGATGCGCGCGAGCGTCGCGGGGTCGGAGAGGGACTCCAGGTAGCGGGCGTCGTGCACGCGCGCCAGCTGGGCGTAGGAGACGGGCACGGGGTGGCGCACGTCCGCGGCGCGCACCACGCCGGCCTCCAGCAGGTACCAGGTGGTGAAGTCGGTGCCGCGCGGCTCGATGCCCACGGAGGACTCGATGCCGGAGAGGGGCAGCCGGTACGCCTCGTCGTAGAAGACGTGCACCCTGCCGCGGCCCAGGCCCAGCTTCCACAGCCACGCCTGGATCATCCGCGCCTCGCGGGTGGCAGGGGACGGCGGGTGTTCACGGGAGCGAGGGACATGGGAGGGTGGAGGCCCCTTCATCCTGCGCGAGGGGCCGCGGCGCAAGGCTCATTCCACGGGACGCTGGGCCTCTTCCCGCAGGGCGGGGCTGCGGCGGCGCAGGGTGCGGGCGGCGACGGTGACGAACAGGGCCCATGCGAGCCCGGCCACCCAGCCGCCGAGCACGTCCGAGGGGTAGTGCACGCCCAGGTACACGCGGGTGCAGCCCACCAGGACGGACAGGACCAGGGCGACGGCGAGGAGGTAGACCTTCACGCGGCGGTGTTCGGCGAACTGGGCCAGCAGCGCGCCCAGCGTGAGGTAGGTGATGGCGGACAGCATGGCGTGGCCGCTGGGGAAGCTGGTGGACATGGTCTCGGTGAGGTGGGGCACCACCGAGGGGCGCGGGCGGTGGAACAGGTTCTTGAGCAGCGCGTTGAGGATCCACCCACCGACGATGGACGACAGGACGAAGAGGCTGGTGCGGTAGCGGCGGGCCACCAGCAGGAAGCCGCACACGGCCGTCGTGATGAGCGACAGCACGGGGAAGCCGCCCAGGGACGTCACGTCGCGCGCGGTCTCCGCGAGCCACCAGGGGCCGCGAGGGAGCGCGGGGTCCTCCTCGCGGCGCAGGGAGCGGACGATGCGCTCGTCGATGTCCTGCGTGTCGCCTTCATGCACCTCGTCCGACAGGACGACGAACCCCAGGACGCACGCGACCACCAGCAACAGCAGGCCCAGAGGCCGCGTCACCATCACGTCCCAACCCGACAACACCCGCAACGGCCCACGTAACATGACCGTGACATAGGTCCTGCCGTGCGGGCGGGCACGGGCTTTCAGCAGGGAGTGTCGGACAGGCTCCAGGTGCTCAAGGAGGGTCCACGGACACGCCCACCGCCTCCGCGCCGGCCTCCTTCGCTCCGTCGAGGGCACGGATGAGGCGTGCGTAAGGGGCCCGCGCGTCCGGCTGGAAGAAGAGCTCACGCTGGCCCCTGGGGCGGGCCTCCAGGAAGGCCCGCAGGCGGGGCACGTAGTCCGCTTCGCTCACGGGCTCGCCGCCCAGCAGGAGCGTGCCCTCCGCCGTGAGGCGCACGAGGCCTGGGTGCAGCGCCTCCGACGGTGGGGAGTCGATTTCACCCTTCATGGGGAGCTGGAGTTGGAGCTCGGCTCGCATGAGCGGGGTGACGACCATGAAGATGATCAGCAGCACGAGGACCACGTCCACCAGGGGCGTGACGTTGATGTCCGACTGAAGTCCGGACTGGGGCTTCACCACGGCAGTGCGTCTGGAGTGCATGGAGGTCCGCCTCAGGGCTTCTTCATGGAGACAGCGAGAGACACCTTCCCCGCTCCGGCATCGCGCGACTGCCGCAAGACGCCCAGCACTTCGCCACAGGTCAGCGTTTCATCCGCCTTGAGGAGCAGCTTGCGTCCAGGCTGGCCGCGCAGCTCCTGCTGGATGCGCGCCTGGAAGGTCGCGGCATCCGGAAGGGCGTCACCGCCGACATACAGCGCCTTTTCGGCGGTGAGGGAGAAGACGAGCGGCTCGGGCTTGTCGCGTTGCTCACCCTGCGCGGCGGTGGGCAGGGTGACGTCCTTGCCGTCCTGGGCCAGCGGCGTCACGACCATGAAGATGATCAGCAGCACGAGCACCACGTCCACCAGCGGCGTGACGTTGATGTCCGCCTTCACTCCGCCCCTGCTGCCCACGGCCATTCCCATGAAACACCTCCGTGCGAGTCCGACACCATGGGACCACGGGCCCGGGTGGGCGTTGGCCTTGGGCATCCGGTGGTTCGGTCATGGTTGGGTCACGGTGCCGCGTTCTTCAAACGTCCTGAAAGGCGTAGGGCACGCTGGGGACGTGGGGTCTTGCGCGGCCCGCGAGGCACACGTCGGCGCCGGTCATGCGTCCCTCATCGACAGTGTTGAGGACGAAGCCAGGGCCTGAAGGGACGCCGTCGTCGAACCAGCGAAGCAGCAATTCGTGAGCGAAGTGGTCCAGGACAAGAGGGGCCGTCACCGCGTCCGCGAGCGCGTGGGCCGGCCTGGGCCAGTCGAGGGCACGCAGCGCCTGTTCCAATGGATCAGCCAGGTCGGGGAAGCGCTGAGCGTCCTCCATCCAATCGGCCCAGTCCTGTTCGAGCAGCGCCACGGCGTAGGCGCCGGGCAGGATGACTTCGTAGCGCACCTCGACGACGCCCGGTGTCCGCCAGTGCTGGCCGAAGTTCATGGTGCGCACGCTCAGGGCGCCCACCTCCACCGGGCGTCCCTCCACGATGTAGCTCGACCTGTGGGGTGGAGCGGCGAATTGGGGCCGCCACTCGTTCTGATAGGCCATGGTTCTTCTTTCGCATGAACAGTCGTCCTGGGTCATGGGCGCCAGCCGTACGCCCCTGGACGCTCCGGGCCGCGAGGCATTGTCAGGGGGATGTGGCCTGTTATCACCTGGGGACGTTCGCACCCGGGAGGCACCCGCACATGGCCATCGCCACCATCAGCCCCACCACGGGCAAGACGCTGCGCACCTTCGAGGTGCTTTCGTCCGAGGAACTGGAGCGCAAGCTGCAACGGGCCGCGGACACGTTCCGCTCCTACCGCGAGACGTCCTTCGCTGACCGCGCCCGCTGGATGCGCCGCGCCGCTGAAATCCTCGAGGTCGAGGCCGGGCGCTTCGGCCGAATGATGACGGAGGAGATGGGCAAGCCCCTGGAGGCCGCCAAGTCCGAGTCCATCAAGAGCGCCACCGCGTGCCGCTACTACGTCACCCGCGCGGAGAAGTTCCTGCGCGACTCGCCCATCGACGTGGACGGCGACACCGCCTTCGTGCGCTACCAGCCCCTGGGCCCCGTCCTGGCCATCATGCCGTGGAACTTCCCCTTCTGGCAGGTCGTGCGCTTCGCCGCACCCGCCCTCATGGCCGGCAACGTGGGCCTCCTCAAGCACGCCAGCAACGTGCCCCAGTGCGCCCTCGCACTCGAGGAAATCTTCCGCACCGCCGGCTTCCCTGAAGGCGCCTTCCAATCGCTGTTCATCGAGACGTCGGAAGTGAACCGCGTCATCGAGGATCCGCGCGTCAAGGCCGTCACCCTCACCGGCAGCGAGGGCGCGGGCCGCGCGGTCGGCGCCGCCGCGGGCCGTGCCATCAAGAAGGTCGTCCTGGAGCTGGGCGGCAGCGACCCGTTCATCGTCATGCCCAGCGCGGACCTGGACAAGGCCGTGCACACCGCCGTGTCCGCGCGCCTCATCAACAACGGCCAGTCCTGCATCGCCGCCAAGCGCTTCATCATCGCCGAACCCATTGCCCAGGAGTTCGAGCGCCGCTTCGTGGAGCGCATGAAGACCATGGTGGTCGGCGACCCCATGGACCCGAAGACGGACGTCGGCCCGCTCGCCACGCCCGGCATCCTCGAAGGGCTGCACGCCCAGGTGCAGGAGAGCGTGAAGGCCGGCACCCGGCTGTTGCTGGGCGGCAAGCCCCAGGGCGGCCCCGGCAACTTCTATCCGCCCACCGTCCTGGCGGATCCGCCGCCGAAGGCCCCCGCGTTCCACGACGAGCTCTTCGGCCCCGTGGCCACGCTGCTGCGCGCCCGCGACCTGGAGCACGCCATCGAGCTGGCCAACGCGACGCCCTTCGGCCTGGGCGCCAGCGTCTGGACCCAGGACGCGAACGAGCAGCGCCGGTTCATCGACGGCATCGACGCCGGCATGGTGTTCGTCAACGCGCTCGTCGCGTCCGACGCGCGTCTGCCCTTCGGCGGCGTGAAGCACTCCGGCCACGGCCGCGAGCTGGCCGACCTGGGCATCCGCGAGTTCGTCAACGCGAAGACCGTCCGCATCACCAGCGCGTCCGGCGCACCGCCGCCGTCGAAGCACGCGGGCGAATAGCCCCGCCCCGTCAGCGCGTCCGCACCCGGCCATCCACGGGTGCGCCGTGCACCTCTTCCAGCGCGGACGTCACGGCGTCCACCTCCGCGCCCAGCTGCTCCACGCTGTGGCGCAGCCCCGCGCCGGCCACGTCCGCGTCCGCCGCGTCCGCCGAGCGCACCCGCAGCACCTGGGCGTAGAGGTTCTCCAGCGTGTACGCCAGCCGCGTGTACTCGGCCTCCAGCCGGTCCGCGGCCCGGGTCAGCTCCGCGCGCTGGCGCACCTGCTCATCCAGCACCTGGAGTGCCGCGCGCAGCCGGTCGCGCACCACGACGTCCTCCTCCGCGGCCCAGCGCGTCTCCAGCTTCTTGCGCTCGTCCGCCAGCCGCTGCACGTCCTCAGGGGACGCCACCGTGCGCAGCTCGCGTTCGCGGCGGATGAGTTCGTGGCAGCTCTTGCGCAGGTCCTGCACGGTGCGCTCCGGAGAGCGCACCATCTCCTGCAACACGCCCTTCCCCGCGCGCAGCTCCGCGAGCAGCTTCTCGCAGACGGCATCCACTCGCGTCAGGCGCGGATCCGCCGGGACCTCCGGTGCCTTCGCCTGTTGCGTCAGCACCGGCGCGGACGGCTCCTCCACGCGCGTGAGCAGCGGGTTGTTGGCCGGGCGCAGGTGCTTCGCGGCGCCCTTGAAGAACCCTAGCGCCACGAACACGAGCCACCAGTATTGCTGCGGCAGCCGCACCACCGTGACGATGCACGCCAGCGCGACGATGAGCATCCCCACGCCCACCAGCGGGTTGCGCGAGGCCTCCTCCCGCGCCGCCTTCTCCGCGCGCTTCGCCTCGCGGTACGCCTGCTGCTGGGCGACGTACGCGTCGCGCTTGGCCTGCCGCTCCGCGCGACGCAAAGCCTCCTTCGACTCACGCTCCCACTGCTTCTCCCACCGCTGGCGCTCCCGCTCCGCGCCGCGCTCCCACTCCCGCTCCCAGCGGTCGCGCTCCTTCTCGGTGGGGAGGCGGCCCATCCGGCGCACCCACCCCTCCAGGGCCGCGTCCTTGCGCGCCCGTCCCTCCTCGATGGCCGCTTCCAGCCGGCGCAGGCGCTCGGCCGCGTCGTGGGGGGGCGAGGAGGCAGGCGACGCTTCGCGATCTCGGGGCACGAGGTGACGCTAACAACTTCTCCCCCCCTTGGGGACTGTCGCCAGTGGCCCCATAAGCGCAGGTGTTGAGCCATTGGCGCGCGGCGGGCAGGCGGACGCGGGCGCGCGGTGGTCCGCTGGGAAGGGATGCGGTACTGGGAGGGCACGATGACCCTTCCCACCGCCGCGACCCGCCGCTTCCAGTGGTTCAGCCAGGGCGTGCTCCTCTACACCCTGGGTGTCATCCTCTGGGGCGCGTTCGTGCGGGCCACCGGCTCCGGCGCGGGTTGCGGTGACCACTGGCCCGTCTGCAACGGCGAGGTGATTCCGCGCGCGCCCTCGCTCCAGACCCTCATTGAGTACACGCACCGGCTCACCAGCGGCCTGGCCACGGTGCTCGCCGTCGCGCTCTACGCGTGGAGCCGGCGCGAGTTCCCCAAGGGCCACCCCGGCCGCCGCGCGGCGTTCTGGGCGCTGGTGTTCATGCTCACCGAAGGCCTGGTGGGCGCGGGCATCGTGCTGCTCAAGTACGTGGCGCAGGACGCGCGCCTGGGCCGCGCGGTGTGGATGGGCGTGCACCTGACCAACACCTTCCTCCTGGTGGGCGCGCAGACGCTGGTCGTGTGGGCGTCCCGGGGCCGCGCGCGCATGGCGCTCCGGGGTCAGGGCACGGTGGGCGCGGTGCTGGGCCTGAGCGTGGCGGGCATGCTGGTGCTGGGCGTCAGCGGCGCGGTGGCCGCGCTGGGCGACACGCTCTTCCCCGCCACCAGCCTGGCGCACGGCTTCGAGCAGGACCTGTCGGAGGCGGCGCACGTGCTGCTGCGCCTGCGCGTGTTCCACCCCATCATCGCGGTGGCGATGGGCGCGCTGCTGGTGTTCGGCGGCCGCTGGGTGGCGCGGCTGCGGCCGTCACCGGACGTGCGGCGGGCGTCCGCGCTGCTCACCGGCGTGTACGTCGCGCAGCTGTGCGCGGGCGTCGTCAACCTGGTGCTGCTCGCACCCGTGACGATGCAGCTGGTGCACCTGCTGCTCGCGGACTGCGTGTGGATGTGCGTGGTGCGGCTGTGCGCGGCGGGGCTCGCGGAGGACGCGCCGCGCCTGGAGCCCGCGTCCGAGCCCGCGTCCGGCGTGGAGCCGGTGTAGCGCTCAGCCGCGCAGCCCCCGGGGCACCAGCACGCGCGCCACCGCCTCGAAGAGGCCGCTGACGAGCAGCGCGAGCACCGCCGCGGGCACCGCGCCCTCCAGGATGAGCCCCACGTCGTCCAGGCGGATGCCGGTGAGGATGGGCTGGCCGTAGCCGCCCGCGCCCACCAGCGCGCCCAGCGTGGCGGTGCCCACGTTGATGACCGCCGCCGTCTGGATGCCCGCGAGGATGGACGCCGCCGCCATGGGCAGCTCGATGCGCCACAGCCTCGCGCCGGAGGGCAGGCCCAGCGCCTCCGCGGACTCGCGCACCTCCCATGGGATGCCCTGGAGCCCCGCCGCAGTGTTCCGCACGATGGGCAGCAGGCTGTAGAGGAACAGCGCCGCGATGGCCGGCTTCGAGCCGATGCCCAGCAGCGGAATCATGAACACCAGCAGCGCCAGCGACGGCACCGTCTGGATGACGCTCGACAGGCCCAGCACGCCCTGCCCCAGGCGGGGGCGACGCGCGGCCACCACGCCCAGCGGGATGGCCAACGCGATGGCCGCCACCAGCGACAGTCCCACGAGGAACAGGTGTTCGCGCGTGCGCTGCCAGACACGGGAGGCCCGCCCGTCCGTGCGCACCTCCGTCGTCAGGCCCAGCGACGCTTGCAGGAAGTCCGACGCCACCTGCGCCTCCGGCACGTGCTCCAGCCGCGCGCGGGCGTTGAGCTTCACCATCTGCGCTTCCGTCAGCGAGCCCTCCAGCCGGCGCAGCGCGGAGACGGCCCGGGGTGCGCGCGTCTCCAGGTCCGCGCGGTAGAGGAGCACGGCGTCGTACGCGGGGAAGTGGTGCCGGTCGTCCTCCAGCACGCGCAGCCCGTAGGCGGCGATCTCCGCGTCCGTGGAGTACAGGTCCGTGAGCTGGATGGCCCCGCTCTCCAGGCCCCGGTAGGCCAGGTCGTGGTCCAGGCCGCGCACGTCGCGCTGGGGCAGGCCGTACGCGTCGCGCAGCGCGGGCCAGCCGTCGCCCCGCTGCATGAACTCGTTGCTGAAGCCCACGCGCAGCTCCGGGTGCGACTTCAAATCCGAGATGCGGCGGATGCCCAGCCGCTCCGCCTCCGCTTCCTTCATGCCCAGCGCGTAGGTGTTGTTGAAGCCCAGCGACGCGCTCATCCGCAGCCCCTCGTCCTCGAGCGCCTTCCGCAGCGCCGCGTCGTCCGGCAGCGCGCGGCCCACGAGCAGCTCCTGGCGCAGCGTGCCGGTGTACTCGGGATAGACGTCCAGCTCGCCCCGGCGCAGCGCTTCCCACAGCACCGTGGTGCCGCCCAGCTCGCGCCGGTGCGAGGCCCGCGCGCCCGCGTCCTTCGCCACCTGCGTCACCAGCTCCCCGAGGATGACGGACTCGGTGAACTTCTTGGAGCCCACGCGCACCTCGGGCCCCGCGCCGTCGGCGCTCTCGCACGCGGCGCCAAGCACCAGCAGCAACACCAGCGGCAGCGCGCGCATCACCCGGACCTCCGCAGCGGCAGCGGGCGCTGCGCCTGGATGAACCGGGTGACGAACGGCTCCGCGGGCCGCGCCTCCAGGTCATCCAGCGTGCCCTGCTGCACCACCTGACCATCGCGCATCAGCACGATGCCGTCCCCCAGGTAGGCCGCCTCCGCCAGGTCGTGGGTGACGAGCACCACCGTCTTGCCCAGCCGCTCGAAGATGCCGCGCAGGTCCGTCTGGAGGTCATGGCGCACCAGCGGATCCAACGCGCCCAGGGGTTCGTCCAGCAGCAGCACGTCCGGATCCAGCATCAGCGCGCGCATCAACGCCACGCGCTGCCGCTGGCCTCCGGAGAGTTCGCCCGGCAAGCGCTCCAGCGCCTCCGCCGGCAAGCGCGTCAGGTCCATCAACCGACCCAACCGCTCGCGGATCCGCGCCTCCGGCCAGCGCAGGTGCCGCGCCATCAGCGTGACGTTCCGCGCGCCGGTGAGGTGCGGGAACAGGCCGCCGCCCTGGAGCGCGTAGCCCACGCGGCGGCGCACGGCGAGCAGCGCGTCCTCATCCTCCGGCAGGGGCTTCCCGTCGAAGAGCACGCGCCCCGTGTCGGGCCGGAGCAGGCCGTTGAGCAGCCGCAGCAGCGTGGACTTCCCGCAGCCGCTGGGGCCGATGAGCACCGTGGTGGCGCCCTTCGGCAGACCCAGGTTCAGCGGGTGCAGGGCCTGCGCGGCACCGAAGCACTTGGACACCCCTTCCAGGAGGAACACGGACGCCACGTCCCTTCAGCGCGGAGCGAACACGCCATTGCAGGCGGTGGGAAAGGGGAAGGAAACACTCGCGGGGAGGCTGCACGCCGCGAACAGGCCCCAGCCCTTCCGGTCCACGCCGCCGGCCCAGACCTGGACGTCGCCGCCCGGCGCGGGCGCGGTGAAGCGGAGACAGCGCGTGGCCAGGCCTTCCACGTAGCAGTCGCGCATTTCCACCGGGCCCGCTCCGGGGAGCGCGTCGCGCAGCTCCTCCACGCTCCGGTCACGCCAGCGCTCCACCTGGGCCGCGCCCGGCTGCACCGGCTCGAAGACGCTCCAGGAGAAGGTGGACGCGGCACAGCGGATCCGCCCCGCGCGCGTCGTCGAGTCCGCGAGCTCGCACCCCTCCGGCATGAACAGCAGCCGCCAGGGCAGCCGGGGCGGCGTGATGAGGGATGACGGCGACAGCACGTCGCCTTCCGGGTTGCCACGCGTGGCCAGGTACGCGAACAGCTCCAGGCACCGGCCCAGCCCCGCGCGGACGTTGTCACGCACCACGCAGCCCAGCTGCCGCACGTGGCCCGCGGAGGGCGTCACCGCCGTGACGTAGCCGCCCACCTCGCAGGGTCCGCCGCCGTTCGCACCGGAGCACTGTTCGAAGCGCAGGGACGGGTGCGGCTGTCCCGCGAGCGGCAGCGCTCCCCGGGCCTCCGTGAGCACCGGGCCCAGCCGCGCATGGACGCGCGCACGCCCGGACTCCACGGCTTGCGCCTCGCTCAGGCCGGGCTGTTCATGCAGCCACACGGCGAGCCCGCCGCAGCGGTACGTGCGCGACGTGGCGCTGTCTGGAAGGGGGACGCAGCCGTCGAAGAGGGGGCGCGCGTCGTCGACGAAGGGGCCCGCGGGCGTCGCGCCCACGGCCGGCACCGCGGGGGCCACCGGCACGGTCGCCTGACACGCGCCCAGCAGTGCCCCGAGTGCCACCCCCACCGCCGCCAGTGCCATGCGCATCCGCGAGGGATTAGGCGCCGGACCCGGCCGAGTCAACCGGCCCGTCGGCCCGACGCCCACCGCGCTACACACGCGGGTGCTACTTCTTCAACTGCTTCTCGAGCTCCTTCGCCTGCGTCTCGTTGCTGGCGACGACGCTCTCGGTGTCGCTCAGGAGCGCCAGGAAGCCGGCGTCGTTCTTGTACTCCTTGCGGCCCTCCTTGAGGATGTCCTTGCCCTTCTTCTGGTCCTCCGCGATGCGCGTCAGGAAGGCCTTGTCGAACTCGGGCCCCTGCTTCGCCTGGAGCCTGGTCATCTCCTCGTTCGTCTTGTCGATGGCCTTGCCCAGCTTCTCGCCGGTGCCCTTCATCTTCTCCTGGTAGCCCTCCTGCACGCCGGAGCCACCCGTGCCCGTCTGCTCCTCGGAGGTGATGTCGCTGTCGCTGAGCGCGCTGACCTGCATCTTCTTCTGCTCGGCCCAGGTGCGCAGCGAATCCTGGCTCTTCTCGTGGTCCTCGCGCAGCTTGGTGGCGAACTCCTTCACCTGGGGATCCGTCGCCTGCTGCTCCGCGAGCCGCGCCATCTTGATTTGACGGTTGTTGAAGACCGCCAGCTTGCCCACGTACTGCACGCGCTTGGCGGCGGCCTCGCCCACGGCCTTGCCCTGCTTCATCTGCTCCTTGTCCTGCTTGGACTCGCCCTCGTCGGCGTGGGCCGCGAAGCCCATCAGCCCCGTCACGACCGCCGCCGTCACCGCACTCGCCTTCCAATTCATCTTGCCCATGGTCTTGCGCCCCCCCGCCTCCGCGGATGAAAGATTGACGGGAGCAAGGTGTGGACGCGGAAAGCCGTTGCCAGGGCCGTCTGGCCGAGCGCCCCACCCTCGCGGGCACGAGGCCCTTGGGGATGAGCGCGCGTCACTCCATGGACAACAGGCCGCGCACCACCGCGCCGCGCGCCGGCGCCGTGGCCTGCGCCCAACCGCGCAAGAGCGCCAGCACCTCCGAGGAGAAGGCCGGCGTGTCGAGCAGCGTGACGGTGGTGGCCGTGCCGCCCGTCTGCGCCTGCTCGAAGCGCGCGGTGAGCCAGCACGCCCCGGCGCTCGCGCCCTCGGGCACCGTGCGCGACACCTCCAGCTCCAGCAGCGCGGAGGGGCCCAGCCAGCCTTCCGCCCAGCGCAGCCGCCGCTCCAGCAACGCGCTCAGCGATGCGTGCGCGGCCGTGGCCTCCAGTGCCGGGGGCACGCCGTCGTGGGACGGCAGGTACACCTCGCGCAGGAAGGGCGGCTCGCGGGTCAACGCGTGCGCCGTCGCGCGCAGCCACAGGCGGCAGTCGCGCAGCACGTCCGCCGAGGGCGCTTCGAAAGGAGGCAGCGGGTGGCGCGTCGCGGACCGGCGGCTGCCCTTGCGGTCCGCCTCCACCTCCACGAAGGGGGACACGCGCGCGCGGCCCTCCACTTCGCCGTCCACCTCCAGGCCCAGCCGCTCCAGCCGCAAGCCCCGGCCCAGGCCGCGCCACAGGTCCACGAAGGCCGCCGCCAGCGGCGCCGCGTTCGCGACCGAGTACGGCCGCCACTCCACGCGCTGACACACCACGCGCGCGGACGGCACCCGCGCCCCGGGAGGCCCCAGCCCCAGCGTCAGGTCCCCGCCGCCCACCGCCACGCGCGCGGCCAGCACGTGCCGCACGGAGCCCTCCAGGAGCCACACCTGCAGGGCGCCCCGAGGCACCGCGCCCTCCACGTAGCGGGCGCCCAGCAGCCAGAGCTCGCCCTGGATGAGCACCTCCTCGCCCCGAGGCGCGTGCAGGTTCGGCTTCGAGTCCTGACAGCCCAGGACCCAGGCCCCGCGGCCCTCCTGGACCCAGCGCACCCGAAGGCCCTCCGGCAACGCCTCCAACGCGCGCCGCGTGGCCTCCGCCTCGCTCATCCCTTCCGCCATTGGGCCCCTCGAACCAAACAGCGCTACGGTATTCTTACGTAATAGCTGTGATTAGGGGCCGGTGTCAGCTCGTTTTTCGCGGTTTCCCGAGTGGGTACCGGGCAACCCTGTGGGTTTTGTAGGGCAGGAGCCCCCTTCCGGAGCCGCAGCGCCCCAACTGGTCCGACAGTCGGACCAGTTGAGCGCCGCCGCCGCCGTCAGGGGGTGGGGGGCCGGGGGCCGTAGGCGCGGTTCAGGAGGGCGTCGCTGGAGAGGCCGGGACTGGCCTTGGCGGCTTCGACGTCCAGGCCTTCGCCGTGGCCGCGGCCCTGGCCTTCGAAGCGGACCTGGGGTCCGTCGAAGGAGGCGCGCTGGGGGCAGGAGGGGAGCTGGAGGCCGGCGCGCAGCGTGTCGCACGGCAGGGAGCGCGCGTCCTCGTAGGGGGCGGCGGGGGTGCCTTCGGTGCGCAGGTAGCGGACGCGGCCGGACTCGAAGCGCAGGGAGACGAGGTTCGTGCCCAACAGGGACTCCACCTGGGCGCGGGAGCGGACTTCGCTCCACGGGGTGGAGCCGCCCTGCGAGAAGGTGAGCCACGCGTCCCACTTCAGCGGCGGGAGCTGGAGGGCGCGGGTCTCTTCCGGGCGGATGCGCACGGTGCCCCGGAAGGCCTGGCAGTGGGTGGTGTCGCAGAGGGCGCGGCCGGGGTGGCGGGTGGCGGCGTGGCGTTCGTTGTGCGCGGCCACCCGGGCCAGCGCGACGCGGGCTTCGCCCTGGAGCGTGACGTCCTCGGCGGCGACGACGCCGGCGGTGTACTGCACGCGGGTGGTGCGGAAGACGAAGTCGGACCCGCGCCGGGCCTTGAGCGCGCTGGGTGTGGTGGGCACGCCGGGCGGCGGGCGGTACGGCGGAGGCGTGGACCAGGTGAAGACGCCCGCGTAGTCGCGGCCTCCTTCAGGGCCGCCCGGGAAGCGCACGCGCCAGGGGCTGCCCAGGCAGACGGCGGGGCCCTTCGCGGTGAGCGCGTCCAGGCGTGAGAAGTCCGCTGGCGCGGCGCGCGGGAGGCCGTTCTCCAGTGAGAAGCCCGCGCCCGAACAGCGGGCCTCCACGGTGGTGGAGGGAAGCAGGCCAAGCACCTGCACACGCGCGGCGTCCAGTCCCACCTGCCGGCGCACGCGGGCGAGGAGCGCGGGGAGCTCATCCACGAAGTGACGGGGCATCTTGCCGGGCCGCACGATGACCGCGACGAGGTCCGCGTCCACGGCGGCGATCCATCCGAACTGGGGACGGCTCGCGGCGTCGCGCACGGTGCCTGTCTTGGTGGCCACGCCCTTGAGCGCCTTCGACGTGGACAGGCCGCTGAGGGTGCCTTCATCCACGTTGCCGGTGAGGAGCGCGAGCACGTCCGGCCGCGCCTCCGCGAGCAGCCGGTACGCCTGCGCCATGCCCCAGGGGGACAGCCCGTGCGCGGAGCGGAGCCCGATGGCCTCCGTCATGTCCGAAGGCAACCCGGTGAGGCCCACGGCGGAGAGCACGGGGCCCCAGACGCCAAAGGCCTTCGGCGCGTGGCCGGTGGCTTCCCAGTCCAGGAACCAGCCATTGCAGGAGCGCAGCAGCGCGAGCCGCGCATCCACCTTCGGAGGCAGGTTCGCGCCGCACGCCCACTCCTGCACGCCCCGGCGCGGCGGGAGCAGCGGAGGCGCGCTGGAGTCCGCGACGGGCCCGGTCCCCGCCGCGTACAGGAACGGCTTGAGCGTGGAGCCGTAGGGCACCGCGCGCCGCACGTCTCCCTCCGAGAACAGCACCTCTCCCGAGTGCCGGCTCACCACCACCGTGGCCGCCTCGGGTGCGAGCACCGCCACGTCCGCCAGCTCCTCCACCGTCAGGGGCGCCGCCCACCGTGTCCCGTCATGACACTGGCGCAGCCTGCGCGTCAGCGCGGCGGGAAACCCCGTGTGCTCTCCGAGGATGCGCGCCAGTCCCCGCCTCGCTCGCGGCGTGTCCACCGCCGGTGCGCTGGCCACCTCCTTCGCGGCGCTCGACAGCGATTGATAGGGCCCGTCACGCCACGCGGACAGCTCACCGCTCACCGTCAGCGCGAAGGCTTCATGGAAGAGCCGGTCCTCACTCGATGCGGGGCAGGCCCACCACAGCAACTGGTGCGCGAGCTCATGGCGCAGCGCCGTGCGCGTCCTCGCGTCCAGCGTGCCGGGCGTGTTCTGCCGGAGTTCCACCACGCCGGGCCGGCCCTGCGCGTTGCGCTCGGGCGCGAGCGACGTGCCCTTCTGGAGCGTCACGGTGGCGGGGGCCCTCGTGGGAAGGCCACCCGCTTGCGCCGCGTACTGCGATTCCAATGACGTCCAGGCGGCCTGGGCCTCGCGGCGCAGGCCGGCTTCAGGCGTCACATCCCCCCGCGTGACGAAGGTGGGCGAAGCCGACAACAGCACGGCGACGGCGACGGCCCACCCCATGGGCTACAGGTCACTCACGGACGTCTTCGAGGGCACCACCGTCAACACGTCCGACGCCGTGCGGCCCCGGATGCGCGCCGAGTACATGTCCTCGATGGTCGCGGGCGGCGCCGCGAACGTGCCCGCGAACTGCGCGCGCATCACGTAGCCCACCGTGCGCGGGCTGTCGCTCCACCACGCCGGCTCCTCGAAGAAGAACGTCGCGTGCGACGGGTCCAGCTGCCGGCGCTTGAGCGCCTCCGGAGCCAGCGGCAGCGAGTGCGGCGCCCCCCGGAAGGCCTTGTCCTCCTGGAGCGGAACGAAGCCCGCCGGCACCGCGTCCTCCACCACGTAGTACGCCGAGCGCGCCCGGTTCTCCCCGCGCGCGTCCAGCGTCAGCTCCACGTAGACCTCTTCGCCCTGCGTCACCTGCACGCCCGCGTCCAGCTTCACCTTCCCGCCCTCGCGCAGCACGTAGTACGCGCGCTCCACGGACATCCCGTTCACGCGCGGCTGTACGTCCTTGAGCGGCGTCATCGCGGCGGCGCGCAGCGTGGCCACGCCGTCGAAGCCGCCCACGTCCACGGTGCGCGTCCCCGCCGGCAGCGTGGCGACCAGACCCATGCCGCGCGGCGAGAACTTCACCGGCGCCGAAGCGCCCTTCACCTCCGGCGGCGCCATGCCCTTGAACGCCTTCGCGTCCCGCTCCACCAGCCAGAGCGAATGCAGGAGCGCCGTGCTCCGGTCGAAGGTGGACAGGCCCGGCTCGCTCAGCATCTCCAGGATGCGCTTGCGCGCGCGCGTGACGTCCAGCGACCCGAACGACGCCGCGTGCGCGGTGATGGCGGTGAGGCCCACGCGCCGCAGCGGGAAGCGGTAGAACGCCTCGGGCGTCTCCGCGTCGCCCTTGAGCCCCGCGAGCTTCGCGAAGCCCTCGCCGCTCTCCTTCACCAGCCCCTGGATGCGCGCCTGGAGGCCGGGCTCCTTCATCACGCCCGCCTTCTCCGCGGCCAGCACCGCGAGCGCCAGCGTGTACAGGTCCCCGGGCTTCGCGGCCTCCACCAGCGCGCGCACCCGCGCCGCCTGACGCGGGCCCTGGAGGCGCGCCAGCACGTAGGCGCGCGTCGCCTCGTACTCCGGCGGCAGGCCCTCCTGCGCCTCCAGCCACTTCGCGCTCTCCGAGATGCGCACGTCGTCGCGGTCCACCAGCCCCGCCTCGGACGCGTACGCCAGGCCGTCCAGCGCGATGAGCGTGAGCGGCAGGCTGGGCTCGCTGTAGCCGCCGAACCAGGTGAAGCCGCCGCCCTTCACCGCGAGCCCCAGGATGCGGGCCGTGCCCTGCACGGAGCGGCTGCGCGCCTCCGCCAGCAGCGCCTGCGATTCGGGGTCCAGCTTGTCCAGCGCACCCGCCTTCTGGAGCACCTGGTACACGGCCACGTTGGGCACCGTCGTGGAGACGAGCTGCTCCAGGCACCCGTACGGATACGTGAGCAGCTCGCGCACGTTGGTGAGCGCCGCGTCCACCGTGGAGGGCTGGAGCACCAGCTCCACCCGCGTCAGCGCGGACGCCGCGGGCGCCTCCAGCGACAGCGCCCCGCCGCCCCACGCGCTCACCTGCACCGCGTCCTCCACCGAGGCCGGCGCCACGTCGAAGCGCTTCAGGTCACGCAGCGGGTCCTTGCCGCCCGTCACGTCCACCGCGAGCTGCGCCGGGCCCGTCTTCGCCGCGCGCAGCGTCACCGGCACCACCTGTTCACCGCCCTGGCCCAGCTCCACCTTGCGCTGGAGCGCGTCCGCCTGGAGGGAACCGCCCGGCTGCAACCGCACGTCCAGCAACTGGCTGCCCTTGGACTTCTCACCGGCGGCGAGCCGCACCGACGCGAGCGCCTCGTCGCCCTCGCGCAGGAACTGCGGCAGCGCCGCGTAGAGGTTCAGGCCGCCGCGCGAGGCGAACTCCGCCGTGCCCTCGCCGAAGCGGCCGGACGTGTCCGCCGCCACCGCCGTCACCACCCACAGCGTCTGGTTGGAAGGCAGCGTGAAGCGCACCGTCGCGCGCCCGTCCCGGTCCGTCACCACCGCCGGGTCCCAGTGCGCCGTGTCCTTCTCCAGGTCCTTCACGTTGCGGCTGGGCGGCTTGATGGACGCGAACGCATGGTCGGGCAGCCCGGCCATCTTGCGCGCCAGCTGCTCGCCGTAGCCGTAGCCCTGGAACTCCGCCGAGTAGAAGCTCGTCACGTTGTCGCGCGCCGGCGGATAGAAGAAGTCCAGCACGCCAGGGCGGAACTCGGACTGGATGGCGTAGACGGCCTTGTCCACCACGCCCACGGACAGCTGCGCGGACACGCCGTTGCCGTCGCTGTCCGTGACGCGCACATCGATGGCCTGCTCCGTGAGCGGCAGCGCCTCCGCGCGGCGCGGCTGCAACGCCACCGTGAGCGTGCGCTCCTTGGGCACCACGCGGAAGGCCACCGTGCGCTCCTCCCAGCGGCCCGTCGCCGTGGGGTACGCCACGGACGCGTACACCGCGCTGCCGAAGCGCTTCTCCACCGGGAACGAATGCACCAGCGTGCGGCCCGTGAGCTTCACCACCGAGGTGCCATACAGCCCCGCGCCCGTCAGCGTCACCCACACGGGCCCCGCGTCCCGGCCGCCCTGGCCCCAGCCATCCGGCAGGAGCGCCACCAGCTTCGCGCTGTCCCCCGGCGCCAGCGTTCCGGACAGCGACGCGAGCGTGAGGTTGGGCACCTGCGCCACGGGCTCTTCCGCGCCGCCGATGACGAGCAGCGACTCCTCGCCCGTCCACGCCTCGCCCTTCTTGTCCTTCACCGTCACGCGCGCGACCACCGCGCCCACGTCGGACGTGGGCACCTTCTGGCGCGACGTGCCGTCCTGCTGCGTGGTGAAGGCCTGCTTGCCCAGCGGCTTCTCGCTGCCGTCCGCGCGGCGCAGCACGAACTCCACCTCGCCCGTGGTGACGCCATACGGCTTGCCGGACAGCGTGGTGGCGCGCACGGACAGCTGCGCGTCCGCACCCTTCTGCACCACCGCGTCCGAGTAGCGCGCCACGCCCATCACCTCCACCTTCGACAGGAAGAAGGCGGCGGTGGCGTTGGCGAACGTCTCCTGATCATCCCGCGCGCGCACGGTGAGGCTGTAGCGGTACGGCAGCCGCTCCTCGCCCGGCTTGAGCGCGGGCACGGCGACCTCCACCTCGGCCTCGCCGTCCTCGTCGAACTCGCTCGCGCTGGACCACGGGTCGTCCGTGGATCCGCGCTCCGCGACGGACGAATACAGGCGCTCCGGCACGCTCAGCTTGCCCTCGCTGCTGCCAGCGGTGCCGTACGTCACCGCGCTGCCCTGGCCGCCACGGCCGGAGTCGTCCACCCACGCGGGCGCGTCCAGCAGGCTGCGGTAGAGGAACACCTCGTACTTCGCGCCCTTGGGCACGCCGCCCGCGTAGCGCCGCGCGCGCACCGTCACGCTCACCGTCTGGCCCGGCACCACCGTCTCCGACGCCGGCTGCACCTCCAGGTAGAACGTGGGCTTCACGTAGTTCTGCACACGCGCTTCGCCCTGGTAGGGGTGCGTGTCCAGGTCCGCCTCGATGCGCAGCACGCCCGTGCCCAGGTCGTCCGGCACCTTGAGCGTGCCATTGAACGCGCCGAAGTCGTCCACCGCCGCGCGCGTGACGAGCTCCCGGCCCTCCTGCGACACCAGCTTCACGCGCACGTCGCGCTTCTTCGGCGTGAAGAGGCGCGCGAGGAACGTGTCCGGCTGACGGACGAGCCCGCGGAACTTCACCTCGTGGCCCGGCTTGTAGATGGGCCGGTCGCTGTAGATGAACACGTCCGGCGCCACCGCCAGCGCGGAGTAGAAGTCCGTGTCCACGATGGCCGTGTCCTTCCCGGCCGTCACCGTCGCGATGACGCGCGGCTCCGTCACCGCGAGCGTCACCTCGCCCTTGTCGTCCGTGGTGCCCGTGGGGCCCTTGCCCGTGGGCAGGTACACCTGCACCTGCGCCCCCGCGCGCGGCTGCTGGTCCCGCCCCGCCACGCGCACCAGCACCTGGCCGTCGGTCTGCTTGAGCTGCACGGTGACGTCGCTGACGACGAGCACCACCTGCCCCTCCACCCGGCCCTGCACCAGTTGGAGCACGTACATGCCCGCGGGCAGCGGCGCGAGCAGCACGCGGCGCTCCTGGAAGCCGCTGCCGCTGCCGCCGGTGTCGAAGCCCGGCACGTTGAAGTCGCGGTTCGCGCCGCCCAGGTCCAGGTTGAGCCACTGGCTGCGCACCACGGAGAAGCCCGGCGGCGTGCCCACCAGCTTCTCCGGCCCCTCCGCCACCTTCGCCAGCGGCTCGCCGGACGAAGACTCCGGCGGCGGCTTCGGCAGCGCTTCACCCACCTCCTGGCGGAAGTCCGGCGACAGCGCCTCCATCAGCACGATGCCCGGCGAGCGCACCGCGTTGAGGCCTCGGCTCAAACCCCGGCCCGGGTTGAGCAGCGTGGGCGGCGTCTCATACGCGCGCCGCAGGTCGCCCTGCGCGCGGATGAACGCGTCCAGGTTGGCGGGCTGGAGCACGCGCAGTTCGACAGGGCCCTTGTCCTCGAAGGCGACGTCCACGGCCACCGGCTCGCCGCTGCCATAGGAGCGCGGGACGGTGATGTAGAGCGGCTTGGCCAGCGCCACGCCGGACAACAGGAGCGCGGCCAGCGCCGCGAAACGCACGGAGGTCTTCATGTCCCGAACCCTTCCGACAGCATGACGTAGCCCTGCACGTTGCCCCGGAAGCCCAGGTACGGCAGGGCCTCCAGGTCGCGGCGGGCTGCTTCGATTTCAGGAGGTGCCGCCTTGGGCATGGGCGCCGAGCGGTCCACCCGCGCCTCGGACGTGAAGCCGTCCATCGCGAGCCCGCTGAGCAGCCGCCCCGTGTTGATGCCCAGCATCACCGTGGAGGGCGCGCGCAGCCCCGCAACCACCGGGCCCGCGGCGTTGAGCATATTGGGCGCGCGGCCTTCGCACGCCTTCTGGAGCCGCTCCACCTCCTGCGGGCCCGTGGCCAGCACCACGTGCTTGCACAGCGTGGCGCGCGTCAGCGTCCGAGCGCCGCCGGAGAACAGCGCGGAGAGGCCCTCCGCGTCCTTCTCATCGCCCCACAGGAGTGCCAGCTCCGGCTCCAGTGACGCGTTCCCGCGAGGCGTCCACACCAGGGCCACCTGGCGCGTGCGCGTCCGGGGCTGGCCCTCGTTCTTCCAGAAGGCGTTGAGCTGCGCGGGCTCCAGCGACTCCGGCAGCGTGAGCTGGAACGCGAACAGCACCGGCGTGTCCTCCGGCACCAGCTTGAGCAGGTTATCGGAGAGGGGCTTGCCATCATAGGCGCGCCCGTCCGGGCGGAGCTTCCCGGCGATGCCCTTGGCCACCAGCCGGTCGCCGTCCACGCGCAGTTGCAGGCGCGTGTCCTCGCCCAGCCCCAGCACGTGGGTGAAGAGCTGCGCCTCGCGGCCGTAGGCGTTCGGGTCGAAGCCCACCTCCACGTCCACGCCGTCATCCGCGTCCAGCTCCGGCAGCGGCGTGCACAGCGCCTGGAGCACCACCACCGGATGCCGCGACAGCACCAGCCGGTCCGCCGTGCGCGCGGCCCACACCGTCTGCTCCGCGACGAGCCAGCGCGACAGGTGGAAGCCGCCATCCGGCACCTTCTCTCCCATGCCGGAGGGGCAGCGCTCCGCGACCATCTCCCCGCGCTTCGCCACGGCGTCCAGCGCGTCCCACGCCGCCTGCGACGTCTTGTTCGCCTTGGGGACGAGGAGGGCTGGCGTGCCCACGCGCGCGTCGCCGGAGAACCACACCGTGCGGAACGGCGTGTCGAGCAGCTGCCCGGCGACGACGTCCAGCACCGCGCCCTTGAAGGACGCCTTGAGGTCGGTGCCGGTGGAGCCCAGGAACGCGGCCCAGCCGCTCGCGAAGCCCTGGCCCAGCGGCTTTTCCCACTGCGCCTTCAACCACGCGTTGCGCGCCAGCGCGTCGCGCACCTTCGCGGGCGAGTGCACGTCCACCCAGATGGCGGGGAGCGCCGTGGCGCCGGGCACCTCCATCTTCGTGGGCTCGGAGGACACCTCCGGCATGCCCTCCACGGTGGCGCCCGCGGACGGCGGGCCCTTGGGCTCACCCGAGGAGAAGGCGGGGCCGGAGCTGCCGCCACTGCTCTTGCGGCCGATGACGAAGGCCCCCACGCCCACGCCCACGACGATGGCGCCGATGAGCGCGATGCGCACGGCGGACGAGGGACCCTTGCCTCCGCCTCCAGCGGGGGGCGGCGGGCTCACGGGAGACGTCATGACATCCACTCCTTGAAGCGGAAGAAGCCGAGGAAGGAAGCGTTGGCCGGCACGGGGCGCCACTCCAGCGGCGCCTCGGTGGCGAGTGAATCCAGGATGCCGGTGCGCACGCGCGCGCCAGCCTCACCGGGGTGGTAGACGACGCGCGCGGGTGCATGGGCCCGGTCCTCCGGGCGCACCACGAGCATCAGGTGGAAGACGGGGCCCGCGTCGTGCTCCTGGCGGAAGGCCACCACGTCCCCGGTGCGAAGCTGCTCGCGCGCATCCACGCCCCGGCCCAGCGGAACGAAGCTGCGGCTGATCAGCGTCTCCGCGTCCGCGAAGTCGGAAGGGGTGCCGCGCGTGTCCTGCCACAGCGGGGACGAGAGCCGTTCCGCGGCCACGCGCCGGTACGCCGTGCGGTACGCGTAGCGGATGAGGCCCGCGCAGTCGCGCTGCGCGGGCTGCCACGCCGCGTCCGGGGCCTTCACCTGCGCGAGCGCCACCTGCGCGACCTCGCGGCGCAAGAGCCGTGCGCGCGTTTCAGGAGACACCGGCTCCGGTGCGATAGACGCGGCTTCGCGCGCAGGGGACACGGGAGGCGTCCCGGACGGAAGCGGGGCCGCGTGTAGCAACAACGTAAGCATCAGGACGCGCATGGCGGGGCCGTGCCGGGAGCGCCGGTCGCGTCAGTAGCCTTCTTCCCCTTCGCCTTCGCCGCCGCCGCTCTCGCCGTCGCCACTCTTCTGGAGCTCCTTGACCGCCTCCTCCAGGTTCGTGGGCCAGCCCTTGCCCTTGGGCTTTGGATCCGCGGACGGCACGTACACCTCCGCCTGGCCGTCTCCCAGGATGTTCACCCACGCGAGCACGCGCGTCGTGCCGGGCGTCGCCAGCGGGATGCGCACGCGGCGGCGGACCTCGCCCGGCGTGCCCTCGAAGAGCGCCAGGTTGAGCGTGGCCACCGTGTGCGCCTTGTCGCCGCTGGGCCAGTAGTTCGTCGCCACCAGGTACACGCCCTTCGGCGGCGCGCGGTGGATGTAGAGGTACGGACCGTAGGCCGGCTGGTCGAAGTCGCCGCCCTGCTCGTTGAGGAAGAACGTGCCGCCGGACGGGCTCTCCGTGTTCGCCCAGTACACGTGCGCCATGGACGACACGTTCAGCGTGTCGCCCGCGCTGCTCGCGTCCGTGGGCTCGTAGATGTGCAGGTCCGTGTAGACGCCGTCCGTGTCGCTCGTGAGGATGGCCTTGAGCGGCACCGGGGGCACCTGCGCGTAGCTCGTCGCCTGCGTGCGCGCCGTGCCGCCCTTGTTGGTGGCCATCACCGTCACGACGTTCTTCCCGCTGGCCGCGGGGAACTTGCGGCTGAAGCGCCCGCCCTCCGTGCGCATGAGGTAGCGGTCGCCGTTGATGGACACGACCACGGGATCCACCGTGACGTCGCTCACCGTGCCTTCGATGCGCAGCATCCGGTCCACCGTCCACCCACCGGACGGCGCGCTCAACACCACCGTGGGGACCTTGTCACCCCGGCCAATGGGCACACCCTGCTGACGAGCGTTGGCCGGCGGCGCCGTCTGCGTCAGCAGCCCGGCGAGAAGAACGGAGAGCATCATGGAGCCTGGGAGCCTGGGAACCCGGAGTGGGGTGCGCGAACCGCGTGTCCGCGAAAGGACACAGCGTGCGGCAAGCCCCCGCCCCTTTTC